>CAYZDN010000001.1:0-16634 GCA_964477505.1 uncultured Nitrosopumilales archaeon
GTCGACGAGCATCTTGTCCATCCCTCGCGGCCCGAGGGAGGTCCTCACGACCTCCGCGATGAGCTTCGCAGCAGAAATGTTGTTCCTCTGAGCCTCTCTCCCCCTGGACTCCCCGGAACCTTCCTTCAGGATTATGATCGGCTGACCTGACGCGGACATGTAAATCGAGGTATACAACCGAACGGGGTATATTAGGGTTATTGCGAAGGGAAGAATTGCGGCGCGTCCGTCGCGCCATGAAACAACCCTTAAGTGGGCAGGTCATGACGTGCGCCTGAACGTTTCTTGTCCGCTGCTCCGGCATTACCTAGGAAGCTCGCTGCAGAATTTGTGGGCACCTTTGTGTTCGTCCTCGTGGGCGCGGGGTCTGCGGTAGGTTACGCGAGCCTCGGTCCTGCCTCGCCTGGGACCGGCCTGTTGGTGGCGGCGTTCGCGAACGGCCTCGGCCTCGCCGTGGCAGTCTCGGCCACCCTGGGGATATCTGGAGGGGCCCTCAACCCCGCTGTCGCCCTGGGCCTATGGGTGGGGAAGAAGCTGCCTTCGCGCGACGTGGTCCCGTACATGGCGGCGGAGCTTCTGGGGGCAATTCTGGCAGGAATCGCACTGACCGCTGCGTTCCCGTCGACCATGGGAGACCTGGTCCGGTGGGGCGCGCCTACGCTCAACAACGCCATATCGTCTGGCCAGGGAATCGCCATCGAAGCTCTATTGACCTTCGTGCTCGTCATCGCCGTCTATGGGACGGCCGTTGACCCGAGGGCTCCAAAGATCGGGGGGCTCGGGATCGGTCTCGCTTTGCTGGCCGACGTCCTGGTGGGCGGGAACCTGACAGGGGCGGCTTTGAACCCCGCGCGGGCCTACGGCCCGATGATCGCCGGTGGGTTCTATCCGGGGTACTGGTACGTCTACCTGGTCGGTCCGATGATCGGGGCCGTCCTTGCGGGGCTGGCCTACAGGTATCTCATGGAGAACCCTACCTGAAAGGGGTCGTGGATAAATAACTCCAGTCGAGGGCGAATCGAGTTCTTGAAAGCGACCGTAAGCAGGCTCACCAGAGAACAAGCCAAGGAGCTCCTCGTAAGGCTGGACTCGATCGTAGGGAGCAAGAAGGGTAAGGGCGCCAGAGAGGACATGGTGAAGCTCCTGAACACGACGATTCCCAGTTACACCTGGGTGGGCGTCTACGCGGTAGAGGGGAAAGACCTTGTCTTGGACGCCTGGTCCGGCCCCGCGGCCACCGAGCATACCAGAATCCCGGTCGGTAAGGGGGTCTGCGGGTTCGCGGCAAAGGCGGGGAGGACCGAGATCGTCTCGGACGTCAGCAAGGACCCGAGGTACCTGCAATGCTTCCTTTCCACCAAGTCCGAGATAGTCGTCCCCATCCTCGGCCAGGGTTCGGTGGTTGGCGAGATTGACATCGACGGGGACCAGCTCGACGCCTTCTCCTCCCTTGACAGGGAGTTCCTCGAAGCGGTCGCGAAGAAGGCTGCCGGCGTCTGGACGCCCTGAATAACATATGTTATACTTAAATAGAATCGGCTGACCCGGCCAAGATGGAAATGAATCTCGAGATCAAGGACCTTCACGCATCGGTTGAAGGGAAGGAGATACTCAAGGGGGTGAACCTGACCATCGGTCAGGGAGAGACACACGCCCTGATGGGTCCGAACGGGTCCGGGAAGAGCACCCTCGCCTACACCCTCATGGGGCACCCGAAGTATCAGGTCACGTCTGGTCAGGTCCTCATCGACGGGGAGAGCATCGTCGGCCTGACCCCCGACAAGCGCGTGAAGAAGGGGCTGTTCCTGGCTTTCCAGTACCCGGTGAGCGTCCAAGGGGTGAGCATGTTCTCCTTCCTGAGGGCGGCCTACAACAACTCGCAGCCGGCCGGCTCGGAGCCCCCGACGATCTTCGAGTTCAAGGACACCGTGGCAGAGAAGCTGAAGATGCTCAGCATGGACGAGGCGTTCCTGAATCGGTATCTCAACGAAGGTTTCTCGGGCGGGGAGAAGAAGCGGGCCGAGATCCTACAGATGGCGCTGATGCGGCCCAAGTTCGCTGTCTTGGACGAAACGGACTCGGGGCTCGACATCGACGCGCTCCGGATCGTGGCCGAAGGGATAAACAAGGTGTCCGGCCCGCAGACCGGGACCCTCATCATAACACACTACCAGAGGATCCTCAAGTACGTCAAGCCGCAGTTCGTCCATGTGATGTACCAGGGGAGGATAATCGAGTCGGGAGGGGAAGAGCTGTCCAGGCTCCTCGAAGAGAAGGGGTACACATGGATCCAGGGCTACAAGGAAGAAGAGCAGGTGGCTCAGCAGGCGTAGTAACCCTTATAGGGCGATAACATATGTTATATCTGGTCGTGAAAGGGGAATGAGCGCGGAAACCGACACCGTCACGGACGATTACAAAGAAAAGTACGGCTTCAGCGACCCGGTCGAGACCTACGCGGTCCAAGGGATCAAGGGGCTGAGCGAGAAGGTCGTCCAGGAGATAGTCAGGATACACGACGAGCCGGCCTGGATGGAACAGACAAGGATGAAGGCCCTGAAGCACTTCCTCGACAGGAAGCCCCCGGCCTGGGCGCCGGACCTGGCTGACATCGACTTCCAGAGCTTCTACTACTATGCGAGGCCGACTGCCAAGGCAGCCGACTCCTGGGACCAGCTTCCGGAGTACATCAAGAATACCTATGACAAGCTCGGCATCACCGAGGCGGAGAAGAAGTTCCTCGCCGGCGTAGGCGCGGTTTATGAAAGTGAGGCAGTTTACCACAGCATCAAGGGGGAACTCGAAAAGCAGGGCGTCGTCTTCACCGATACGGTGACGGCCCTGAAAGAATACCCTGACATAATGAAGAAATACTTCGGCACCGTCGTCCCGTATCAGGACAACTACATCGCCGCCCTCCAGACCGCTGTGTGGAGCGCAGGCTCATTCGTCTACGTACCAGAGGGGGTCAAAGTGCCGATGATACTTCAGGCGTACTTCAGGATAAACGAACGGAAAATGGGGCAGTTCGAGCGGACACTGATCGTGGCAGAGCCCTACAGTGAAGTCTCCTACAATGAGGGGTGCCTCCCCGCCGACGAGGTCGTCAGCATGGGTCATTCCCTGAAGCCGATTAGCGAAATTTCATTACAAGAAATGGTTGCAACTCACGAAGGGAGAAGGCAAGTGGTGACGGACAAGTATGTCCACCCGCATCACGGCGAGATGTTGACAATCGTACCACAATCAGGAGCGAGTGCCTTCCGCTTGACCCCCGAGCATCCCGTCCTTGCGATAAAGAGAAGCTGGGTCGCGATTCGTAAGGCCAGAAACCACTGGCTTCCAGAGGCATCTACACAGAAGTTGCTCACCACGGTCCCCAAGTTCATCGAAGCTGGCAGGCTGGAGGTTGGCGATTTCATCGTGTACGTGGCCCCCTCCGAATCGAAGGACGACCCGCTAATCTCTGATGCCCTTCTGAAGATTCTCGGATTGTATCTCGCCGAGGGCGGGATAACCTACAACGCCAGTCTCAAGAGGGATTACCTTCGCTTCAGCTTTGGTGAATCAACCAAAGACGGGCGTCTTGCCAGAGAACTGCTCAGGCTGATTCATTCAATCGGAGAGAACGCGAGTCTGCAGAAATCGCGTGGGAAGCACTACGTGATAGGGTCATACTCAAAACGTCTGATTGAATTCCTCAAGTCGAATTGCGGGAGTGGCGCCCGAAATAAGGTTCTCTCAGAGCGAGCGATGCTACTGCCTCCGGACCGCCAGATGCTGCTTCTGAAGTATTACTTGCAGGGAGATGGAAACAGATACTCCAAGGATGGAAGGTCCCTGATGATTCGTGCGTCGACTACCGGTAGGACGCTCGCATTCCAGCTGCAGGAAATCCTCGCCAGGTCTGGGATGTACGCTAACATCAATCTTCGCAAAGGTTCTGAGGACACCATCAAGGGAAGGAAGATTGTGAGAGGAGATCAGTACATCGTCGAATATACAGAAAGCAAGAAGTGGAGCGCCGTAAGGCGGAGGGACAACAGGTATCTGGTGCCTATCAAGAAGATCCTCTCCGAGCCATTCGATGGAAGAGTCTACAACATCGGGGTTAGGAACGACGAGAGTTATCTCGTCAAAGGTTTCGCGGTGCACAATTGCTCAGCGCCCGTCTATTCCGCCCAGTCCCTCCACTCCGCCGTAGTCGAGATCATAGCCAGGAAGGGGTCGTTCGTAAAGTACACGACGCTTCAGAACTGGTCGAGGGACGTGCTCAATCTCGTGACCAAGAGAGCCCACGCCCACGAGGACGCCACCGTGTCCTGGGTCGATTTTAACGGTGGCTCGAGGCTCACCCGCAAATATCCGAGTGTATACCTTGTCGGCCCCAGGGCGAAGGCGGACATCATCTCGGTGGCATACGCGGGCCCGGGTCAGGTCCAGGACACCGGGGGCAAGGCTATCCACTTGGCGAAGGACACCACTTCCAAGATAATCTCCAGGTCCGTCTCCAAGGGCGGGGGCCACACCGCCTACCGCGGTCTCCTCCATATCGCCAAGGGCGCGAAGAACGTGAAGTCTACCGTAAGATGTGACGCACTTCTTATTGACCCCATCAGCACCACTGCCACCTATCCCTACATGGAGATACAGGAGGACGACGCGACCGTCACGCACGAGGCGAGCGTTGGCAAGGTGGGGGAGGAGCAGCTGTTCTACCTCATGTCCAGGGGGATCTCGGAAGGGGACGCGCTTAGCATGGTCGTAAACGGGTTCATGGAGCCCTTCGCTAAGGAGCTCCCTATGACCTACGCCGTGGAGTTCAACAGGCTCATGTCACTGGAAATGACGAACGCCGTCGGTTAGGGCAGGCCCGGAGCAAGCGGAATGTCCCAAACATCCATGTCCTCGTTTGACGAGGACCTTGTCAGGTCCATATCGGCCTTCCTGTCCGAGCCGTCCTGGCTAACCAGCGCCAGGGTGGAGGCGTTCAGGCAGTTCGCCGCGCTGCCGCCAGAGAAGAACCCACTCTACACCAAGTACGTCAGCGCGTTCAACTTCCAGCTCGACGGGTTCGCTTTGTCTCCTGGGCGTGCGGAGATCGACTTCCGCACCTTCTTCGGAGACCATCTTATGGGCAAAGAAAGTGACATCATCCTCCAGGGGAACGAAACCCAGGTCCACACCGAGCTGAGCCCGGAAGTCTCGGCCAAGGGGGTGAACCTGATGTCGTTCCACGAGGCGCTGAGGCAGGAGGAAGCCAAGGTCAGGAAGCTGATAGAGGGGAGGGTCGTGAAGTCCGAGTCTGACAGGTTCGCCGCCTTTGTCAACGCCTTCTTCACCGGCGGGGTCTTCGTCCGCGTCCCCTCCGGGGTAACGCTGGAGAGGCCGCTCCGGAGGATGTTGCTCCTGGACTCCCCGAAGACCTCCATCGTCGAGCAGACCTTCGTGATAGCGGAGGAACAGTCCAGGCTCGTGTTCCTGGAGGAGCTCTACTCGAAGGGGAACCCTGCCCCCGCCTTCGTCGCTTCCACGACCGAGGTACTCGCAAGGCCGAGCTCGCACGTGGACTTCTCGTCCATCCAGCTCCTCGACGACCAGACGACTTACGTCTCCAACCGGGGTGTCCAGGTGGCCAACGACGCGAGGGCGACGTTGAGCTCCCTCTCGCTGGGCGCTTCGCTCGAGAGGTCCAGGACGAACTTCTACCTCGACGGGAGGGGGTCTCTCGCGGAGGGTTTTGAGATATTCTTCACCGATGGGAAGCAAAAGTATGACTACGAGACCAACCTGGTCCACAATTCTCCCGACTCCACCGGCTCCACCCAGGCCCGCGGCGTGCTGAAGGGGGAGTCCCAGTCCATCTTCAAGGGGATGATCAAGATAGTGAACACGGCCAAGAACTCCAGGTCCTACCTCGCCCACCACGCCATGATCCTGGAAAGGACTGCGAAGTCGGACGGGGTCCCGAGCCTGGAGATAGACAACAACGAGGTCAGGGCGACCCACTCTGCTTCCGTCGTCCAGATCGACGAGGAACAGCTGTTCTACCTGATGGCCCGTGGCCTGCCCGCGGACGAGGCGAAGAGGACGGTGGTCCTGGGGTTCTTCGAGCCTGTCCTGTCGAGGGTCCCCATAGAGCAGACGCGGGAGGGGGCCAGGTTCATGATCGAAGGGAAGTGGCAGGGCGAGAAGAGGCGGCTCGTCGACAGGGAGACGCTCCTGGCGGAGACAGGAGAGCTTACCCCCGAAGTGAAAGAGTCAGAAGACATATTCGAGCGCCATTACAAGTATCGCCGATAGGGGTTGGGTGAATTCCTTCCTGCCATGAAAGCCTCCGACCTCGCAGAAGGGTCGATTTCAACCGTTGACCTGAAGGGGGAGCACATCCTGCTGGCGAAGATCGGCGGGGAGTTCTCTGCCGTGAGCGGCATATGCACGCACGAGGATACGGACCTGGGGCTCGGGTTCGTCATCGAGGACAGGGTGGTCTGCCCACTCCACCTGTCGCAGTTCGAGCTGAAGACGGGGAACGTCATCAACCCCCCGGCCGAGGTCCCGCTGAAGCGCTTCAACGTCAAGACCGAAGGCGACACAATCTATGTCGAGGTTTAGGGAGTTCTTTTAAGAGGAGTGAAGCGTTTCTGGAACCTAGGTTGCTCAAGACCGAAGCCTTCGACGTGGAAAAGGTGAGGGCCGACTTCCCCATTCTGAAGCGTCAGGTCCACGGCAAGAGGCTCGTCTATCTCGATAACGCGGCGACGACCCAGAAGCCCCAGGCTGTGATAGACGCCCTGGTGGACTACTACTCGCGCTACAACTCCAACGTCCACCGCTCGGTGCACACCCTCGGCGAGGAGGCCACGGAAGCATACGAGTCGGCCAGGGGGAAGGTTGCGAAGTTCGTCGGCGCCCCAGCCAGGGGGCTCGTCTTCGTCCGGGGGACGACCGAAGCCACGAACCTCGTCCGGTTCGCCTGGGGGGGGAAGCACGTGAAGAAGGGGGACGTCATCGTGACGACCATGATGGAACACCATAGCAACATCGTTCCTTGGCAACTGCTGGCGAAGGAAAAGGGGGCCGTCCTGAAGTTCGTAGGGCTGAACCCCGACGGGACGCTTGACATGGGGAGCTTCGAGGAGCTCCTCAGAGAATCACCGAGGCTCGTGGCCGTGACCCACTGCTCGAACGTCCTCGGGACCATAAACGACGTCCAGAATCTGTGCGCGAAGGCGAGGAGCGCCGGCGCCACCACCTTGGTGGACGGGGCCCAGGCGGTCCCGCACCTTCCGGTCGACGCGGGCGCCGTCGGCGCGGACTTCTACGCCCTCTCCGGGCACAAAATGCTCGGCCCGACCGGGATAGGGGCGCTTGTCGCGAAGAAGGAGGTGCTTGAAGAAATGGACCCGTTCCATGGTGGAGGGGAGATGATCAGGGAGGTGTTCCTGGACCATGCGACCTGGAACGACGTCCCGTACAAGTTCGAGGGGGGGACGGTCAACATCGCAGACGCCATCGGCCTGGGGGCCGCCGTCGACTACCTCACGGCCATCGGGATGGAGAAGGTCCGGGAGCACGAGGTCCGCCTGCTCGAGTACGCCTTCGAGACCATCGCCAAGGTGAAGGGGTTCCACCTCTACGGCCCGGCTGAGCCGTCGAAGCGGGGAGGGGTCGTCTCGTTCAACCTCGGAGATGTACACCCGCACGACCTCGCCACGATCCTGGACGAAGAGGGGATCGCCATCCGCTCGGGTCACCACTGCGCCCAGCCGCTCATGCGCTGGCTGGACGTCTCCGCGACGAGCAGGGCGAGCTTCCACGTTTACAACTCATACGATGACATTGACGCCCTCAGGGCGGGGCTGGAGAAGGCAGGGTCGATATTCAAGCTATGAGCTCCGCCGACATCTACCGCGAGCTGATACTCGACTACTATAGGAGCCCGAGGAACTTCGGGAAGCTGGAGAAGTTCGACATCGCCGCCCGCGACACCAACCCGCTTTGCGGGGACGAGATCGAGATGCAGATCCGGGTGGGAGAGGGCCACAAGATCGAAGAGATCAAGTACACCGGAAAGGGGTGCGCCATCAGCCAGGCTTCTGCATCGATGCTCACGGAGCTGGCGAAGGGGAAGCCCCTCGAATGGGTGAAGGCTCTTTCCAAGGAGGACATATTCGAGCTGCTCGGAAACGCCGACCTAGGACCTTCTAGGGTGAAGTGCGCCCTGCTCGGCATGAAGGTTCTGAAGACGGGGGTCTACGGGTATCTCGGGTCCCACTACGAAGAGCCCGACGGCGACTCGGTCCCCTAGCCCGGCGGCAGATGGATCTGCGGCGCCACTCCGAAGTTGACCAGAAGATAGTAGGCAGGAAGGAGTATGACCGGGGCGAGGAGAGCCGCCCAGAACGCGAGCTTCAACAGCCACAGGAGGGTTCCTTCCGCCCCGCCCTGGTTCTTGGGAAGGCGGCTTGTGATCCAGCCGATTGGGTTCCCGATCTTTCCCACCATATTCCTTCGCAGATTATATGCCGGAAACGGCATATAACGGTTCCTCCATTTTCTATTTCTGGACCGGGGCTGCTGGCGGCCTGCCGGCGACCTTGGCCCCCTCCGTCCTCGGTGCCTTCCCGCTCATGACGTGCCGCTTGAGGAGCTGGATCCCCAGGGCAGGGTCGACCCCCTTCGGGCAGACGGCCGAGCACGAGCCTGCGAAGTGGCACCTCCACACGCCGTGGGCGGTGTCCAGGGCTTCGAGCCTCTTCGCCCCCCCTTCGTCCCTGTCGTCCATGAGGTACCGATACGACTGGGCGAGCGCCTGGGGGCCGGGGAAGAGGGAGTCGGTCCCGACGGTCGGGCACGACGACGTGCAGAGCCCGCACTTTATGCAGTAGGTGAACTGGAGCACCTTCTCGAGCTCGTCGGGCTTCATGAGGAACTCGGCCGTCGGGTGATCCATCTCCTGGGCATCTGTCCTGACGATGTGAGGGGTGATCTCCCTATGCTTCTCGAAGAAAGACCCCAGGTCCGTCACCAGGTCCTTTATGATGGCGAAGTTGTCCAGAGGCTGGGCGACTACCTTCTCGCCCCCCATCTCCTCGACCTGGGTATAGCACGCAAGCCTCGGCCTCCCGTTGATCTTCATCCCGCATGACCCGCAGGAGGCCTGCCTGCAGGAGAAGCGGAGCGCGATCGAATGGTCAAGATAGTCCCTAGCGTAGAGAAGGGCGTCGAGGACCGTCATCCCCTCCCGCTGCGGCACCGAGTACTCGGCGAGCCTCGGCTTCTCGTCTCTCAGGGGGTCGAACCTCTGCACTATGAGCTTGAAGTCCGTCATGCGGCCACCCCTCCGAACACAGCCAGTATTATCGTCCGGGTCCCGTAGCCGACCGAGATGACGATGGCGAGGATCGTCCCGATGTCGACCCACCTGCTCCATGGTGCCGTCTGCCTCCACTCCTGGAGGATTACCCTGACCCCGTCGAAGCCGTGCACCAGGGTCACGACGAGGAGGGCCTCAAGGAACGTGGCGTACAGCCCGTTACGGTAGACCGAGAGGATGTTGCTGAAAGAGATGGCGGTGGAGTAGGGATAGATCAACCCCTGCATTATGAGATGAATGGACACCAGCACGACCGCCAGTACGGCGGTGACGTACTGGACGAGCATCAGCTTAGACTCTCTCATCCGAATCCCCTGAAGAGCACGAGGTATGCCCAGACTGCCCCCAGAATCGCCAACGCTATCGCCAACCAGACGAGATACTTCTGCCCAAGGGCCAGGGACTTCGGTTCGTACGGATACTCTATCTTCCCTGGCTTCTTGAATATCAGCCCGAGCTCCGCCAGGATGAGCCTTACCCCGTTGGTCCCGTGGAAGAATAGCACCAGGGCGACCATGACGAGTATGAGGTGACCGAAGTCGTTCTCGAAAATGCTCCCTATGAACGCCCAGCTCGACTGGCTTGGGCCCGTCCCCGTCGGCCCTCCTACGAAGAAGCTCGTGTCCCCCAGGTGGCCGAGGAGGTACGCGAGTATCGCCACCCCCGTGACCCGCTGGAAGAAGTAGGCCCACCTCTCGAGGTTGTAGTGGTACGGGTTGAGCCACCCCCAGATGCCCCTCTTGTTCTTCGCTTTCTCCGCACCTGGCTCGCCTGCGCTCGACACTCCAAACCACTCCCGTTCGTCAGTAGTGCCTCTCCGCAGGCTGGTACTTCGTAATCTTGACTGACGAATAATCGAGCCTCGGTCCTTCGGGACCAGGGTACGCCAGGGTGTGCTTCAGCCAGCTCTTGTCGTCCCTGTTCGGGTAGTCCCTCCTGAAATGCGACCCCCTCGACTCGGTCCGGGCCAGCGCGCCTGCCACCACGACCTCGGCCACGTCCAACATGCTCTCCACTTCCAGGACGTCGCTGAGGTTCGTGTTGTAGGTCCTGCTCTTGTCTTCGCAGTGGAGGAAGTCCTTCTTCTTCAGCTCCCTTATCGTCCTGAGCGCCTCCGAGAGCCCGTCCCCCGTCCTGTACACGAAGGCGTCCTTGGCCATCACCTTCTGCAGAGCGTCTCTCACCTCGTAGGGGTTGGTCCCCCCTTTCCCGTGGAATATTCCATCGAAGATCCTCTTCTCCTCTAGCGCTGCCTGCTCCCCTGGAGGGTCAGGCCTCGACCTCCCCTCCGCGTACTTCGCCGCCTCCGCCCCTGTGATCTTCCCCCAGACGAGGCACTCAGCAGTGGAGTTAGCGCCCAGCCTGTTGGCTCCGTTTATGCTCACGCAGGCCGCTTCTCCCGCGGACCAGAGGCCCTTGAGCTTCGTCGCGCCGTCTATGTCCGTGTCGATCCCCCCCATCACGTAGTGGCAGACCGGCCTGACCGGGAGCGGCTTCTCCACCGGGTCTATCCCCCTGAACTTGATCGCTATCTCCCTGATCTGCGAGAGCCTCTCCTTGATCTTCTGCTCCCCTATGGGTGAAAGGTCGAGGTGAAGGTAATCGAGCCCTGAAGCTTCGTCCTTGAACCCCCTCCCCTCCTCGATCTCGGTCATCATCCCCCTGGAGACCACGTCCCTCGACGCCAGGTCGAGCTTGTTGGGGGCGTACTTCTTCATGAAACGCTCCCCATCCTTGTTGACCAGGACCCCGCCCTCCCCTCTGACCGCTTCGGTGATTAGTATCCCCGAGGGGATCAGCCCGGACGGGTGGAACTGGATGAACTCCATGTCCTTCAGCGGTATCCCGGCGCGGTAGACCATCGCCATCCCGTCGGGGGTGGAGCTGTACGCATAGGTGGCGAAGCTGTAGAGGCGCCCGGACCCGCCGGTCGCCATGATCCCGGCCTTCCCCAGTATCTGGACGAAGTTCCCCGTCTTCCGCTCGATGGCTGTCACCCCTCTGAACTCGCCCCCTTCGGCCAGGACCGAGGTGGCGAACCATTCCTGGTAGTAGTGGATGTTGCTGTACTTCGTGGTCGTGTCGTACAGGGTCTGCATCTCGAAGAATCCGACCTTGTCTTCCGCGAAAGTCGCCCTGGGGTAGCTGTATCCTCCGAAGTTCCGCTGGGCTATCCTCCCGTCATCCCTCCTGCTCCACGGGAGCCCCCAGTGCTCCAGTTGGTAGATTTCGCCGGGCATCTCGCCCACGAACCGTTCCACAGCGTCCTGGTCGGCGAGATAGTCGGACCCTTTGACGGTGTCGAACATATGAGACTCGAGGGAGTCCCCCAGCTCAGGGTAGAGGACCGCCGCCGTCCCCCCCTCGGCGCTCACCGAGTGGGACCTCATCGCCTGGACCTTGGTGACTATTGCTATGTCCAGCTTCCCGTTGCTCGCCTTCGCCGCCTCGATGGCAGCCCTCAGGCCGGCGAGCCCCGACCCGACGATTATGATGTCGTGCCGGGTTGTCTCGACCATCGCTCCCGCTCTGGGGGGCTCGAATTTGTTTTCTTAGGCCTTTCCCTAATCAGAGGACCCATGGGTGTAAACGGAGCATGGGCCCGGCGCAAACGAGCGTTTTCTCCCCGGAATTCGGGCCGTTTCAACATGGACATCTTTATAACCGCACCAACATTCGGGCCGGTTTACGAGAGGGGTAAAGTGCCTCACTACGGTTACAGTTTCGAGGGTTTCGACCCCGCAGTACACGTCAGGGCTAGCGGGAGGGAGGTCAACGTCTCCCCCAAGGCCGCCCGCGAAATAGCGCTTACAATCAGAGGTATGACGCTCTCGAAAGCCATAGACCTGCTCGAGCAGGTCGAAAGCAAGAAGATGCCCGTGGCCTTCAGGCGCCACAAGCTCAAGGTCGGGCATCGGAGCGAGCTGCAGGGGTTCCCCACAGGATCGTATCCGGTCAAGGCCGCCAAGGCGTATCTTGACGTCCTCCACAACCTGGAAGGGAATTCGGATTTCAAGGGGCTTGACCCCGACAGGGTCAAGATAATCCACGCCGCCGGCTACGCGGGGAGGACCACCAAGGACTACATCCCGAGGGCGTTCGGGCGGAGCTCCCCTAACTTCCACCAGCTTGTCCACATCGAAGTCGTAGGCAAGGAACTATAGCCATGTCGGCCCAGCAGCAGCGAACCACGGTGAAGTCGATTCTCATCACCAGCAAGTCCTACGCCGACCTGGACGAGTTCTTCGAGAAGGAGCTTCGGGACGCGGGGTATGGCGGCCTGGAGGTGCAGAAGTCTCCTGTCGGGACGACCCTGAAGGTCTACGTCGCGCGCCCGGGCCTGGCCATAGGGAGGCGCGGGACGGGCATCAAGGACCTCACCGACAAGGTGGCGAACAAGTTCTCGTTCCCGAACCCTCAGATAGCTGTGACCGAGATAGAGAACCCAGAGCTTAACGCCAGGATAATGGCCGCTCGGATCGCCCAGATCGTCTCACGAGGGACGGCCTTCAGGAGGGCCGCACAGTGGTCGGTTAACAACATAATGAACGCCGGGGCCGCCGGGGTCGAGATATCCGTGGCCGGGAAGCTGAGGAGCGACAGGTCCCACGGCGAGAAGTACAGGGCCGGGATCGTCCCCAAGAGCGGGGACACCGCCGACAGGTCAGTCAACCAGGCCACCACCGACCTCCTGATGAAACTGGGGCTTTACGGGATCAAAGTGAAGATAGCGCTCAAGGACGCACTGCCGCCGGACTTCCAGCTTAAGGAAGACATCAAAGAAGAGAATAGAGAGGATGGCACAACTCAAGCCGAAGGAACTCAGGAAGCAGGACGCTGACAAGCTTCGGCAGACGCTCTTCGACCTGAGGTCGGAGCTCTCCAAGCTCGCCGGCAGCGCCCAACGAGGGGTGGTCAAGAAGGACGTGGGGAACATCAGGCGGGTGCGGAGGGACATCGCGCGGGTGGTCACCGTCATGCACGAGAAGGGCATAGCGGAATGAGCATGATAGGGGAGCGGGTCAAGGTTCTCGCCTCTTCAGATCCCGGGAAGGTGGGGAGGTCGGGCCGGGTCCTCATGGAGACGGCGAAGACGCTGGTCATCGATTCGTCGGGGCACGCCGTCAGGGTCGAGAAGCACGGTTCCGCATTCCTCATGGGCTCGGGAAAGGTCGTGACCGGGCCGGACATAGCCGGGAGGCCGGAGGACAGGCTAGGGAGAAGGAAGCAATGACAGCAGCCGGGCTGGAAGTCACGGCGCCTAAGAAGAAGTGCGACGACGACAGGTGCCCTTTCCACGGGAACCTGAAGGTCCGGGGGAGGCTGCTCAACGGGCGAGCCGTGTCGACGGCGGGGAAGGGCTTCACCGTGGTCGAGATGGAGTATCTTCACATGGTCACCAAGTTCAACAGGGGAGAAAGGAGGCGGAGCAGGGTCAGTGCCCACGTCCCCCCTTGCATCGAGGTCAGGGAAGGTGACTCGGTGACGCTCGGCGAGTGCAGGCCGCTCTCCAAGACGATAGCCTTCGTCGTCGTCGAGTCGAGGAGGGGCGCATAATGTCAACGAAGTCTCGTGCGGTATCGGCCAAGGGGGTGGAGGAGTTCAAGAACTACATCACGAAGGCGATCCCTCTCTATGCGGTCATCACATGCGCAGACAACACCGGAGCCAAGACGTTGCGGGTTGTACAGGTGACCAAGGCGAAGGGGAGGCACAGCAGGATCCCGGCCGCCTCCGTCGGTGACTCCATCGTCTGCGTCGTGAAGAAGGGCCCCCCCGAGCTGAAGAAGACCGTCTTCGGGGCGGTCATCGTCCGCCAGAAGTATCCGGTCCGGAGGGTCAGCGGGCAGCGGGTCGTGTTCGAGGACAACGCCGCAGTGATCATCACGCCTGAGGGGGACCTCAAGGGGACCGACATCAAGGGGCCGGTGGCCAGCGAGGCCGCGGAAAAGTGGCCCAGGATCGCCAACCTGGCGTCCATCATAGTATAGGTGAAATCGATGAAATTCGGTTCTACCCTGTCGGCCGAGCTCAGGGAGAGGCACGGCAAGCGGAGCCTGCGTCCACGCGTGGGGGACTCGGTCAGAATCGTCCGTGGGGAGTTCAAGGGGATCGAGGGAAAGGTCACGAAGGTCGACCCAAGGTACGGTGTGGTCAACGTAGAAGGAGTGACAAGGGAGAAGCTGAAGGGAGGCACCGCCCCCGTCCCCATTAATTCTTCCAACCTCATCATCACCACGCTGGTCTTGGTAGACAAGCAGAGGAAGGCAAAGCTGGAGGCGAAAGAGTAGTTGGGCAAGAAGGGCGGACGGAACAAACTGAAGCGCCTCGCCGCTCCGAGGAGCTGGGACATCGCGAGGAAGTCGAACCGGTTCGTGTTCAAGCCCATCCCGGGGCCCCACCCGATCTCCTCGTCTTACCCGCTCGGGGTGGTGGTCCGGGACCTGGCGTCCATGGCCTCGCTTTCGAGGGAGCTGAAGTTCATAGTGAAGACGGGGAAGGTGATGGTCGACGGGACGGAAAGGAAGACCTCCCGGTTCCCGGTCGGGCTATTCAACGTGGTAAGCGTCCCCGCCGAGGGGGTCGACTACAGGCTGGTTCCATCCCCCAAAGGGCTTGTGCTTGCGAAGGTCTCGTCAGAAGAGGCGCGCACCAAACTGTGCAGCGTCAACTCGAAGACCAAAGTCAAGGGAGGGCACATCCAGTACGGGCTGCACGACGGGAGGTCCATGGTGGACGACACCCTGAACCTGTCCCCCGGGGATGCGGTGCTCCTTGAAATCCCGTCTCAGAAGGTGCTCGGTCAGGCCAAGCTCGCGAAGGGGTCCCTCGGGCTGGTGCTGACCGGGGACCGGGCAGGCCAGCTCGGGAAGATAGCCGACGTCAAGGAGGGGACCATCTCGCGCGAGAAGATGGTGAAGATCACCTTGCCGAGCGGAGAGGCAGAGATCCCGTCCCGCCTCGTCTTCCCGGTCGGGGGCGCTTCCCCAATGATAACGGTAGGAGCCGCCCATTGAGCCAGACGGCAGTCCAGGAGAACCCGATGCGCAGGGTACGGGTGTCAAAGGTGGTGGTCAACATCGGGCTCGGAAAGTCGGGAGAGGCGATTGAAAGAGGGAAGAAGGTGCTCCAGCAGGTCACGGGCCAGGCCCCCGCCCAGACGAGGGCCAAGCGCTCGGTCAGGGACTTTGGGATCCACAAGGGGGAGCCCATAGGGGTGGTCGTGACGGTGCGCGGAGAGCAGACGTCGGCGCTCATCGAGAAGCTACTGATGGCCAGAGAGAAGAAGATTCAGGAGTCGTCTTTCGACTCCAGAGGGTCGGTCTCCTTCGGGATCAAAGAACACATCGAGATCCCGGGGATAAGGTACGACCCGGCGGTGGGGATCCTCGGGATGAACGTATCGGTCCTCCTCGAGAGGCCAGGGTTCAGGGTGGCGAGGCGGAACAGGAGAACATCCCGAGTGGGAAAGGGGCACCTGGTCAGCAAGGACGAGGCAATCCAGTTCTTCAAGGAGAGATTCGGGGCTGTAGTACAATGAAGGAAAGGCATCCAAAGGAAAGGAAGTATGGCAAGTCCACCCACTACTGCAAACGGTGCGGGCAGTACGGCGCGGTCATCCGGTCCTACGACCTCGTGCTCTGCAGGCAATGCTTCAGGGAGGTAGCCGAGAAGCTCGGCTTCAGGAAGTACGATTAGGGGTAAGTGAGATGCCAGCCACCAACGTCCTCGCCAATCTGTTCGCAAGCCTCCAGAACGCAGAGATGAGGAACAAGAAGGAGTGCGTCGTCATCCCAGCTTCGAACCTGGCGAGCGAAGTGCTGAAGGTCCTTCAGAAGAAGAAATACATCGGGGAGTTCGAGTTCATCGACGACGGGGTCGGCGGCAAGCTGAGGATCCAGCTGCTCGGAAGGATAAACAAGTGCGGCGCCATCTCGCCGAGGTTCCCTGTAAGGTCGCTCAAGCTCGTGGACTGGGAGCACAGGTACCTGCCAGCCGTGGGCGTGGGCACGCTGATAGTCTCTACGCCCAAGGGGGTCATGTCGCATTCCGAAGCTCAGGAGAAGGGACTGGGCGGGAGGCTCATCGGCTATGTCTACTAGGACGGTCCAAGAGCAGGTCGCACAGATGCCCGAGGGAGTGACTGCGTCGCTCCAGGGGAGGACGCTAGTGGTGAAGGGCAAGCTCGGCGAGGCCAGGAAGGACTTCGACAAGGTGAACGTGAACCTCTCGGTCGAGGGGAACGGGGTCAAGA
>CAYZDN010000002.1:0-19887 GCA_964477505.1 uncultured Nitrosopumilales archaeon
AGGTTGTAGTGGTTCTGCATCGTCTTGAAACGTTCTAGGCCCAGCCTGTCGCTGGCGTAAACGGCCTTGGCGAACTGCCACGCCCACATGCTCGACGCGCCTATGTTGTCTGCGGCCCGGTCCTTCCTGACCACCTCGGTGAGGGTCCTGAGCACCTGCTCAATCGGAGTGTCATAATCCCAACGATGTATCTGGAAGAGGTCCACCCTGTCAGTCTTTAGGTTAGCCAGGGACCTCTTGATGTTGCGCCTGACGTGCTTCCGCCCGAGGCCCTTGTCGTCGGGGCCGTCCCCCGTGGCAAAGTAGACCTTGGTCGCTATGACGACCTGGTTCCTCCTCCCCTCCAGCGCCTTCCCGACTATCTGCTCGGACTTCCCGTTCGAGTACACATCCGCAGTGTCGAAGAAGTTGATTCCAAGGTCCACGGCCCTGTCGATTATTCTCTTCGAGTCATCATAACCTAAGGTCCACTCGTAGCCTCCGACGTCGGGCCCACCGAAGCTCATGCACCCTATGCAGAGCCTGGACACCTTCAGCCCGGTGTTCCCCAGAGTTGTGTACTTCATTGGATGCCACGCGTAATGGGGCCCGTTAAATTCTTGGCCTGGGACCTGATTTCGTAATGGAGGACGTTTCTGTTCCGCCTGTCGTAGTAGAAGCTGGCGTCGAACTTCACCCCGTTGAGCAAGAGCGGGAGCCAATACCTGTCATCGTCCCACATCAGTGAATAAGGGATCTTCTCGAGGTCGAACCACTTGAGCTTCCCCTCGCTGGTGGATTTCGGAGTCCCGGAGAACCTCCTGACGAGGTAGACGTGGACGAGGTAATCCAACTCTTCCCCTCCGTCCATGTAGAACCCAATCTTGCCATAATAGGTCGGATCGGCAATCCGGAGTGACGTCTCTTCCTTGACCTCGCGGGCCACGCTCTGCTCCGGGGTCTCTCCCCGCTCCAGCTTCCCTCCGGGGCCGTTCCACTTCCCTGCGCTTACCCCTCTGTTCGCCTTCTTCAGTAGGAGCTTGCGGCCGCCTATGATGTGGCAGAGGGTGGCTTCGATGGGCAACGGGCGGCTCGCTCGGGAGTCGAACCTAAACGTTATTGTGGAGCGAGGTGCGCCTCCGCCTCATGACGGTCCTTACGGCCAACCAGTTGAAGTTCCTCAAGGCCCATGAGGTGTGCAGGTTTGCCACCGCGTCAAAGGACGCAAAGCCGCACGTCGTCCCTGTGATCTACGCCATGGACCGCGAAAACGTGGTGATTGCCGTAGACTACGGGACCAAGAAGCTTGGGAACCTCCGTGAGAACAAGAAGGTGGCTCTCGTTGTGGACGACTACCGCCCGAACCACGCCGTCATGGTGGAAGGAGATTGCGAGATCCTGGAGAAGGGGAAGGAATACCTCAGGCTCCTCCAGGTGCTCTTCGATAGGTTCGACTACTACAGGAAGAACCCGTGGAAGGAGGGAGAGTCCCCCATCCTGAAGGTCAAACCCAGCAAGGCGGTTTCCTGGTAGCCCCGGTCAAGCCAGGGACCCGCTTCTTCGCGCCTCGTAGGATGCCAGCAGCCCGGCGGCGGTGCATCCGGGGTCGAAGGGCTCGAGGACTGAAGCGCAGGTCTCTGCCAGCAGCCTGATGTAGCGGTCGGCGTCATATTTGGTTTCGTCCCTGATCATGTCGAGCGGGATGGCCCTCTTCGAGTCCTTCCCTTTGTAGTCGGTGATGACATAACGTATCCCCTCGCCTGCGTGTAGCGACGCCCCCTCGGCGGTCAGCTGTTTCACGGCCGCGTGCTGCACGGTCATTGCGGTGTACTCTTGCGGGGCTTTGGAGAGGTTCGTACTGAACGCCAACTCTGACGCGGCGACTTCGTGTCGGGCCAGCGCCTCAGCGTGGTCTAGGAAGACGCCGACGCATTCGGGGACCTTGGTCTTCGCCTCTGTGACCGAGTCTCCCTGTGCCAGGAGCCTGAGGACCTCCATCTGGCACTTCGCGAACGCCAGCGGCGTGTCATGGCGCCGTGCCTCTATCCCCCTCACCTTCAGGTCCCCGGTGTCGTAGACCCCGAAGTACCTGTTGAGGACCGGGACGTTCGGTTCCACCTTAGAAGGGAGGAAGGCCACCCATTTGTAGAGCCCCTCGAACGACATGGCGAAGCCGGTCTCTTTTTCAATCTCTGATTTGAGCTCCAGGTAGTCGCCCCTGCCGATCCCTGGCTTCCGCACCCAGAGGGAGTCCACGATGCCGTGCACCACTTCGAACCCCTCGCGCTCGGCAATCCTCGCTGTCTCGACCAGTATCTTCCTGTCCCAGGCGCACACGGCGATATGGGCGTCTATCCGTCCGAACTTCGCGTTGTTGAACCCCAGGTACCCGAAGGTCGTCACTCCCAACCATTTGAGAGCGGCCTGGCGGGCGTTGTACCTGTCGTAGTCTGCGCCCGTCGCCTTGCTCTTCAGCTCTTTGTATCGCAGCCTCTTCTCTACTATGATCTTGATCGCCAGGGGCACGATCCCCTTCTGTTTCTCGCAGACGTTCCATCCGAGCTCGGGGACCCTGTTCTTGGAGTCGGGGCAGCAGGAACACCTGACCGTCTCGGCCGAGATGTTCTTCCTGTACATTATGTTGGGGTAGAGCGCTGAGAAGTCGAGCTCCCCGACCCCCTCGTGGACCCCGACCTTCGGCTCGAAGATGAAGCCCCCCCTGTCCGCCATCAGGAGCTCGTTCCTGTCCTTGAAGCGCTCAACCAGGGTGGGTTTCCAGGGGACGAGGAGTCCTATCTTCGACGCGTGGTAGAACTGGAGGCTGGAGAGCGCCTTCCCTATGCTCGCCCTGCTGGAGGTGTGGAGGGGCATGCGACATATCCTGCTCAGCTCGAAGAGCCCCTCGAACCCCGCCTCCGAGTAGGCGAACGACGTGTTGACATCTATGTGCACCCTGCCGTAGAGCTTCATGGCCGCGGGCTTGTAGTGTATCTGACCGTAGCTGAAGTAGGAGGTGCCTGCCTTGGTAGGGAGCTTCATGACCGTGCGGTCCCTGTCCAGAGATAGGGACAGGCTGTTCGCTTCGGCGCGCCTGATCAGGTAGGGGAAGAGGAAGGTGTCGCCGTCGTTGGTCAGTATGAAGTCGGGGTCGGCCTTCCGGACCGCGTCCATCAGCCCGATGATCATGTCCGCTTCGCTGCGCTCCTCTACCGCGATTCTCCCGCCGTCGCTCGCCAGCGAGATGGATTCGATCCTGTCGGTGGGGCGCGGGAGCTTCCCTCTCTTGGCCACCTGCACCTCGAGGTTGACCTTCCTGAGCTTCGGGACGGCGTATTCGTACTCCCACACGTCGTCGGCGAGCTTCCACCACAGCCTGTCTCCGCTCTTCTCTACTTCGCAGAAAGCGAGGGGGAACAGGTCGCGCTCGTAGAAGTAGCTCTGTGCTGGCGGGACGTCGGCGTTGTAGAGCCTGAAGGCCCCAAAGGGACCCAGCCGCTCTATCCGCCCGGCCACCTGCTGCGCCCTCTTCGCGTCCTTGAGCCTCGCCTCGAGGACCTCTGACTCGAGCGCGTCAGACACTCTTTCGCGCCTGCTCACCACCCGCGTCCATTCGAAGTCGTCTCGGAGGGTCTGCGTTGGGACGTCGAAGTCGGCCTTGACATCGGCGCCAATGAATATCGATGGGGACCAGCGGTCGACCAGCCTGAGCGCCTCGCCGTCCTCGAGCTTCAGCCAGACGACCATTTCCCCGGGGGCGCCCGGGTAGAGGTCAAGGATCCAGCCGCGCGTCATCCTCCGCCCTGAGCCTCTTGACCTCCTCCGCCAGCCAGAGTATCGTCTTGTGCTGCGCCAGCAGGAGGCCCATGAAGAGCGCTTCGGTCGGGAAGGGGGAGTCCCTCGCCTGCATGGCGGGGAAGTACTCGTAGCAGAGCCTCAGCATCTCTTGGAACTGAGTCCTGTCGTCGGCCCTGAGGGCGTCGGCGAAACGCCCCCAGCTCTCCATCTCTTCCATCATCTCCGCATCTGTGAGCATCATTGGAACGCGGTTCGTGCGAGCTCATTTAACGGTGGACGGGACCAATACCCCTTCGGATGGGGAGAGAGGCGGATGAAAGTGAAAGGCACAGCAAGGATTAACACCGGGCAGAGCTGGAGTAGGTCGAGATGGCCACGGCTGTCGCGCGCGCTCCAAAATTCTCGGTCAGATACATGGACAAGTCGGCCGACCCGCAGAAGGAATTCTACCGGTACTCCGCTGGCAACTGGATAAGGACCCACCCTGTCCCCGCCGACAAGACCCGGTGGGGAGCTTTCAGCGAGCTCTACGAATGGAACCTCCTGCTCCTGAAGAGGATCGCCGAGCGGTCCGAAAGGGACCCCAAGACCCCTGAGGCGAAGCTGGTGGGGGACTTCTATCACTCCGCCATGGACGTGAAGAGAGTCGAAGCTGCGCAGTTCACCCCCATCGACGACCTGTGGAGGCTTGCCGATGGGATCGGTTCTGCCGACGGGCTCGCGGCGAGCATCCCCAAGTTCCACGCGGGAGGGGCATATCCGTTCTTCAGTCCCTTCTCGAAACCAGACGACAAGAACGCTTCCGTCTACGCCATTTTCATGTATCAGGGAGGGCTCTCGCTCCCTGACCGAGACTACTATCTTTCTGATTCTTTCTCGGCCATCAGGAAGCAGTACGAAGCCCATGTGACGCGTATGTTCGCGTTTAAGGGGGTCCCAGGGAAAGAAGCGGCCAGGTGGGCGCGGAGCGTCCTCGGTGTCGAGACCGCCCTAGCCAAGGCGAGCAGGACGAGGACGGATCTGCGTGATAGGGAGAAGAACTACAACAGGGTGGAGAAGTCGGCGCTCGATTCGAAGTATCCGGGCCTGTTGCTCCAGGCGTACCTTGACGGGATCGAAGCGAAGGCTGCGTCCTACGTCGTCGTAGGGCAGCCGGAGTTCTTCGATTCGCTCACGGGGATGGTGAAGAAGCGCGGTTTGGAGGAGTGGAAGGCGTACCTCCGCTGGCAGGTGCTGTCGTCCTACGCGCCCTACCTACACAAGAAGGTGGAACTGGAAGACTTCGACTTCTTCCACCGGAAGCTGCTTGGGCAGAAGGAGCAGGAGCCCCGATGGAAGCGTTCCCTAAGGGTCGTGGACGACATGGTGGGGGAAGCCCTGGGGAAGCTGTACGTGCAGGAGCACTTCCCGGAGGAGGCCCGGCGAAGGGCGGCCGTCCTGGTAGACGACCTGCACCAGGTGTTCGAGAAGAGGCTCGCCTCGCTCCCTTGGATGACCGAGGCCACGCGCCAGCTCGCCCTGGCCAAGTTCAAGGTTTTCAGGACGAAGATAGGCCACCCCGAGAGGTTCCGCGATTATTCGAGCGTCACCATACGCCGCGACGACCTGGTCGGCAACGTCAGGAGGGCGAGGGACTTCGAGTTCAAGAGGCAGGTGTCTCGGATCGGAGGACCGGTCGACCTGGGGGAGTGGCAGATGACCCCGCCGACGGTGAACGCGTACTTCGACGAGACGATGAACGAAATCGTCTTCCCGGCAGGGATCCTGCAGCCCCCGTTCTTCGACCCGGCCCTGGACGACGCTGTCAACTACGGCGCCATCGGGGTCGTGATAGGCCACGAAATCACTCATGGATTCGATGACCAGGGCCGGCGCTACGACGCCAAGGGGAACCTCAAGGACTGGTGGACCCCGGACGACGAGAAGGAGTTCAAGAAGAGAGCCGACGCTGTAGTCAAGGCTTACAGCGCCCAGGAGGTGCTCCCCGGTAAGTTCGTGAACGGCGAGCTGACCCTCGGAGAGAACATAGCGGACCTGGGAGGGGTGAGCATAGCCTACGAAGCGCTCGAAGGCCGTCTCGAAGAAGAGCCTTCCAAGCGGAGGCGCGTCGATGGGATGACCCCGGAACAGCGCTTCTTCATCTCGTTTTCTCAGGTCTGGCGCCAGACGATAAGGAAGCAGGAGGCGTTGCGGCTCCTGACCACCGACCCCCATTCGCCCGGAAGGGTCAGAGGGTCCCTGCCGGCGGTGAACCACCCGTCCTTCGACCTCGCGTTCCCCAGGAAGAAGGAAAGGCGCAAGGCCGAGCCCAAGATAGGCGTGTGGTAGCCGAGCCGCCTACCGGGACGGCTTCCGCGCTTTCTCGCGCAGGGCTTCTCTGCAACCTGTGATCGTCTTCTGGTGGTGGAAGATGATGGCCATGGCCATCCCCTCGAACCTGGACGTCCTGACGGCGGCTGAAGAGGCCGACGTGTAGAGCCTGGCTGTGCTAAGCATGTCGTCAAACGTCGCTCTGTCCCGGCGAGGGAGCGCCTTCCTGAACGACTTCCATTCGGCGGCCTCCTGGGCTTCGGCTATCCTGAACGAAGGGATGGTGCGCCCCATCAGCGAGCTCCCCTCGTCCGCCCGGAGCCGAGGATCTCGCCCGGCCTGAACGTCACGGCCCCCGGAAGCCTGTTCCTGTGCCTGAGGAGCTCCGCTCTGATTCTCCCGCCGTCGGACGTCATGCGGACCAGGGCGTCCGCCCATGATGTAACCCAATCGTCGTACTTGTTGGCCGAAGGGAGCGTGGCGATGACGAGGGCGTACTTCTTCGTCTTTTCGATCCCTTCCTCGACGGCGCTCAGGACGCGCCTCGCCTCCCGTTCCTCCAGCTCGGGCTCGTTGAAGGTCCCCAGGACGTCCGAGATTATCACGAGCCTCGTCCCGTAGTTCAGTGCGGCCGGCGCGAGGTGCTCTGAGACCAGGGCGGCGAGTTGATAGAAGGTGAAGACGCGGCAGGATGTCACCCGCCTCATGGCCACGGTCGGTCTGAGCCCCTTCTGTTTCGCGAACGACGAGAAGATGTATGGGTCGGAACGGTTCCCCCCGTCTATGAAGAGGACCCCTGAATCTAGGCCCCCCGAGTCGATGGGGAGCTGGACCCTGAACGCAGCCAGCTCGGCGACCACGGACGAAGGCTCCCCGCTGAACATGACCAGGCGCCCTTCGGAGAGGGGCCTCAGCAGGGAGTCGAGCCGTGGGAAGCCCAGGGAGAAGTGGGGGATTGAGGAAGCGGGCTTGAAGAGTTGCCTTTGTTCTTGGGTGGGTTGAGTTCTGGCGATGAGGACGTCAGACCAATCTTCAGGTGTGGGGCCGAACCTGCATTCTACGGCCCCCTCGAGGGGACGGCCGCACCCGGTGCACCGTCCACCGTGAGAAACGACGGCCTCGTTGGCGGGACCGAGGTTCCTCCTGACGCCGAGGACGCAGGTGCAGCTGGAGCAGTAGTAGACGAAGTGCTCTGTGCCGGCTCCCGTCTGTTCGTAGAGATAGTGCAGCCTGGGCATCGTAGGACGTGGTGCCCCGTTGGAATTTAACACGGAGGAGCACCGACGGCATCGGTTAACCGGAGAGAGATGGTCGAAACTGTTCAAGGTTCATAAAGAGAAGTTTGGGCTCGCCGACCGACGCGGGGGTCGCCCAGCCTGGTCAACGGCGTGAGGCTCAGGACCTCATCCCTTAGGGGTTCGAGGGTTCAAATCCCTCCCCCCGCACCTACGCCAAGCCTTGAGATGCGCTGTTCATCCTTAAAGCGGAGCGCCGTCCGCTTCAATCCTGCATGGACGAAGTTTATCCCAAGGACATAATGGGATACTCCTTTAGTTCCGACAAGAAGGTCTACGTCGGCTCGGTAGTCCTCAAGAACATGCCCGGCGCCCTTGGCGGGGTCGCCACCGCCCTCAGGAAAGAAGGCGTCAACCTCGTGGCGTCTGAATCGTCGAACATCGAGGGACAGAGACGAGCAGTTGGGGGTTCTTCGCCGAAACTGACGACAAGGTCAGTGTGGAAAAAATCAGGAGCTTAATCGAAGCGACGGGCTACGCCATCAAGATTGACGTCATGGAAGGGTCTGATGGAGTAGTGGTCAGGGATGGGGGCTCCCCGAGATAGCCGACCTAAGCATTGAACCCCTCCGAGCAACATTGAGGTTCAAGGGTTGCTTCGAATGCTCTACACGAAGTCCTCCATCCCGAACAGCCATTATCTTCGGGGCACCTGGTGGGGCTGGCTTCGGTGATCTTTGGAAAGAAGGTCAAGTGCGTGGAAACGCGACGTGTGGCCGTGGGTGACGAGTACTGCGAATTTGTGGCCGAAGAAACCTCCTGGTAGGTTGAGGCCTATCCAGAGAACGGACTAGGGCTGTTGTCTACCTCTTTGACCTCGTCTGGGCCGACCCGTCGCCCGCACAGTTCGCAATAGAGGGGCTCATCTCCGAGCCTGACAAGCTGGGATTTGCATTTCTCGTGGACGAAGATGGTCTCGGACTTCGCTGCCATCATGAGAGCGGAGTCGCGCTCTGTGGTTAAAAGCCTCAAGAGAGATTCTTACGTAATCAGGCTGTCTTAGGGGCCGCCTGCGCCGCAGGCTGGGCAGTAGCTGGGACCGGCGGCTTTGGCAGAGGTTGGCCCGTAATCGTAGCGTAGGCAGACTTTCCCTGCTCGGTTAACTGATATCGTGCCGGGTTCCCGAAGAAGTCTACCTTGAATTCTATGAAACCCAACGACGTCAGCTGTCTGACCACCCAAAGAGTGGTCCACTCAGAGCCGTCGTTCAGGGCCTCGACCACCTCGGAATTGTTCATCCCATCTTTGCTCTTGTAGAGGGCGGACATCGCAGCCATCAGGTGGGGCGCGTCGGCTACTGCCCTCAACTGCCTCCTTTGGCCCCTAGCATCTGATGGCCAGACCCAGACCCCTTTTGGCATGAGGGAGCCGGCTCGAGGTCGGTTGATAAATCCTGCGCAGCGGGATTGAATCGCGTTAACGATGTTATCAATTGTTTTTAGTTTTGTCAGAGAAGTAAACCGCCGCACCCTCGGACGTTGGAAGCCATGGAAGTGGTAACCGAATACGCTGACCAGAGGACAGAGCTCGAGGAGAAGATCAGGTCGCTGGAGGCCGAAAAGGCCTCGCTCCTATCCGACGTAGCCTCTCTGAAGGAGAAGATAGCCAACCTCGAACTGGCGAAGTCCGCCAGCGAGCTGGAAGGCGAAATACAAGCTCTCCGGACGGAGAAGGCAGTGCTGGAAGAGAAGGCCGCATCATACGAAGCCCAAGCCGGCTATGCTCTTCCGCCCGTCGTGAGTGAAGGAGTCTAGGCTAGCGAAGCCTGGACGCTTTCTGCTCGAGTTCGCCCTTTTCTTTTCTGAGATAATCGACGAACTCTTCTAGTTCCGCTAGTTTCGATTGCAGGCGCTTCATCTCGTTCTCCTTGACGGTCCTGTCCATCGAGCTTTCCATCTCTCTCTGCTGCTGGGCCATCCCCTGGACCTTGGCGGTCAGCTCCTCGTTCCCCCTCTTGACCGAACCGAGCTCGTCCTGAATTGCTTTTAGCTGCTCTTCGGCGACGATCAGATACCTCTGTTTGCTGATCACGGTGGGGAACTTGGTCCCGCACTTCGAACAGGTGTACATCCCGACCCGCCTTTCGGTCATCCCCCTCTCGCCTTTGGAAGGTTCGACAATGACGTTGAAAGTGCGCGTAGGAAGCGCTTCCTTATTCCCGCATTTCGGGCAGTTGGGCAATCGCGGTTGCGGCAGGTGAGAACGTGTTAAAGCTTTGCCCGACTTATTGCTCTCTTATCGACTCGAGCTCGGAAACGGCGGACCAGAGAGTCACCCTCGCGAATGAGGGCATGTTCGGGTCCTGGGCCACTTCGTCCAGCAGGCTGATGGCGTTCGCCGCCCTTACAGCCACGCTGACCTTCGTGTCTTGGAGCATCAGGACGGAGTCCTTGACGATCTTCCTGATGTTCCGAGGAGTAATGTTCGAGTCTGAGATCTGGGTGAGGCTCACGACCGCCTTTGCGAGTTTGGCGTCGTTCTCCTGCTGCTTCTTCACTTTAGTGCTCAAGAAAAGAATCCCCTGGTTGCGAAGCCGTGCTCAAACTGGTGGGATTAAGTGCTTTTCGTAGCGGGCCGACTTTAATACGAGCGGCGAGGCAGGCGGTTGAGTTGAGTACCGCCAGGGAGAGGATGAAGCTCGCGGCGGAGCTGGTGAGCCGAGGGGCGACGATGCTCGCCGAGCCGTGCCCAAAGGATGGCGGCATACAGGTGAGGTACCGGGGGAAGGTCTACTGCGCCACCCACGACGACCTTTCGTCGATATCCATGGCGACGGCGGTCTCCCTCGATACGGTAGTGGTTCAGCTTCGCGAGGCCCTCCTGTGAAATTGAACGAGACGACGGCAGCTCTGGGGACAGAGAAGGACGCGGCGAGGCAGGACCAGCTAGTTTCGCTTGCCGCGAAGTATTTCGAACTTCTTCAGAAGCTCCCGCAGAAGTAGGGCTTAAATCAGAACGTTCGCCGTTTCGGCGTCGTGGTGCTCAGGCTGGGCCAGAAGGCCCCCGAGTTCTCCCTCCCCGATGCGGACAACAAGGTGAGGTCGCTCGGCGAGTTCACCAAGCAGGGGACAGTAATCCTGGCGTTCTTCCCGTTCGCGTTCTCGGGGACCTGCGACAAAGAGATGTGCACGTTCAGAGACGGGTTCGGGGCGCTCCAGGGGGCGGGAGCCCAACTCGTGGGGGTGAGCGTCGATTCTTCCTACTCGCTGAAGGCGTTCGCCCAGACGTACAACCTGCAGTTCCCACTCCTGAGCGATTTTAACAAGAAGGCGGCCAAGCTGTATGGGGTCCTGCAGGACCCGTGGGTGGGCCTCGGGTACAAGGGGGTCGCCAAACGTGCTGTGATGGTGGTAGACAAGAGGGGGATGCTGAGGTACAGGTGGGCCACCGACGTGCCTTCTGAAGAGCCCCCCTACTCCGAGGTCGTGAAAGCGGCCCAGAAGCTCACAACCTAACCAGTTGGGTTTTAATACGAGTGGGGGTCCGTTTCATCGAAATTGAGTCAAGGGACGGAGATCAAGCCCATCGTCCAGCTCACCGAGAAGGCGTCCGACGAGCTGAAGCTCTACCTCCAGAGACAGGGGAAGCCCGGTGCTGCGCTCAGGATATTCGTTACCGCCGGCGGGTGCTCGGGCCTTTCCTATGGGATGGTCGTCGACGAGAAGCTCTCGGACGACGATTATGTAATCGACGTGGGCGGAGCCAAGGTGGCCGTCGACAGGTCGAGCGCGCCGTTCATCGCGGGTTCAATAGTGGACTACAGGTCGGAGAAGCTGATGGGAGGGGGGTTTGTCGTGAGCAACCCCAACGCCGTGTCGACCTGTGGGTGCGGCGAGTCGTTCAAGACGGGGTAGGTCGAATTACTGCTTCCATTCTTCCGTCTGGCGCGCAAATAACCCAGATACACTCCGGTGAAGGCGAACGCGGCCATTATCACAGATTCCCTGATGAGCGAGATCCCAAATCCAGGGAAGAAGATGTACCAGGGTTCCCCGTTCGAGTAGCCGCCCTGGGTGGCCGAAATCAACGCGACCGAGAGCGCGTACCCCAGGACATACCCGACGAGACCCCCAGTAAAGGAGCTCTTCAAGACGCTAAGGTAGCGCGAGTCGATGGGGTCCGCCTCTTTCGACCCCAGCCTGTAGAAGACGTATAGGAAAAGCACCGGCGAGAGCACAAAGAAAATCAGGTTTGAGACCACGTTGGAGTAGAAAGACTGGGCATTGAGATTCCCGAGGAAAGCCTGTTGGGTCGAACTCGGCTGTACGACCCTCGAGAGCCAATTCACCATATATGGCTGAAGGTAAATGCCCGTGGCTGTCCCTAGTACGTCAGAGACAATCCCGAGCAGTTGCCGCTGCTACAAGCACCCGCTGAAGAAGGGGTCCGACGTTCCGAGGGGGTTCCTTGGTCTTCGTACATGTCAATATTAACGACCTTTGGGCGGATAAAACTACTCAGAAAGGCGCCGGGGGTAGGATTCGAACCCACGCGACCCGAAGGTCACGGGCTGACTGGTCGTTGATCTCGAGTTGCGGACCCGCTTCGTAGCCTGGCGGGTTGCCCGCGCATTAACCACTCTGCCACCCCGGCCCGAGGAGGGGCTGCTGCCGACCTCTATTTGTCCGATTTGGATGCGCTCATCGGTGCTCCGAGCGTCCTTACGAGGAACTGGGTTGTGATGTCCCAGGCTTTGGCGGCCCCGTCTTTATTGTGGCTGGCTTTCTTCGTGTCGTCGAAGAATCCATGCTTCGTCCCTGGGAAGGTCTTCAGGGTCAGGTCTTTTCGCAACTTCCCTGCCTCCTCCACGAAAGCCGGGACCCTCCGGTTCATGAACACGTCCTCTCCGGCGTAAATGGCGAGCAGGGGGGCGGTGATTTTGCGCAGTTCGTCGTATGATGGTGGTTCGCCATAATATGCCGCTGCAGATTTCAGGCCCGTAGACCTTGCAGCGACCTTGAACGAGATGCCTCCTCCGAAGGAAAAACCCAAGGTCGAAGCCCCTCCGAATCTGCTGTCCGCTTCCTCGACCATTTCAATGATGTTTTCCAAGATGCCTTTGCGGAACGCTCGATCATAGAGCGTCCTGGCCGCTTCGACGACTTCGGGTCCCGCTTGCCCCTTCGCCAGCATGGCGTCGAGCTTCGGCCTTTCCCTGCGCTCGTCCAGAGACAGATCCCAGACGGCTTCCATCGCTCTTCTGATGTTGCCCACCGTCAGGAGCCCTTCGTAGCCTCTGTACAGGTCGGGGGCCGCGGCTGCAAATCCGAGTTTACCGAGGCGTTTGCAGACGTCTTTCATATGCTCTGAAAGCCCCCACACTTCGTGCAGCACTATGACGCACCCGGAGGCTCCCTTCGGTTCGGAGATCAGGTCGAGCTTCCGCAAACAGGTCCTGTTTCTGTGAGCCCACGTTTAAATCGAATGTGCGGTCGGCACCTCCAAGCATTATGAAGGTCGCGCTAGTCTGGTCGAGCCCATCCCCAGAGCGCACTATCGCTGTGGCCATGAGGAGATGCTACAGCACCAAACCGATTGAAGAAATCGAATCGGAGCTCGAACAGAAGGGACCAGAGTACTGGAAGTACCTCCTCGGCAAGGCGATGCAGGACAAGTCGCTCGACGTGTTGGAGCATTTCACGATGACCATCTTGGTCGAGGGCACGGCCGAGGCTGAAGCAGGCGACCTTGCTCGCCGCTTCCCCTACATGAGGATGACCAGGTTGAAAGGGTCCGACTGGTTGGTATCGATGAACGCCAGAACTCTGGTGGAGCTATGGAGGGACCCTGACGCCAGGGGTTTCGCCGGTCTGGTCGCCGATGAGTTGGATCGGCTGCGCATCTGTCCGATATTCAACGAGGTCGCTTTCGGCGAGAGACTTCGCGCGAGCTAAGCCGGTGGAATCAACATCCTACGGGTTCGAACCTCGACTTCATAAATCGAAACGCCAAATCTCATCCTTGGTAGCCTGACACAGTGAGGCCCATGGTGATCATATCGCCCAACGGCCCATCGTCGACTGGGTCGGCAAAGTGACGTAGCGCCGCCCCTAGAATCGGGAAGGCCGTCAGAATCTAGTCGTCTTCGGGTATCCTTTTCTAGTCGATTCGACCGCTTCGAGAAGCGGAAGTCGTGCGAGTAAAGCTCCTGTATCATACCGACGTCGAAGCCGTGAAACGTGTCGTCTCACAGAAAGGGGTCCCATTCGACCCTGAAGCAATGATGGACCATGTGGTCTACATGTTCGAGATTGAGGACTGCAGCAGGGTCACCACCCATCAGCTCGTCCGGCACAGGGCTGTGTCCTATGATCAGGAGTCGCAACGGTTTTCGGCCGCCACCAGAGAAGGGGTCGTGACGCCCCCCAACGTCCAGTCTAATGAAACCGCCTACCAGGCCTACGATGAGGCGCTCAAGGCGGTCTATGCCGCGTATGAGAAGATAATCGCCGCCGGGGTCCCCAAGGAGGACGCCAGGTACGTCCTCCCCAGCGCCATCAAGACGAAGCTCGTCATGACGTTGAGCGCCAGGAGCCTGATGCACATGGTCTGGCAGAGGACCGCCCTCCAAGCCCAGTGGGAGATTAGAGAGCTCGCCACGACGCTGCACGGCCTGGCAAGGGACGCCACTCCGGAGCTTTGGACCAAGATCATAGAGCGATAGAGTTGGTCAAGGCTTTCGGCACCGCCGGAGTGAGGGGGGTCTTCAACAGGACCCAGACCCCCGAGCAGGTGTACAGGTTGGTCGAGACCATAGCCTTCGCTTCCGGCAGAGGGAGGTATGGCGTTGGGTGGGACGGGCGAAAGGCTTCGGCCCTCCTCTCCAGGACGGTCCTCTCCGCCGTCAGCGCGGTCGGGAGCGACGCCCGTGTCTTCGGCCTCGTACCTACTCCCGTGCTCGCCTTTGGGACTAGGTCGAGATCGTGCATCGCGGGGTTCTCGGTGACGGCTTCGCACAACCCGGCAGAATTCTCAGGGGTCAAGGTCTTCAACGGAGATGGGATGGAGCTTCCGAAGGCGGATGAAGAGAGGATAGAGAGGGCCATGGCCGTGAATGTGATGAAGCCGTCAGGGAGTTTTGGCCAGCTGGTTCCGGACGACGAGATAATCGATGAATATGTGGAAGCCGTGGTGTCGTGCCATCGGAAGGGTGCCCACCCTCTCCGCATCGCCGTGGACTGCGCCAGCGGGCCTGGGGGGCTGGTGACCCCCGAGATTCTGAAACGTCTGGGCCACGACGTCGTCCCTGTGAACGCCCAGGTTTCGTGGCGGTTCCCGGCGAGGCCTCCGGAGCCGACGGCGACGAACCTCTCCGACTTCGCCAGGATGGTCACGACGCTGGGAGTGGACTTTGGTTTCGCCCATGACGGGGACGCCGACAGGCTCGTGATGGTCGACTCCGGGGGGAACGTCGTCCCCGATTCTATCCTTACCATCCTTGCCCTGCGGGGCCTCGGCCTGAGCGAAGGGACGGCCGTACTCTCGGAGAACACCTCGAGGGCCGTCGCCGATGAGGCGGAAAGGCTGGGCCTTGAAGTGAAGAGGAGCAGGGTGGGGAAGAGCTTCGCGACCTTGGCGGCAGAAGGAGGTGTCTTCGCGGCTGAGCCGAGCAAGGTGGTCGACCCCAAGTGGGGGTTGTGGGAAGATGGGATCAACGCGTCGGCCATCATCAGTGGGCTGCTCTCTTCTGATCCCGGCCTTTTGGGAAGGGTCATTCAGGAGACCCAGTGGAAGTACAGGCAGACCAATCTGAAAGCCTCGGTGAAGATGGACGCGTTGGTGGCGAAGGCACGTGAATCGTTCAAGAAATACAAGATATCTGAGGAGCGGACGCTGGACGGGTTCAAGCTGGTGTTGGCGGACGAGTCGTGGGTCATGTTCAGGCCGTCGGGTACTGAGTCCATCATGAGGGTCTACTGCGAGTCGAAGGACCACCAGGTGCTTGACGTGCTGACCCAGCTCGGGATCCAATGCGTCGAATCTTCTAATACTTAGTGGGATTGTTCCGCGCCCCGATGCAGGAATCCAGGGCCGTCGCGAGGGTCATTTCTTCAGGGTACATGCTCGATGCGAAGGCCTTCGAAATGATCAACGGACTCCCGGCCAGCGTGGATGTGGATGGGCTTGTCGAGAAGCTCCTCGAGCAGAAGGGGAACGCGCCCGGAGGGGCAAAGGTGATCACCGAAGGGGACGTCCTGAGCCTGATTCCACGAGAGGTCCCCAGCCAGGAGAAGCCTTCCCTACAGGAACCGCCTGAACTCGAGGTGTTGTCTGACCCCACGCTTACCATCGCCCCCGCCGAGGGGGCCGAAGGGTTCGGGAGGCTGTTTCAAGATAGGTATCGGAGACTCTCCTCTATCGTCAGGGAGAGGCTGGACACCAAGGCGAGCGCCACCATCGCGGCGACAAAGAGCCTCGCCCCCGGGAAGAAGGCCAAAGTGGCTGCGCTCCTCGCCGACCGCAACAGCAAGCGAGGGTTTGTCGAACTGAAGGTGGACGACCCGACCGGGACGATGAGGGTCGTCTGCCAGGAAGGACCCGTGGAGAAGGCAGCCCTCGAGGCCCCGCTGGACAGCATGGTGGTGCTGGAAGTCGCGAAGGGGAAGGGGGGGCAGGTTTACGCCGACTCGGTAGTCCTCCCGGACGTCCCGGGACGGCACCCTGTTTCGTCGTCTCGCAGGGCGTACGCGGTGCTGCTGTCAGACCTCCACGTCGGAAGCCGGATGTTCCTCTCCGACGACTTCGGACGCTTCCTGCAGTGGCTCGGCGGAGGGTTCGGGGACGACGACATCGTAAGCCGGGTGAAGTATCTCGTGATAGCTGGGGACCTCGTGGACGGGGTTGGGGTCTATCCGGGCCAGGAGTTCCAGTTGGCGGAGAGGGACCCGAAGAAGCAGTATGAAATGGCCGCAGAACTCCTGAAGAAGGTCCCAGGCCACATACAGATCGTCCTGTCCCCTGGGAACCACGACGCGGTAAGGCAGGCGCTCCCCCAACCTGCAGTGGCGGCGGACATGGCCAAGCCCCTCTACGACATGGACAACGTCCGTTGGGTGGGGGACCCTGCGTATGTCAAATTGCACGGGGTCACATTCCTGATTTACCACGGCAAGAGCCTCGACGACGTCATTGCGACCACCCCCAACCTCGCCTACGACCGGCCTACCGACGCGATGAAGCTCCTCCTGAGGGCCAGGCACCTCGCCCCCACATACGGCAAGAGGACCGCCCTGTCCCCGGAGCTGAGGGACTACATGGTCGTGGACCAGGTCCCCGACGTCTTCCACGTGGGCCACGTCCACACCTATGGAGAGTTATCATATCGGGGTACCCTTCTCATCAACTCAGGGACCTGGCAGGCCCAGACGAGCTTCCAGTCGAACATGGGGCTCGACCCCACCCCCAGCATCGTCCCCGTGGTCGACCTCTCCACCCTGAAGGTGTCAAGGCGGAACTTCGGCGCCGCTGGTTTCCAGGCCTCCTAGCCGGCCCCGAACATGGGGTCCTCGGCCAGGGTCTTCTCCAACGTGTCCCTCCCAATCAGGAGTTGGATCTTCTTTGTCCGCCCCCGCCGCCCTTTGCTGACAACCGAAGCTTCGACGAGCCCTAGGAGGTCGAGGTCCCCGAGGATACCGCTCAGGCGCCTCTGCGTCAGAATCTCAATCCCCATCTTCTTGCAGAGGTTCGCGTACGCCAGGTAGAGCTCCCCCGTATTGGTCCCGCCGGCGAACATCGAGACGGCCGCGAGAATCGCCTTGTTCTGGACGGGGAGGGACCGAATCGCCTCGTCCACCCTGTCTACCTCCATCTTGTCGGACGCCTTCCTGATGCATGAGTCGTCGATCTCCTTGAGCCCCTCCCGCTCGGCCACTTCCCCCGCTATGCGCAGGAGGTCTATCGCCCGCCTGGCGTCGCCGTGTTCCGACCCCGCCATGGCGGCGCAGAGGTTGATGGCGGCCCGGGACGCGACCCCGGCCCTAAAGGCCACCTTCGCCCTTTCCGTGAGTATCTCCCTCAGCTCGTCGACCGTGTAAGGGGGGAATACGAGCTCTTCCTCGCTGAGGCCGCTCAGGACGCGTGGGTCCAGCCCTTCCTTGAACTTCAGGTCGTTGGAGATCCCCACGATGGCGAGGAACCCCGGTGACAGCTTCTCGCCAGACCTAGTAAACGCGTAGAGTATGTCGTCCCCGAAGAGCTTCACCAGATAGTCGATTTCGTCGAGGACCAGCACCACCTTCTTCTTGTTCGACTTTATGTTGTCGGAGACGCGGTCGACAACCTCTCCGATGGCTAGGCCGGTGAGCGGAATCTGCTTCTCCTTCTTCAGGTCCAGGTGCTTCGCGAAGTCGGCCAGGGTCCGGTACTCCCCATCCGCCAGCCTCGTGTTGACGTACGCCAGGACCAGATTGGGGTTGTTCGCTTCGGCCTTGAGCCTGTCCAGCACGTACCTGGTGACAGCCGTCTTCCCTGTCCCCGTCTTGCCGTAAAGTAGGAGGTTGGAGGGCTTGGAGCCCCTCAATATCGGTGCCAAAATCTGGGCGATGGTCTTGGTCTGGGCGTCACGGAAAGGAAGGTGCGATGGCGAATAGTCGGGACTGAGGGCGTCGCGGTTCATGAAAAGTGGTTTCCCCTCTTTCGCCCTGCGGAAAATCTCGTCGATGCCTCCTGACAACTGAAAACAGTGGAAACACTGGTCTAGATTAGTCTTTGCGGCGCTACGCAGCGCACCCTTCCCTTTCATCTGGGGTTATGCGCCCTTGGCCGTGGTTATCCATGAACCAATCTATTGTCGTTGATGACAATGTGAATCTACAAGACCTACGTAGTGTGGTGTTACCTAAATAGATAGTATTATATCCCAACCCAGACAGAAGGGTTCATGCGCCTGGCTCCCACGGTCACACTCCTTGAGGACGAACGAAGGCAACTGCTGACGTGGTCGCGAGGCCGTTCGACGCCTCACCGTCTCATCCTCCGCTCAAAGATCGTCCTCAAGGCTGGTGATGGAGCGCAGAACAAGGACATCGCGGGCGAGTTGGGCGTGCGTCCAGAGACCGTCGCCCTGTGGCGAGCCCGCTTCCTCTCCTATCGTATAGATGGCATAACGAAGGACGCTCCCAGGCCGGGAAGAAATCCAAGAATCTCCCGGGCGAAGGTCGACAGGATAATCGACCGCACCCTCCACACCACACCGAAGGGGTCGACGCACTGGAGCACCCGAGCGCTCGCGCGAGAGATGGGAGTCAGCAACGCGACCATCGCCCGGATCTGGGAGAGCCACAGGATACAGCCGCACAGAGAGAGCGGGGTCAAGCTGAGCAGAGACCCAGAGTTCAACGAGAAGGTCAGGGACGTGGTCGGGCTCTACATGAACCCACCAGACAAGGCGGTGGTCATCTGCGTCGACGAGAAGTCTGGGATGCAGGCCCTGGACAGGAGCCAGACCGTCCTCCCTCTCCGCCCTGGCTCTCCCGCGGCCAGGTCGTGGGACTACAAGAGGAACGGCACGATAGACCTCTTCGCGGCGCTGAACATACTCGATGGGACGGTGGCGACCCAGTTCCACAGGAGGCACCGCCACCAGGAGTTCCTTGTCTTCCTGCGCACGATCGATTCGAGGGTACCAGAGGAGCTGGAGGTGCACGTGGTCCTCGACAACTACGACACCCACACGCACGACGACGTCAAGAGGTGGCTCGCGAGGCATCCCCGCTTCCAGCTTCACTTCACCCCGACGGGTGCGTCATGGCTCAACATGGTGGAGGCCTGGTTCAGCCAGCTCACGGAGAAGCAGATCCGCAGGAACTCGTTCCCGAGTGTCACGGCGCTGATCAGGGCGGTCAACGAATTCGTCGTTGAATACCAGAAGAACCCTCGTCCATTCGTGTGGACGGTCGATGCTGACGAGATACTGAGGAAGGTCGCGAAGCTCAGACGGCTAGACGCCAGTGGCCACCAGGCTCAGTCATAATCTGGCATCTGTTGGTAACACCACACTAGTACCAAAAACGGCTCTGAATGTGCCAGTCGAGTACCTTCATCCGAGACAAAGCCCCGATAACGGAATCTAAGGCATCGACAGGCTCTTCTCACACATGGCAGGACCACCAACCAGACAGCATTATAACGAGCCTATTGATTCTACCCACTGTCGTGATAGGGACTGCAGCCCTCGGTCCGGGTTCGAGTCCCCGCAGACTCGCTCTTCGGTCAGACTCATACCCGCTCCAGTACGCATCCCGGAGGCCGCACCTTCCCTCCAATCTGAATCCCGTGGCCGTTATATGCGAGACCAGGGCATTCTGGGGTTGAAGCTCAAGCTCACGAGGTCCCCCCCTACAGGCACATGATCGACGACCCCCAGTTCAGGCTCGGCGGAGAACCTGGACGCGACCAGCTGACTTGCATAACTTTATATGATTGCCTCAGGCCAAGAGGGGATATTCCCTCTAGATGGTGGATTCGATGCACTCGCCCAAGCTGGACACGATGTTGATGGTGGAGAAGG
>CAYZDN010000003.1:0-6469 GCA_964477505.1 uncultured Nitrosopumilales archaeon
CATCATACCCGCGCCCCCCCGCCCCTATCACGATCCCCCTCGTCTGCGGCATCTGCGCACGGGGAAACCCGTTCTTGATGGCGTCGAACGGGGCGTCCTCCGTCACGGTCCAGAGCTTCCCTCCCCGGGAGACGGCGGTGAGGAACTTCGAACCCGGGATCTTCGCGGCGAGCTCCTCCAGTGCTTCGTAGGCTTCGGTCTTCTGGAACGGTTCGGGCTCCATCCCCTTCATCGCCTTCGCCGAAATGGCCCTCGACCGGGCGACCCAATCGAGGCACGCCTCCGCCCGGGCGTCCAACAGGCCATAGAACGGATCGGGCCTCGCCGACCCGAGGAAGAGCTTGACGCCGCCTTCCTGCAGCGGGGGAGCGTAGACTGGTTCGTCCCCGTCCGTCGCAGAGATCGGAGGAGGAAGGGTCGCTACCCTCCCTTTCATTTCAGGGAGCGCGCCTTCCAGGCGCTTGGGCGCGGGCGAGTAGACCTTGACGCCTTGGTTCTCCCCCAATGCCGTCAACACCCCCTTCACCAGCTCCATCGTCGTGGGGGTGGAATCGCAGACGAACAGATGGGCGGCCCCTTTGACGAGCTCGGACATCCTTTCGAAGTCAGTGGACGCACCTTCGGGAGACCCCTCTGCCACCACCCCGAGGTTCTCCGCCTGGAGGGTGACCAGGGTCTCGACCCCCCCGTACGGAATCCAGAGTTCCGGCACGTCCCGTTCCCCACAGGGTTGGTTTTTAAGCGCATGAGGTGCCGCGGCAGCCCATGGCCTGGAGAAAGCGGAACGGGAGGCTGAACGAAATCGCCGAAGGTCTGGTCAAAGCGGGGGCGCTTCAGTTCGGGGCCTTCACCCTCCCCGACGGGAAGGACAGCTCCTACTACGTGAATCTCAGAGGACTCCCAAGCTATCCGGGGGTGTACGGCAAGCTTGTAGAGGCCATGGCCGAGCTCGTCTCGAAGAAGGTCCCGAAGGCGGATGCGCTCTGCGCCGTCCCCTTGACCGGCGTGATGCTCGCCGCTCCCATGGCCGTGGCACTGCGGAAGCCGTTGATCTACACCCGACCAGAGAAGCAGGAGAACGAGCGGCTGGTTGAAGGGGAGGTGAGGCCCGGCTGGAACGTCGTGATCGTGGGTGACCTCGCGACGTCGGGTAAGACGATCCTTACGGCGGCGGAGGCGGTCCAGGACGAGGGGGGCAGGGTCAGCGCGGCTGTCGTCGCCATAGACAGGCTAGAAGGGGCGAGGGAGAAGCTGAGCAAGAAGGGGATGGCGCTGCACTCGGTCACGGACGTCGTCGAGCTCGCAGACTCGCTCTATTCGATGGAGCTCATCACAAAGGATAATCTGAAGGCGATAACAAAATCGGTCGGGAGCCGTTAGTAGACCATCAGGTTCTTTTCTTCCAAAGTAACGTGAAGGTTGTTCACGGCTCTGTAGACTTCGCTTTCCTTCTTGGCGCCGGTGCAGACGAGCTTCCCAGACGCGAACAGCAGTATCACAGTCTTCGGGTCCGCCATCCTGTGAATCAGACCCGGGAACTGCTCAGGCTCATACATTGACTTTGGTAGGGTCCGCGCCGCCTCTTCGAGGTGGACCTTCCCCCCGAGGCTCGCCGACGCTACTATGTTCTGGATCTCCACAACGGCCTCGTTCTTTATGGGGATCTTGCCTTTCTTGAGCTGTCTGACCACTTCCTCCACCGCCTTCCTCGCCTGCTCTTCCGACTTCGCGCCGGTGCAGACCATCTTACCGGAGCTGAAGATCAGGGTAGCTGTCTTGGGGTTCCTGAGCCTGAAGACCAGCCCGGGGAACTGGTCAGGGTGGTATTCGACGGTCACGAAGTTCTTCGTGATGAGGTTGAGGTCCACCGTCTGGTTGATCGACGCTGAAGCGACTACGTTTTCGATGCTTACGATTGCCTTTGTCTGAGGCATCCGGAATCGGCGATTTCCATCAGTATATAAAGGGTATATAAGGAACTGCCTTTTGCTCTGTCACCAGGAGGGGGATCTGGGCGCGTCCCGGATTCTGTCTATTGATCTCCGCTTTCAGCCTTCGCTCCGTATCTTCTGCCAAGGTTGCGCTAACCATGACCAGGTCGCCCTAAAGTAGGAGTTTTTCGGCCCTGCTCGTCATGGCCGGTTCGCCGAAGCGAAAGAGAGGGGGATCGAGGAACCCGTCAATCGCCCGGGTCTGGCGGGGATCCACCTCTAGAGAGAATAGGACAGCCTACCTCCAATACTTGAAGGAGACAGGGCTGAAGGAGTTCTCCAAGGCGAAAGGGAACATGGGCACCTATCTGCTGGCGAGGGATTCTGACGGAGAGACGGAGTATATGGTCATCTCTTTCTGGGACTCGATGAAGTCCATCGAAACGTTCGTGGGAAAAGATACCAAGAAACCGATCTTCTACCCAAGGGACGTCGAATATCTGCTGCGCATGGGGATGACCGTCAAGCACTACGCTGTGGCCGAGAAGGTCTAGGCTGAAGCTACTTGCGGTTGAGGTTTCGCTTCCGGCTCCCGCTTTCCCTTCTCTTCGCCCCCTAGCAGGGAAAAGAAAACTATCAGGAGAATAAGTATCGATGGGAGATAGTTGAACCACTGTGGGAGACCATAGACGTCCACGTAGTAGGCCAGCAGCTCCACGTACGGGATCACGAAGACCACCTTCCCTTCCAAGCACCGCTGCGTTATGGGGGCGGAGGCTATCCCTCCAGCCTGGTCCGTCGGGCCGTTGTTGTCTCCTCTCGTGATCAGCCCCGCGCCCCTCACCTCCACAACCCTGTGGACGACTGACAGGCCGCTCGTAGAGCAGAGGCCGTTGTACACGATTATGTCCCCGACGTGCACGTCGCCGATCGGAACGTTCTGGATCACCACCAGGTCCCCTCCCTCCAGGGTCGGAAGCATGCTGGTGCCGTCGACCCTGCGCGTGTCGGCCTGGACGAAGTAGGCCCAAGATATCAGTAGGATGACAGCGCCTACGTAGATTATGGTGGTCCTAGTAGACGACTTCATCTGTGACGCCTTCTGATTTTGGGTGGTTAAACGTTTGAATGAAGAATCCCTTTTATCGGCGCCCCGGCGTGGAAGAGTCGATGGTCCGCACGGGAATCAAGGTGGTCACCCTGGACGCCTTCCTCCTGATGATCACATACTTCGTGGGGACGGACATCCAGAACCGAATTGACTGTGCGCTCGGGAGCCCGCTCTACGGCGAGGGGTGCCTCACCAGGTCGTCTCCAGCTTTTTCCTATTCAGTTCTCACCCGCTTCTTCAGCATGGTCAAGGACGGCATGGTCCTCACGAGCCCCCCCACCCTCGACTGGGTGCAGCTCGTCCTTCTCGTCTTCGCCGTGGTCAACGTTTGGTTCGTGTACACGGTCTTTCGTGATAGGAGGCCTTCCTCTCCGGACTCCGGCCCTCCCGCGACCGCAGCGACCTGAATACCAACGCCGACCCCTCCCATCCGGCCCGTCCCTGTTGGCCACAGATTGAAATGCGAAATGATTGAAGGCCCGGCCGCTTGGCTGGTCCGCTCTTCGCGCTTCTCGAAAAGAGGACGGGCTCCGTCGAAGGAGCGGTCGGCGCCATCGAGGAAGTCGCATCCAGGATAGGCGTCCGCGGAGGGCCGACGGACGAGCAGCTGGCGGGGCTCGCGCTCTGTTCCCGGGGGGTGAGCGTGGACGCGGTGTCGAAATACCTCGGATGGCGGGACTTCGAGAGATTTTGCGCCGGGATCATGCGGGCGAAGGGGTTCGCCGTGAGGGAAAACATCGTTCTTAGGCGCCCGAGGGCGCAAGTCGATGTGTTCGCTGTGTCGAATCACATTTCTGTCGCCGTTGACTGTAAGCACTGGCAGAGGACCCCCGGGTACTCGGGGCTTTCGTCGCTGGTCGAGGCGCAGAAGGGGAGGGCAAGGCGGCTCCGCGACACCCTCGACCGGCTCCCCCCGACCGCCACAGCCGTCCTCGTCCTCCATGACGGCGGGGCCAGGTTCGTGTCAGGAGGCGCAGTGGTACCGATCTACGCCCTGGGGGACTTCTTGGACAACATCGAGTCCTACCGCGAGCGGCTCGACTTCGTCTGACCCGGGCGCCTTGGGCGCGACATAGTGCTTCGCCTGGGCCCCTCTCCCACGAGCTTCGAAAGGACTCTCGAGTCGATGGGCGGGGACCCTACCTTCGCTACGCCTCTGGTGACCTCGACCCAGTTCGTGTCCTTCTCCTGCACCTCCATTATCATGCGCACCCCCTTCTTCGTCTTCCCTGAGCTGAGCAGGCCGACCCCCACCCAGTACTTCAGCTCGTCAACCTCTGGGACAAGCTCGAGGGCGCGAGAGTAGGCGTCCAGGGCCTTCCGGTATTCCTTGGCTGTGAGGAAGTCGTCCCCCTTGTTGGCCCACTCGTACCCCCTCTGGTATCTGAGCAGCCGTTTGAGCTCGGAGACCGGCTCCGGGTGGTCCTCGACGCGGAGCTCGACAACCTTCCCCTCCCAGTGGTTAGGTTTCAGGTCTGGGGACACGACGAGGATGGCCGCGGACTGCTTCCCCCTGATGTCTCCGCCGGCCTTTTCCCCCGCCTCCAGCGAAGCGACCAACCTCTCTGGGAGGCGCATGGACTCGTTCCGCTCGAACGACCTTCGCATCGCACCCCAGACCTTGTCGCTCTTCATTATGTTCCCCTGGCACGAGAACCCGTCCCCGACCGCATGCCCTGCGTGGGGGATGCACTTCGGGCCTGTGTGGGCGGCCGCCCTCCCTTTCGAATCCACCATCGCGACCTGCCTCGAGTCTGCGTGCTGGTCCGCTCCGATAAGCGAGGCAAGAGCTTCCGGCGCGCTCTTCCCCCCAGACATCAGCTCGAGCCCGAGAGGGCCATATCTGACGTCCACCATCGCCTGGGTCGCCACCGCGCCGACCCCTGCCCTCGCCCAGGGGACGATCGCACCGACCGAGAAGAAGTGAGACTGCACCGCGACCCCGAGCTCGCCCGTCTTGTCGTCCCTGGCAACGATCGAGTAGGTCACTGCGTCGGGGCGGGGTCCTTTTCGATTTAGAGATTCCTCTTCAAGGGCCGGTTTCGTGCGATTTCCAGCAATGGAAACGGCTATATCTCGCACCGCCATCAGTTTTCGTCTATCGACGATGACCTCGATTGAGGGGCTTGGCGGGGTGTCTGGGCCAGGATGGGTAAGAGTGCTCTATCTCCTGGTCAGGTCTCCAAAGACCCCGACCGAGCTCGCATCGCTGGAGAAGAAGCATCTGAGCGACGTCAGCAGGACCCTGAGGACCCTCCGCGACGGCGGGCTCGTCGAATACACCGAGACCAGTTCGAGGCAGAGGTACTACCGGGTGACGGCGGAAGGCTACGCGCTCCTGATTAGAACGCTCAGATGATACGTCGGATTCTGCCTCTTTTCGCGTTTCCGAGCAAGACTCTTGCTCCTTGAGGTCATCTGACCCCCAGACTTCTGTTAACAATGCTTAAATAAATTGTAAAGGCCGGAATGAAACGAGAATGAAAATCAGTACTAGTTTGTCAAGATCAGCAATCAGCAGAGGCGCATCCATCGGCATCGTCGTTATCCTCGTCATCGCAGCGGCTGTGGGCATCTACTACTACTCGACGACAACCTCCAGCACGACTACTACCACGCAGTCAACGCCAACGGGCCAGACGACCACCACCGCCACGTCCTCGAGCCAGATGACTAGCTCGTCGGCAGGTCCGGAGCCGGCCTTCGTGAAATCCAACACGCTCGTCTACGAAGGCGCGGCCAACTACCAATACCTGGACCCGCAGGTCTCGTACTTCTCGTATGACTACGGCGTCATCGAGAACCAATACGAGGCGCTCATGTGGTGGAACGGGACCAACTCCGTTGCTCCGATCCCATGGCTGGCTTCGAACTTCACCGAGATCAACCCGCACACCTACGTGCTGGGTCTGAGGCAGGGAATCAAGTTCCAGGATGGGACCCCATTCAACTCCACCGCTGTCTGCTTCACCATGAACAGGATCCTAGTAATGGACGCGTACCAGCCAAGTGGTTCGCCGTCCGGATCCGGGTGGATCATGCAGCAGCTTGTGAACCACGCCCTGTTCACCGCCTTGGGCGGTAACGGGACGGCGGTGAAGCACTCGGCGGCATGGGTCAACCATGTGCTCGCTCAGAACTTCTGCCAGTCTCTCGGAACCTACAAGGTCCAGATCAACGTGATGAACCCGACAGCTGCGGTCCCGACACTTCTCGCGGGGACTTGGGCGATGATCGTATCCCCAAGCTTCGTGATATCCCATGACGACCCGTCCGCCATAAGCAGCGGCACGGTCAACTGGAACGCGTACTACGACCACACCGCAGGCAACGGGACCACCTACCTGGACAACTCATACCAGGGTTCGAAGGCAGGGACCGGCGCCTACGAGATCACCAGCGTCAACCCGACCACCTACGAGATCAA
>CAYZDN010000004.1:0-9724 GCA_964477505.1 uncultured Nitrosopumilales archaeon
GTCCCCACCCGGATCGGCCCCAGCGACTACGTCCCCTTCCTGGACAACGACAAGGTTTGCTACATCTGGCTGAAAGGGCGCTACTTCGGGGGGACGGTCGTCAAGGTCGACGTGAAGCTTCACGTGGTCGACGCCTATGACAGCGGGGGTGTCATGGTCGACGCCATCAGGGGGAGCAGGCTGGCCCTGGACAGGGAGGTCTCCGGGCAGCTGACGAGCCTTTCTGCCTTCTGCTTCAAGCACCCGCCTGTGCAGATGCCCTACCCGGCGGCGAAGGCGGCCTTCGAAGAGTTCATTTCTGGGAAGCGGGAACGGTAGCGGCCTTCCTCCTCACGTAGAAGGCGACGGCGACCACCGCGATGAGGATGAAGGCGGTGGGGATGACGTACCTCGTCGTCACGTCCTCCGCTATCGCTATGCCGGAAGACTTGGGGACGGTACCGTTTATGCTCACCCCGGCGTAGGTGAAGGTCAGCTTCGCGTTTTTGAACGGGATGGTGATCCCGGAGCTGGCGACGGCGGAGGCGGATGCCGTCAGGGTGCCCCCGGCAGCCAGGGTCGAGTTCGTCACGCTCAGGGTCCCCGATGCCAATTGTGCGTTCACCAGGCCCGAGATCCCCACGCCGGACGGCACGGGGAAGGTGAACTGGACGTTCGAGACTCCCACCGTCGTCGGGTTCTTAATCACGAACGTGATGGTGAAGTTCTTCCCCTCTTCCGGGACCGTCGGGGTGGTCGTTATCGACACGCCAAGAGGCTGGTAGACTCCGATCTTGGGGGTCGATCCTTGCAGAGAGAAGGAGGTCCCTCCGAAATAGAACGTGGCGGTAGGTACAGAGGCGGCCTGGGTCCCCGACACCTGCTGGACCGTCACTCCGTAGGAGACGGAGGCGTTGCTCCCTCCGGCCAAGGTCGCGACCGTCTTTGTGAGGACCGCGCTGTTCGACGCTGAATCGAAAGAGTCAACGGTCGAACCCACCGTGACTTCGTAGAACGGGAGTGGGCCGTGGTTGACGACCGTGACAAGGACGCTCGATGTCATCCCCCCGAAGAGCTGGGAGGGGCTGAACTGCTTGGAAAGGGACATCCCGTCGGGGACGGCGGCGGAGCTCGAACTCCCCGTGAAGCTCCCCAGCGGGTCGTTCCCGTGGAAGGTGAATGGTTTCGACAGGAAGTTGATACCGCTCGAAAGGTTGTACTTCATGTACACGGTTACCGACGACGACGCGTTAAGGCGCCCGTAGCCTATCGTCAAGACCCCTCCTGAGCATGCGATCCCTTTCCCGCTGGTGGTACCACACCCGAGCCCGGCGGGGATGGAACCGGTCGCGGAGTAGGAGGTGATGTTCGCAGCGCCGTAGTCCGAGGAAGTGAAAGAGAGCGTGACGTTCGTACGGGAGCTGGCAAGGGCGGTCACCTGGGCTCCGACCGTCAGCACGGGGAACCCGATGTCCATCGATGCGTGCGAGAAAAGGCTGGAGACCACGTTCGACGTCGCGTTGAGGGACGTCCCCGACGGGTCCTGATAGGACACGGAGTATGGCTTCGTGACGTTGGTCCCGAGCATCCCAGAAGCCGTCTGGGACACGGTCACGGTCGCCGTCCCGTAGTTAGCGGCGAGCCCGGCGACGGACTGCCCCGCGACCACGACGGACGAGGCCGCCAGGGTGCCCACGTTGGTCACAGTGACGTTGTAGCTCTGCGTCCCGCCCACGCTCTTGCCGTATCCGCCCGTCGGGACGACCGTCGCGTAGACGACGGCGTCGTCAGTGCCGAGGGAGAGCCGGATGGAGTTCAGCACGGCTGTCGCATTGAACGTCTCCCCGTTGACTGTGTACTGGTATCGCACCACCGAGGCCGGGATCGTGACCGACCCTGATGTAGTCCCGGTGTACTGAAGCCGGTATACCGGAGTTATGCTGGCCCCTGACCCCAGCGCCTTGCTCAAGGAGTAGTTTCCGCTCAAGAACTTGAAGCCCCCAGTGCTGCTCCACCAGTTGTCTGTGAAGGAGATCTTTGAGATGCCGCTGGTAGGGGACAGGTTCTTGAAGTTCAGTGTGACGCTGAGATTGTCCCCAGTCTTCAGCACCCCGGCGTCCACCGTCCTGTAAGCAAGGAGGGGCGCAGGCTGCTGGACGACCGTGGCGTTGACCTTCGAGAGCTTCATCCCCGGCGAAAGGGAGAGCGCATATGACCCCGTGAACTTGGCGTTGTCGTTGGTCACCGTGGCCTTGTCGGACGAAACCACGACGCCGTCCAGGAAGTTGAGCTGCACGGTCGAGGAAGCGCTGCTGCTCGAAGCGGTCAGAGACGTGACGTTCCCCCCGAAATAGCTCATCAGGTTGGGCTGGTGGGAGCTGTTAAGGGCGCTGGCGGTGATGGAACCGAGCACCAGGCTGTGGGTGAACCCTGAAGCGGACTTCTGACCTTCAAGGACGACGAACGGCGAATTCGTCGAGAGGAATGTGCTGCTGGATATCGCGTTCACGAACCCTCCTTCAGCCGTCGGGACCAGCGCGAGCAGGGTCGAGGGCATGAGGGAGTCGAAGGAAACCGGACTGTAGAAGGTGAAGGTCCCGGTGCCGTTGGAATAGGATGTGAACGACGTCATAAGGTACGGGTCAAGGGCCGAAGCCGAAGAGGCCGCGTCGCCATAGGAGTCGGACCCGACGGTGAGGAAGAGCCCCTGGGATGGGACAAAGGGGACCGGGAGGAGGTTGTACCCCCTGGGCCCGAAGACCTGGAAATCAGATGACCAGCTCGTCGTCTTGATCGCGGTGATGTTATACGAACTCAGCCCCGCTGTTCCTTCGAACGCAGAAAGCGCGCTCGTGCCGTTGACCCCCCCGAAGGTGAAGTACCAGAGGGCGTCAGAGCCAGCGACGTAGACGTTCAGCTTCTCAGAGTATGACGACGACGCACCTGCGGTCTGGACCGGGACGACGGAGAGGACCATGAGGGCAACGATGGATGCAGCTAGCAGCTGAGAACGTTTCAAACGAGACGGGTATGGGCGCCCGGTTCACCCTATAAAACCGTTGACGGCCTCTCACTTCTTTCTGGAAGTTTCTTCCGCCGGGTCGTCCACCCCCCTCTCGTTAAGGGTGAACACCGTGTCCCTCTCAGGGTGGTAGGGGCTGTCCACCATCCTCGCTATGCGGTTCTTGGCTGCCTTCCTCAGATATATCCGGTAGGTGCTCGTGTGGGCGACCACGTGCCCCCCGACCGGCCTCGTTGGGTCCCCGAAGAACGAGTCTGGAGCGGCCTGCACCTGGTTGGTGACGACGACGGCTACGTTGTAGATCTCGGCCGTCCTCAGGAGTTGGTGCATGAAGCGGTTGAGGCGCTGCTGCCTCTCGGCGAGGGTCCCCCTCCCCAGGAATTCTGCCCTGTAGTGCGCGACGGCGCTGTCCAGGATCACCAGCTTCACCTTGTTTGGCTCTATTATCCGCCCCAGCTCCTTTACTATCAGCTCCTGGTGGGAGCTGTTGTAGGCCCTGGCTACGGTGATCCGGGATAGGACCTTCTCCGAGTCCATGTCCCTCGCCTCCGCTATCTCCTGGATGCGCTCTGGCCTGAACGTCCCTTCGGTGTCGACGTAGATTGCGCCCCCGTCCAGTCCACCCTCCTCCCTGGGTTTCTGCACCATCACGCAGAGGGTGTGGCAGATCTGGCTGTTGTGGAGGATGGTGGGGATGTTGCCGCTGACGAATGCGTGGCCCTCTGGGACCTCGAAATCGTAGACGAAGTCGTTGTACTTCTCTTCCTGAATCTCGTTCACAGTGTCCCAGTTGAACGCCATCGCCCGCTCGAGCGTGGATACGGCCTCGCCGAGGACCCGGATGCGACGTTCGGCCTCGGAGGTTACCGCCGCTTTGAACGCTTCGACTCTTTCTTCGGGCAGTCCGCGCGTGAAGTAGTTGTTGAAGCCCGACTTCGAAACGCCGAGGGATTTCGCGAGAACGTTCGCCGAGAAACGCAATGAAAGGGCGTAACTCCTGAACCCGGGCGCGGATTCGAGCTCGGCTCGATGCAGGTCCTTCAGGTTCTGGGTCAGCGCATCTGACACCCCTCGCAAGAAGTCGATGGCCGCTCTGACGTTCGCGTCGCTCATCCCGGTCTTGCCGTATGCCGACCTGGTCAGCGCTTCGTAGAGGGTGCCGTTCTTCCTGAGAGCCCCCTCGCGCTTGATGCGCCTCGAAGAGATTGCGGACCTGTATGTCGCCCTAAGTAGGTCGCCCGCGGGGACACCGTACTTGCTGTTCCTGGTCTTGACGCTCGGGACTTTCTTGCTTTTGAACGGAATCTGCGACATCTTGTCCCTGTCGAAGCCGGAGATGTGCAGTCTGTAGTGCGGTCCTGTGATTGCTTTCTTGATGCTAAATGTGGACGAAATCCCGAGCCTAGAGAGCAGATAAGCCACCCCTTCGATCAAGACTTTGCTGTTTGATGACGCTTCGATGTCCGAGCCTTCCGCACGCCCATCCCCTTCGAAGTAGCCTGCGAGGAAGTGGCGCACGATATCGTCGCTTCCGTTGAGGATGCAGTCTGGCACGTATTTCGCATACGAATCGCATTCGGCCAGTTTCCCGAGGAGGCCCTTCACTGGAGTCCTGAGCAGGATCAATGCGGAATGGTCTTCTCCTCGGGAGACGGTCGCGGAGAAACCGAATCTCGTCCTCAGATACTCTCTGGTCCATTCTATCAATTTCCTGTCGGTGTTCGTGATGGACAGGGGGTTCTTCGTCCCTTCTGCCGCGTAGAATCCAAGGAAGAAGGCATCATCGTTCGAGACATCGGTCCTCCCTGGCACGACCATCAGCTTTGGCGTCGCGATCTTGTCGCCGACCGACAGGAGACCCGAAGGAACCCAATTGATTCCACTGCCCGACAAGACCATCGCCATGTGAGGCCTAGCCAACCTCAGCAGCCTTCCGCGTTCGGTCTTGATGGCCAGAATAGATGAGACTCGCTCTCGGTAGATGTACGAAGCAGGAGTGAGTTTCGAGTTCAGGCCCACGACGTTGACCCCTGTCAGGGGAACGACATACCCTGAATCGAGTGGTTTCTCTCCGTATAGGTCTCTGTACTTCTCGTAGGTCGCGGAGATTGGTTCGAAGTGCATATTCGCATCGTTGCTGTAGAAGACATTCGTGTCTCCAGCGACACACTTGCCGCTCCCAAATTCGCCGAAGAACTCCGTCATCGCCCAGGTCTCAATCCCACCTCCAAGAAGGTCGTCCAGATTCTTGGAACCTGTAGGGACCCTGTCAATCGCCTTCCTCTTGGTAAGCAGGTCTGCGGCGTTAATGAAATCTGGCTCCAGTCGGTGCATCTCGACCAGCTTCTTTCGGGCCTTGTTGTTGAGCTCCACCGCCTTCGAGATGTCAATGTCGACAGCGTCTGCGATGTCCATGGGGCCCGACGTGGCGAGGTCGAGAATCGTCTCGATCCCTGCGTCCTTCAGCTTCTGCTTGGTCGCTGGGCCGACGCCCGGCAGCTCGTCGAGCTCCAGCTCCTCGTTCACTTCAGTCACAGCTTTACCTTCTGTCTTGCTTTCTGCCTTACTTTCAGGCAACGGTGGTCGCGAGCGTCTTCCAGTAGATAAGGGTGCCTCAGGGAGAGATCCGTGAAACTGTACGCGGGAAGAGGCTCGCCGACCTGATGTGCTTGAGCCCGGCGACCCACCTGGTGGTCCGCTCCACCCCGATCCCGAACCCCGAGTGCGGCGGCATCCCATACTTCCTGAGGTCGAGGTACCATGAGAAAGCTTCGGTGGGGAGCTCCTGGGAGGCGATGCGCTCCATCAGCTGAGCCTGGTCGTGTATTCGCTGGCCTCCGGTCGCAAGCTCTCCGACCCCCTCGGGGGCCATCAGGTCCGCAGACATCGTGACCTTCGGCCTGTCCGGGTAGGTCATGTGGTAGAACGCCCTGGCCGAAAGCGGATAGTCGGTCACGAAGAAAGGCGAGTCGAAGGAGCTGCTTATCGCACGTTCGGCCTCGGCCCCTATGTCGTCCCCCCACTCGAACCCGAACCCCTTCTCCCGAGCGATCTCCCTGGCCTCGTCGTATGTGACCCTCTGAAGCGGGAGGGTGACCTCCCTAAGGTCCCTCCCGAGCGTCTTCAGGTCGTCCTGCCTGTTCTGCAGGACCCGCCTCACCATCGATGCCAGGAGCCCTTCGATGAGGCTCATGTTCGCTGTCTGGTCGGCGAACGCCTGCTCCGCTTCTATCATCCAGAACTCGGTGAGATGCTTGTTCGTCTTCGACTTCTCAGCCCGGAATGCGGGCTGGTAGATCCAGACCTTCTGCAGGGCCGGGAGCGCGGCCTCCTCGTAGAACTGGGCGCTCTGGCTCAGGTAGGCCTTCTTGCCGAAGTAGTCGACGGGGAAGAGGGTCGACCCTCCTTCGACCGCGGCCTGGACGAAGCTGGGGCCGCTGATCAGGGTGAAGCCGTTGTCCCTGAAGTAGTCGAACGCCGCCCCGACCACCTCGGTCCTGATCCGCATGGAAGCTATGGCCTTCGGGCCGCGGATGCTTAGGTGCCTGACGTCGAAGAGGTAAGACGGCGACTTCGCCGCCGTCTTCGTGACCGGCCAGGTCTCCGCCCGGGCGACGACCTCGAACTCCTTCGCCCCCACCTCTTTGCCTCCGGGGGCCCTCCTGTCGTCCCTGACCTCCCCCCTGACGACGACCGCCGACTCCTTGGTCGCCCCCTTGGCGGCTTCGAAGTCTGCGTTCGGCAGGTCCCCCTTCTTGGCAGAGACCTGCACGTAACCAGAACCGTCCCTGATGACGGCGAAAACCAGCCCGCCCACGGTGTGCCTCCGGGCCACCCACCCCCTGACCTCGACTTCCTTGCCGGCCATGCCACCGATGATGTCGGCGGCCCTGCTGACAGCATAGTCCGCGTCCTTCACGGAGCCGCCTCGACTGCTTCGTGCTAAAAGCGTGATGCGCGCCCCTCAACGGTTATAGAAGCCAGACGGGCGCCGGCCGGGAAAGGGGATGCCGGTGAAACGGTCGGCGATACTTCGGTGGACAGGACTCGGGAGTCTGAACGGCCTGAAGGGGTCTGTAGAATACGTCCTGAGGGCTCAGAAAATCAGGGGAAGGATCGCTGCGGTGGGGAATACCCTCGTGGTCAGCGGACCCGAACCGGTCACCACAGGAGCCGTGGTTCGAAACATGCCCGGGATCGCCTGGGTGGCCGCTGGGTTCGCCGCCAAATCGCGGTCGGAGTTGGCTGATGTTTCCGGCCGCCTGGCCAGGGCGTATCTGAAGCGAGGCGACAGGTTCTCGGTCAAGGCGGAGAGCAAAGGGCCGGGCCTGGCTTCAGACGCGGCGGGAATGGTGGTTTCGAGGATCCTCGACTCCGTGAAGGGGGTGAAGGTCTCCGACGTTCCCAACGTGAGGTTCCGAGTCGCCACAGATGGAGGAGTAGGGGCCGTGGGTGTAGAAGTGATCGCTGGTCCGGGAGGCGCGCCTACCGGTGATGACGAGGCGATCTGCCTGGCGTCGGGTGGGGCGCACAGCTCGGTCGTCGGCTGGTGGGCGCTGGTGGCGGGATTCAAGGTCAGGTTGGTCCACGCCCAGGTGGACCAGGACAGCCTCCTGGCCGTGGCGAGGCTCTACTCCGAACTCTCGAACCGGGCTGACCCGCGGGGGCTGAGCCTTGAAGTACTCGAAGGAGGTTCAACCGCAGGGATGATCGGGAAGTACGTCTCCCGAAGCGAAATTCGCGCCTTCGCAGGGTTTCACCCCCACGCCGGCGCCATCCCGGGGCTCAGGGGGTCTGTAGCGTCGCCCCTCTTCCTGTTGCCGGAGGAACGGTTGCAGGCGGAGTTCGAATCGCTGGGAGTCAAGGGCCACGATGCGAGCGCAGAGTGGAACAGGAGGAAGGACAGCGAATTCGAGTCGAGGACATTTTCAGGTGGCCCGGCGAGCGTCAGCGACGTCCTGGACGGGCTGGCCTAGGCCTGGAGAGGGTCAGGCGCCAGGCGCAGCGCGCTCGACCCTCCCCCGAGGGGTCGCCTCCGCAAATATCTCCGCCTGGAAGACCTTGACCTCCGTTCCTCTTTCGAGCCACGAGTCAGGCGGGAGCCCGGCCTTCAGGCACGTTTGCGAGAGGAACTCGGACTGGTCCATCCCGAACTCGGTGGCGACCTGCGGGAGGAGAAGCCCGCTCTGGTCATCCCGCGACACGATGAGTCCGTCGACCCCCACCCTCACATGGCTCGGGAGCTCCCTTCGATCGCCTAGCTTCATTTCCACCGGCCTGGTAAGGACGCTGACTTCGACGACGAGCGAATCCAACTCTCCTGGTGCGACGGGGGGGAACCTCGGGTCGCTCGAAGCGGCCGCCATGGTCGCCTCGCTGATGGCTTCTCCTAACGCCTTGACGGGGTACGGGAACCCGATACACCCTCTGAGCCGTTCGGAGCCATTGGAAGCTCTGTTCAGCGTGACGAAGACCCCTCGGAGCTCTGAGAAGACGCCCCCGGAAACAGGCTTGGGGACCCGCTTGGAACTGACGTGGGAGTCTAGGGTTTCCCGGGCGAGCTTCACCGCCCTTTCGCCCTCCTCAGGTGAAAGTGGCAACCTACTTCTCCCGTAGGCGCGCGGCCAACGACCTTAACTTTTTCCAGTGGCCCCCCTTCCAGTAGACCTTGCCGCAGAGCGTGCACTCGTAGAAGACCCTGTGCCGCGACAGGACCTGGTCGGGCACCTTCCCTCGAAGGTCGCTCCGCGCCACAGACTTCAGGGCGCCGTTGCATAGCGAACAGAGTGAGCCTCCGCGGACGAGCCGTAGTCCCAACCCCTTCGACTCCTCGACCACCGACTTCAGGCGCGCGGCGTCGCTTCTCCCTGACACCAGCATGGCGGGGAGACCCCTCCTTTGTGCCATCTTCACCAGCGTCCTGTCAGCCGTGAGGATCACCCTCCCTTCGTCCGCGGCCAGCGCGAGCAGGACCGAATCAGGTCCGGACTTGAAATACGACGTGTCGAAACCGACGGCCCTGAGCTTCCTCGCCAGGGAGCCGAGCATGGCGTCTGCCACGAACCTTGTGCCACCGCTCCCTAGAGGCAAGCCGGACCCGGGTCCCTATCTCGCGCTCTCCGCTGACTTGACCAGTTCGTAGAGCTTCCTCGCCGACGGGTCCTTCTCGAAGTGCTCTCTGATGGGGGAGACTATCTCCTCCAGCGCTTCCCCAACACCCTTCTTCAGGTCGGCGGGGTGTAGCTTCCCCGCGCCGTAGGCAGCCTCGAGCTCGGCGGCGGACCTGAACTCCACGTTGCCACCGTACTTCTCCGGCCGTTCTATTTTCAGCGAACCCAGCTTGCGGAAGACGATGTACCTCGAGTATTCGACGAGGACATTCCCCTCGATGGTCTTCGGAGGGCAGTACGCTGAGTTGACCTTCTTCATGATCGTCTCGGCGCTGTCATGGACGAAGATCGACGTCTCGGGCTTGCTCTTGCTCATCTTGCTCGCTATCTCGGCGTCTAGCGCGCCGTTCTCGTCGAACCCTTCGGGCTCCTTCTTCCCCTGAAGCCCGATAAGCATGTGGTGGTGCACGGCCACAGGCTTCTTCCACTTCATCTTGTCGGCGACCTCCCGGGCGAGAATGTTCGCCCGCCTCTGGTCGAGCCCCAGCTGGCAGATGTCGACGTCCAGCCAGAATATGTCTGCTACCTGCATCATCGGGTAGAGGAGCTGCGC
>CAYZDN010000005.1:0-11472 GCA_964477505.1 uncultured Nitrosopumilales archaeon
CCTCCACCCTTTCTCCCTTGATCCCGTAACCCCCTACGGTTCTGATGATCGTCTCCTCCATGTTTCTCACGTGCCGCCTGACATCGTGGTCCGAAAGCAGGAAGATGGGATAGCCCACTAGCTGGCCCGGCCCGTGATAGGTGGCGTCCCCTCCGCGTTCGACCTGGAATACTGGGATGTCCTGGGGTCTGAAGTTGGAGGGGGTCGTCTTCCGTCCGAGGGTGATGACGTGCTCGTGCTCGACCAGCACCAGGGTATCGGGAATCTCTCCCTTGGCTCGCTTGGAAGCAAGCTCTCTCTGTAGTTCTAATGCCGCGCCGTATTCCATCCTTCCGAAGTCCAGGAGGTAGCCCGTCATATCTTGAGCTGGTGAATCGGACGTCCGGCTGCAGACTCCGAGGCTTCCATTATCGCCTCAGGGAGGGTCGGGTGGGGGTGGATCGTCATCGCGATGTCCTCGACCGTCGCCCCCATCTCGATGGCCAGGGCGGCCTCGCTGATCAGGTTCGACGCTTCGGGCCCCACGATCTGGACGCCCAGGACGAGACCGTCCTGCTCGTTGGATACCACCTTGACGAACCCTTCGGGGTCGCCCGTTGAAAGGGCGCGGCCGAGGGCCGCGAACTGGAACCTGCTCCGCTTGACCTTGTATCCGGCCTCCACTGCATTCGCTTCGCTCAGCCCCACGCTGGCCACCTCTGGGTCGCAGAAGACGGCGTCGGGTATCACCTTCCAGTCTGCGGCTGACGGGAGGCCGGCCATGCATTCCGCGGCGACGATCCCCTCCTTGGTCGCCTTATGCTCAAGCAACGGGGGTCCCCTCACGTCGCCTATGGCGTACACCCCCTGGGCGCTCGTCTGCATCTTCTGGTCGGTGACGATATAGCCCCTCGGGTCGGTCCGCACCCCCAGCGCCTGCAGGTTCATCTTGTCGGTCCGCGGCTTGCGCCCGACGCTCACCAGGACCTTGTCGACGACGAGGGTGATCTTGCCTTCTGGGGTCTCAATCTCGACTTCGACCTCAGACCCTTTCTTCGTCAGCTTCGTTACTTTCGACTTCAGGTGCACCTTTCCGCCTTTCCCCTCGAACTTCCGGTGCACGACCCTCACCACCTCGGGGTCGCTCCCCGGGAGCAGCTGGTCCATGATCTCCACGACGGTGATCGAGCTCCCGAGCTTCTGGAACATTGACGCGAACTCGAGCCCGATGGCCCCTCCACCGACGATGAGCAGGCGCCTAGGCGCGGCTTTCAGGTCGAGCCCGTCCTTGGAGCTTATCACGAGATCTCCGTCGAACTCGAGCCCGGGGAGGCTGGACGACCTGGTCCCGGTGGCGATCACGAGATTCTTGTACGAGACTTCTTCCTTTCCTTTAGAAGTCGTCACCACGAGCCTGCCTTTCGAAGCGACTTCCGCCTCTCCCATGATCACCGTCGCGTGGTAGCTTCGAAGGAGAAACTCGATGCCGCTGACCAGCTTCCCGATGACCTCCGACTTCCACTTCTGCATCTGGGCGAAGTCTACGCTCACACCCGAGGCGCGGACCCCATACTTCTCCGCCTCCTTCACCTTGTCGACGAGCTTGGCGACCGTGATGAGGGACTTCGAAGGGATGCAGCCGTAGTTCACGCACTCTCCCCCGAGCCTGTCTGCTTCGATGACGACCGTCCTGAGCCCTAGCTGGGCGGCCCTGATGCCGCACACGTAACCGCCGGGACCGCCGCCGACTATGGCAACGTCCGCTTCAATCAACTGGTTTCCTAGAACGTCGCGGCTCCGTATCGGCTTAAACATTGCTGGGAGGCGCGCCTATAGGACTTCGGCCAGCAGTTTCTTCGTGTCCTGGACGGTCTCTACGACCCTGCTGGTGAACCTCGCCGCATAGGCCCCGTCGAAGACCCTGTGGTCGAACGAGAGGGAGAAGTAGGTGGTGTCCCTTATCTCGATCTTGCCTTCCCGGACGACGGGCCGCTTGGCTATCTTGTGTAGCCCCAGGATGGCCACCTCGGGGACGTTGATGATGGGGGTTGCGAAAAGCCCTCCGATGGCCCCGACGTTCGTGATGGTGAAGGTCGACCCGTGGACGTCGTCAAGAGACAGCTGGGCGCTCCGGGCCTTGGCCGAGAGCTTCTCAATCTCTCCAGCCAGCTCGAAGATGTCCTTCCTGTCGACGTCCTTCACGACGGGGACGACCAGCCCCTGTTCGGTGTCGGTGGCGACCCCGATGTTGTAGTACTTCTTCAGAACTATGCTCCCGGCCGCCTCGTCCAGCGACGAGTTGACGTATGGGAACTCCCTCAGGGCGGGGACGAGCGCCTTGATGATGAAGGGAAGGTACGTTAGGCGGACCTCTCTCTTCTCCGCGCTCCCCTTGAGCGCCTCGCGGAGCAGGACGAGTTCGGTGACGTCGGCTTCGTCCACGTGCGTCACCTGTGCTGTGGTCCTGAGCGACTTCGCCATCCTCTCGGAGATGGTCCTCCTCAGCCCCCGCAACGGGACGACCTCCTCCTTAGCCCCCCCTTTCGCGCCTGATGGAGCGGGAGCCTGGACGGTGACCGTTGACGAGCCCGACCTCGAGACAGACCGCCTGACGTCTTCGTCGGTTATCCTCCCTGCAGGTCCCGACCCGCTAACCGTCGTGATGTCGATGCCTAGCTCCCTCGCCAGCCTTCGGGTCGCCGGAGTGGCCAGGACGCCCAGGGGTGCGACGGAGGCCGGGGCCTGGACGGGGGGTGCGGCAATTGGTGCCTTTGCCGCAGGGACGGGGGGCGCAGTTGGAGGTGCGGTGCCTCCGCTTCCATCGTCGATCACCATTATAGTCTGCCCGACCTTGGCGACGTCTCCTTCTTTCACCATGATCTTGGCGACCTTCCCTGACCTCGGTGACGGGATCTGGACGTTGACTTTGTCCGTCATCACCTCCACGATCGGCTGGTCTTCCTTGACCTGGTCCCCTTCTTTGGCCATCCACTTGATGACCTCCCCCTCTGTAATCCCCTCGCCCAGATCTGGGAGCTTGAACTCCATTGCTGATTGCTCGATTGGTTGGGAGGTTAAAAACTCTGCATGCCCCGTCCTCAGTAGCTGACCAGTTCCAGGGCCGCTTTCATCACCCTTTCTTTGCTGGGGATGTAGTTGTCCTCGAGCCGGGCCAGGGGGATCGGGATGTCGTAGCCTGTCACCCTCTTTATCGGAGACTTCAGGTAGTCGAGCGCCCTCTCCGCGACCGTGGCGGCAATCTCGGCGCCCAAGCCCACGTTGCGCGGGGCTTCGTGGACGACCACCAGCCTCCCCGTCTTTTGCACGGAACCGATTATCGCCGGGTGGTCGATTGGAGAGATGGTCCGGAGGTCGATCACCTCGGCTGATATCGACTTCTCGCTCTGAAGCGCCTCAGCTGCCTGGGTCGTCGGCACCATCATCGAGCCGTAGGAGACCAGGGTGACGTCGTTCCCCTCCCTTACCACCTTGGCCTTGCCGATGGGGATGCGATAATCAACTTCGGGGACCTCCATTTTGGGGGAGTCGTAGATCTTCTTTGGCTCCATGAACACGACCGGGTCGGGCTCGTTCAGAGCCGAGGCGAGCAGCCCCTTGGCGTCGTAGGGGGTCGAGGGGATGACGACCTTCAGGCCTGGCGTGTGGGCGAAGTAAGCCTCCGGGGACTCTGAATGGAGCTCGGGGGGCCTTATCCCTGCGCCGTAAGGGAACCTGATGACCCCTCTCGGCGCGAACCTCCCTCTGGTCCTGTTCCTCATCCTCGCGATGTGGCTGAAGATCTGGTCGAAGGCGGGGAGCGAGAAGTTGTCGAACTGGAACTCTGCGACGGGGACCAGGCCCCCGATCGACAGCCCCACGAAGATGCCGCCGATGCTGAGCTCGGCCAAGGGGGTGTCGAAGACCCTGTCTCCCCCGAATTCGTCGAGGAGCCCCCTGGTAACCTGGAAGACCCCGCCGTTCGCGCCGACGTCCTCCCCGAAGACCACGACTTTCTTGTCGCGCTTCATCCCTTCCCTCAGGGCCATGTTGACGGCGTTCCTGATGTTCACGCCGGGCTTGCCCCCTGAGACCGTAGGTTCGGGGACTGCGACCTGCGGTTCCCCTCCCACGCCGAAGTTCTCCTTTCTCTCATCGACCAGGTTGGGGGTCGGGGAGGAGTAGGTGTACTCGAAGATCGACACCGGGTCAGGAGGCGGGGTCGCACGGTAGTCGGCGACGGCGTCGCTCATCCTGACCTGCGCGGCCTCTCCCACCGCGGCCACCGATCGGTCGTCTAGGATGCTCTTCGACCTGAGGTACTTCTCGAACCTGGTGATCGGGCTGCGTCTCTCCCACTCTGCGATTTCCTCAGGCGCCTTCAGCTTGTTGGACACCAGCTCGGCGGTTGTGTGCGGTCCCATCCTGTAGGTCGAGTATTCGATTAGAGTGGGGCCCCCTCCCCTCCTCGCCTTGTCTACCGCGTACTTCGTAGCCTCGTAGGAAGCTATGACGTCATTCCCGTCGACGAGGATCCCTTCGAATCCGTAGGCGACCGCCTTCTGGGCTATGGTCTTCGACGCGGTCTGGGCGCTTCGCTTCACCGAGAGCGCCCACTGGTTGTTCTCAACGCCGAAGACGACTGGAAGGTCATTGACCCCGGCGATGTTCAGCGCCTCATGAAAGTCGGCCTTCGACGTCCCCCCGTCCCCGGTAACGACGAACGTTACGGCATCCTCCCCGAGGATGCGCTTGGCCATCGCCAGCCCGGCTGCGTGCGGGAGCTGGGTCGCGACCGGCACCGCGAGGGGGAGCATGTTGAGGTTCTCCGGAATCTGCATCCCTCTCTCGTCCCCTCCCCAGTAGAGCAGGAGCTTCAGAGGAGGCATCCCGAAGGCGAGCATGCCAGCAGAGTCTCTGTACATCGGGACGTACCAGTCCCCCTTTTCCAGTGCGTTGACGGGCCCTACCTGGCTAGCTTCCTGCCCCTTGCCCGGGGCGTAGGTCCCGATTTCGCGGAGGGTCGAAAGGTTGGTCGCCTTCTCGTCGAAGAGCCTCCCGAAGACGAGCTGCTCGTAGAGGCGCCTAAGGGCCTCAGGGGAGAGGTTCGGGTCCTTGCCTTTGAGGGTCCCCTCTGGAGTGAGCCTCTGAAAGATGAAGTCTTCCGCCTTGGTGAACTTGAAGTCGGCTTCGCTGAAGATCCTTGGCACGGCGTCGGACCCCGACCCTTTCATGAAGTCCTCTTGGGTCAAACGCTCCTTTCCTCCCTCGCGTCGATATAAGACTGGCGCCGTCGCGGGACGTTTTCCATCGCCGTCCTGATGAAGAACTCCCCTGCCCTGTAGCTGCTGCGGACCAAAGGACCGGACGCGACGTAGAGGAACCCCAGACCCTCCCCGATCTCCTTGTATCGGGCGAACTGCTCGGGGTTCACGTATTCGAGCACCTTCAGGTGCCTGGGGGAGGGGCGGAGGTACTGCCCGACGGTGAGGAAGTCCACGTCGGCCTGTCTTAGGTGGACCATGGCCTGGGTCACCTCTTCCTCCGACTCGCCGAGCCCCACCATGATGGACGACTTCGTATGGAGGCGCGGGTTGAGCTTTTTCACGTTCCTGAGGACAGACAGGGACTGCCAGTAGTGTGCCCGTGGGTCCCTGACGGTCGGGGTCAGGGTCATGGTCGTTTCGATGTTGTGGGCGATGACGTCCGGCCGGGCGTCGACTACCTTCCCGAGGTCATGCAGGTCCCCCTGGAAGTCGGGGATAAGTACCTCCACCAGCATCCCCGGGGTCTTTTCTTTCACGAGTCTGATGGTTTTGGCGAAGTGTGAGGCACCCCCGTCAGGGAGGTCGTCCCTGTCGACCGACGTGAGGACGACGTAGGTCAGACCCATCTGCGAGAGGGCGAATGCAACGTTCTCCGGCTCGAGTACGTCGAGCACCCCGTTCGGTTTGCCTGGCGATACCATGCAGAACCGGCACGCGCGGGAGCACACGTCCCCCATGAGCATGAGGGTGGCCGTCCCTCCTCCCCAGCACTCGTGGACGTTAGGGCAGTGCGCTTCTTCGCAGACGGTGTGTAGGTTTAGGTTTCGGAAGAGCCCCTTTAGGTCCTGATAGTTCTCTCCCGTCGGGGGTGTTACCGTGAGCCAGTCGGGCTTTCCAGTTAGCAAGCTCAGCTGCCGACTAGTACCTTGAGCCGGTCAAAATCCTTTCCGGAGAAGTTTCCTTCGCAGGCGTAGCACCCTTCCACCTGGAACCCCGGTTCCAGGTCTCCGTGGAGGATGCACATCAGCTTGTTGAAGCGGATGTAGTCCAAGACCTCTGTCATGGACCTGAGCGCTTCTCTCGCGTCGGAGGTTTCAGAAGAGAGCTCTTTCGCGATCTTGTCTGCCGCCTTCGACACTGTGGGGTCGCCCTCTAGGTTCACCATCATCCCCCGCGTCTTACGGGCGTAGTTGCTTATCGACGCCTGGGTCACCCCGAGCCGCCGGGCCACCTGCTGCTGAGTGAGGTGGTAGTCTCCCTGGAGCCTCTTAGCCACCATGGCCCTAAGGGCAGGAAGGGCCGACTTCGCCACTATCTCATACGGGCTGATGAGGCGGGACATTCTCCGATAACGTATGTTATAGTCTGTTATTTAAAGCGATTTCGGCAGGACGAATCACTTTCAATCTGCCCTCCCCATGCACCCGTCAGAGACCGCAAACTTATTGGAGAAGTTTCGGAGGTTTCGTCCGCTTTCTTGTCTATTTGCGCTTCATCGACCCGCAGGAGGGGCGGTTTGACTTGAGCGGCCAGAACGCCTTCCAACTACTTGCACCGCCGCTCGTCGCCGCCTTGAAGGAAAGGGGGTTCGATGCCCCCACCGACCCTCAAGAGATGCTCCTGCCCATTGTGAGAGAAGGGAAGAACGCCCTTCTGATGGCCCCGACAGGGACTGGAAAGACTGAGGCCGCCCTCCTCCCGATACTGGACGCCATGATCAGGGAGGAGTCGAGGGAGAAGGGGACGAAGCTGCTCTACATCACGCCGCTCAGGGCCCTCAACAGGGACATGCTTGACAGGATGCAGTGGTGGTGCAAGCGGTTCGACATAAGGCTGGGCGTCAGGCACGGGGACAGCTCGCAGGCCGAAAGGACCAACCTGAGCTTCGCACCCCCGGACATCCTGATCACGACCCCGGAGACGCTGCAGATAATGCTCGTCGGGCGAAGGATAAGGCAGAACCTCTCGAAGCTCCGATGGGTCGTGGTCGACGAGGCGCACGAGCTCTCCGAAGACAAGAGGGGGAGCCAGTTGAGCGTGGGCCTGGAGAGGCTGAGGGACGTAGCCGAGAAGGAGTTCCAGGTGGTCGGGCTCTCTGCGACCGTTGGGTCTCCAGAGAAGGTCGCACAATTCCTGGTGGGAGCGGGGAGGCGGTGTGAAGTCGTCAGGGTCCCCGTGGAGAAGAGCCTCTCACTTCAGGTGGCGGCCCCGAGGGCGACGGCGGACGACAGGGTCCTCGCCGACGCCATCTATTCCTACCCCGAGGTCGCCGCCAGGCTGAGGACCGTGAGGGAGCTGGTCGAGAAGTACAAGGCCGTGCTGATCTTCACCAACACCAGGTCGGAGGCCGAGGCGCTGTCGAGCAGGTTCCGTGTGTGGGACCCCGAGTTCCCCATAGCCGTCCACCACAGCTCACTGTCCAAAGCGACGCGAGAGGCGGTGGAGAGGGGCCTCAAAGAAGGAAAGCTGCTGGGGGTGATTTGCACGAGCAGCCTCGAGCTGGGGATCGACATCGGGTTCCTTGAGTGCGTTGTCCAGTACAACTCCCCGAGGCAGGTCACCAGGCTCATCCAGAGGGTTGGCAGGAGCGGGCACAAGGTGGGGGAGATCTCTAACGGGTTTGTCATCACCCAGGACTCCGATGACACGCTGGAGGCGGCCGTGCTCTGCAGGAAGTCAGTGATGGGGGAGCTCGAGCCTCTTGAGCCTGTGTTCAAACCATACGACGTCGCGATACACCAGGTCGCGGGGCTGCTCATCGAGCAGAGCAGCTGGAACTTCGACGATATATTGGCGCTCCTGAAACGGAGCTACGCCTACGCCGACCTAGACGCCGCGAGGCTAAAGAAGGTCCTCACCTACATGAGAGAAAGGTACCCGCGCCTCGCTTACTACAGCGAGTCTGACGGGAAGGTGTTCCGAGCGCGCGACGTCAAACCTCTGTTCCAGTACTACTTCGACAATCTGTCGATGATCCCCGACGAGAAGCAATACCTCGTGATAGAGGGGGACAACTTCGTGGGGACCCTCGACGAGGCGTTCGTCTCAGAGTATGGGGAGGTCGGGGTCAAGTTCGTGGAGGCCGGAAGGTGCTGGAAGGTCGATCAGATTTACGGGAATAAGGTGTACGTGAAGGCGGAGGAGGACCCTACCGGGGCTGTCCCCAACTGGGTGGGGGACGAAATCCCGGTCCCGCTGGAGGTGGCGGCAGAGGTCGGGATGGTCCGCAGGAGGTATGCCGAAGAGCTCGGGAAGGGGGCGGAAGCGAGGTACCTCGACGAGCTGGCGAGGACCTATCCTGTGTCGAGGGAGACGATGCAGGAAGCCCTGAAGGAGGTGGCCGAACAGCAGGCGGCGAAGCTCCCCATACCGTCGGAGAGGCTGATCACGATCGAGAAGTGGGACCGGTACCTCGTCATACAGGCGGCCTTCGGGCACAGGGTGAACAGGCTCCTGGCCCGGGTGTTAGGGTACCTCATCTCTGAGCAGATAGGACAATCGGTCGCCGTACACCAGGACCCTTACCGGATAGTGATTGAAGCAGACGTGTCCCCCCAGACAGCGTCGTCGGTGCTCGAAGAGCTGAACAAGCTCGACCTTGGAGCTATCACGGAGAAAGCCGTCGAAAGGAGTGGGATCTTCAAGAGGCGGCTGATTCATGCTGGGAAGAAGTGTGGGGCCATCGCAAAGGATGCCGACTACGCTAGCGTGTCCATCTCGGGGATAATCGAAGCGCTGCGCGACACCCCGGTGTACGAGGAGGCCATGAGCATGATATTCCACGATGACTTCGACCTCCAGGGGGCGGCGGACGTCGTCGAGAAGGTCCACACGGGAGCGATAGAAGTGAAGCTCGTGGAGTACGAGGGACTCACCCCCATCGCAAGAATCGGGGTCGAGGAGATCAGCAGGAGGGGAGAGATTGTGTCCCCGGAGAGGCTGAAGGCGCTGCTGAAGCAGTCGACGAGGGCCAGGGTGAACGAGACGTTCCTGGTCGCGGTCTGCACGAACTGCTGGAACTTCCTGGAGCTCAGGAAGGTGGCCGACCTGGAAGGGCTCGAGAAGTGTCCCGCCTGCAGCAAGCAGTCCCTGGGGCTGTCGACCGATTCCTATGAGAACGTCTTCTCGCTGGCGATGAAAGCCAGGAGCAGGGCGGACATCCGAGGGAACAGGCTGAAGGTGATCGAGGGGTTGAGGAAGGCGTCAGACCTGAGGAAGGAGTTCGGCCACCCCGCCGACATTGTCTTGGCCGGGAGGGGGGTCAGGCTTTCAGATGCTTCGGCCCTCTTGACCAAGATGCGGAAGGATGGGACAGACGTCATAGAGCTGGTGATCGAAGGGGAGAGGGAGGCGCTACGCAGACGCTACTTCTTCGCCGCTTCCTGAGCCCGCGAGAGTATCAGGGTCATCAGGGTCTTCTCGTCCACTTCCGCGCGCGTCCTCCATCCGATATGGAGCATTCCGCGTTCGTCCTGCTCCAGGTACCCCCTTTTGACGTACCTGTCGAGAGAGTAGTCAACCCGCCAGCGGGGGAACTTCTCTCTGAGAAACTGCTCTACCTCGCGCCGCGCGACGCGCCCCTGCTTCGAGTTGATGAAGGCGATGGCAGCCGCCAGGACTGCCAGGTCATCTATCCTGATCCCCGACGTCTCCGCTTCGCTGATGGTGGGAGGCTCCTTGAACCGGAGCATGAACCTGGACGAATCGTCGGTCCCGTCAGGCCCCTTGACCTCGAACACTTCCAGCCCCATGGGCGAGACATCCTCTGAGAGGACCTCGATTATCTTGCGATACTCCCTTCCCAGGTACCGTTTCATCTCCCACCCCTTGACCCCGGGGTTCCGGCCCCGCTGCAGTACAAGGACCTGGAACGCCCTCCTGACCTTCCGCTCAAGGAGAGCCTTGTCTGCGCTTTCTGCTTCCATCAACTTTCACCCGTTATCGAGATTGCGATGGATTTCGGGACCCCTCTCACCTTTTCCGCAAGTCCCTTCGTCCAGATCTTCCCTGACAAGGGCTCGGTCTTGAGGAGGGCCCTTCCCTCGCTGATCAGGAACGCGAGCAGGTAAGCGCGCCTTACTTTGGATTCGAAGGTTTCGTCCCAGATGAACCCACGATAGTCGACCCAGTCCCCGTTCGACTTCTGGAGGAGCTCGTCGTGCAGTTCGGCCAGTTGGGTCTCGAACTGTTCTTTCGTGAAAACCCCCAGGCTGACCAGGTCGGAGTAGTCCACCACCCCCGGCCCGATCCCGTAGGTCCCGAACTGGTCCTTGAACCGCTCGGAGATAGGGGTGAGCTCCCGCCAGTACACGAAGGCCTTCTCCAGTCCTCGGGGGGAAAGCTGGTCGACCTGGGCCACAGGGTGCCAGCACTTGACGAACGCTTCTGAGAGCGCCTCCTTGGGGAGGAGCTTCAGCTTGAGCTGGATGAGGAGGGGGTCGATGTACAGAGCGCTCGCCCTCTGCTTGAGCCACTGGTCCTGCAGCTTCACGATCTGGGTTAACTCGAGCATCGCCTCGGAGTCGACCAGCAGCTCGTCCAGGAGCTTCAGCTCAGGGAGCCGCTGCCTAAGTATGAGTATCTTCTCTCTTATGTCCACGTCGAAGGGGTTGGCGCTGCTCGTCTCGACGTCCTTGCAGAGCTCGATCACCCTGAGGTAGTCGTCGAGCTTGGTCTGCTCCACGCTACTTCAGCTCCTTCACTTCTGAAGGCCCGTGGACGGCCTGGACGGTGATGACGTGGGCGCTCCTGTCGAAGACCGTCAGTAGCGACGGGGTGATGACGATGTACTGAGACGCCTCCCTCTGCTTCATCTGCGAGAGAATCATCTTGAACATGGCCTCCCTGTTCTTGGGGTCCATGTGTATGTCGAACTCGTCCATCGCCCTCAGGGGGGAGACTATCCTCGCTTGGAGGGATAGAATGAAGGCCATGAGCGCCACCGACCGCTCCCCTCCGCTCTGGGTGAAGGGGTCCAGCGTCGTAGGCGCCCCTCCTCGGAACCCTACGTAGAGGTCGAGGCCTGCGTCTTCGATCGCGTCGGCCAGTTCGAACTTGATGAAGCCGCTGGCATCGGCGGCGGAAAGGACCGTCTGATACGCCGGGTCGACCGCTTCGACCAGGTCCTCCATAGCCTTCTTCCAGACGTCCTTCCGCGCCTCGAGCTCCGACAGCATCGACTTCTTGTTCTCCTGGAGCTTGGCTAGCTTGACCTTCAGCTCCTCTATGT
>CAYZDN010000006.1:0-24149 GCA_964477505.1 uncultured Nitrosopumilales archaeon
GTTCTACGTCAGGCGGCTCGCTGGTCCTATCGCTCCCGCTTCCCAGAAGTAAACTCTTCGAAGGCGGCTTTGGCTTCGTTGTAGGGCATCTGCACCGGAGGATGCTTGAAGCAGAACGCTGACAGGCTCGTAAGCTGCCCCGAGACCTTCCTGTCGAGGGCCAGCTTGGCGCCCCTGACCGCATCCACCATCACGCCTCCGCTGTCGTAGGCGTCGACCACGTGGAGCTTCACATCGAGCCTCACCGTTGTCCCGCCGAAGTACTTCCCCTTCATCCACACGTAGCAGACCTTGTCGTTGTCGAGGAACGGGACGTAGTCGCTGGGCCCTATCCTCGTGGGCACCTCGTAGGGCGACATCGCCCTCACGGCGCTGGTCTTGCTCTCTCGCTTGTCCTTCAGCCTGCTCTCCTCGAGCATGTTGAGGAAGTCGGTGTCCCCGCCTATGTTGAGCTGGTATGTCTCGTCAACCTTCACCCCCCGGTCGACGGCCATCTTCACCAGGGTCTTGTGCAGGACCGTTGCCCCAACTTGGCTCATGACGTCGTCCCCCGCGACTGGGAGCCCGGCCTTGGCGAACTTGGCTGCCCACGAATCGTTCGACGCTATGAACACGGGGATGGCGTTGACGAAGGCGGCCCCGGCATCCAGGGCGGCCTGGGCGTACGCCTGCGACGCCGCGGTGCTCCCCACCGGGAGATAGTTCACGAGCACGTCTGCTCCCGTCTCCTTCAGCTCCTGGACCACGTCCGCTTCCTGCTCTCCTGAAACCCTGACGACGTCCTTGAGGTACTTCCCTATGCCGTCGAGGACGGGTCCTTTCTTCACCCTGACCCCTAGGTCCGGTACGTCCGTTATCTTCACGGTGTTGTTCGGGTGCTGCAGGATCGCCTGAGACAGGTCCTTACCCACCTTCTTCGAGTTCACGTCGAAGGCGGCGACGAATTCGATATCCTTCGGGGTGTAACCGCCGACGTCCCAGTAGGTGAGCCCCTCCTCTGGCCCCCTCTCAGAATAGTACTGCAGCCCCTGGATGAGGGCCGAGGCGCAGTTCCCCACCCCGGCGACGGCGACCTTGATCTTCGACAGCTGCTAACCCCTCTCCTGCCGGTGGTCCACGACCACTATTTTACCGTTGTAAAACATCTGCCGGAACGGACGGCCCGTCACTCGGGGCCCCCCTTGGCTCCCCCGTCTCCTCGAGGAGGCTCCGCAGGAACGACCTCGCCCCCATGAGCTCCTTGCGCCCCTTTTCGGTGATCCTGTAGTACCTCCTCCTGTCCCTCAGCTCAGCCGTAACCAGCTTCGCCTTCTCAAGGTCGTAGAGGACCCGGTATGCCGTCACGTTCCCGCTCCAAAACCCGAACTCCTCGTTGATCTGGCGCCTGAGCTCGAACCCATACCTCTCGTCCGTCGACAGGAGGGCAAGTATGAAGAACCAGAGGTTCTCCTTCTGGACCTTGTCCTTCAGCCTGCCGACGAACCGCATGCCGCCGTCAAACCCCCAGGGCCAACGATATTAATCGGCTCGCAAAATCTTCGCGGGGATGGAGGAAAGGTCCGCCGGGGCCGTCGTCTACAGGGAGGCCGGGGACCGAAGGCTCTACCTCCTGCTCCAGAACGCCGGCCGCTGGGACTTCCCCAAGGGAGGGGTGGAGAAGGGGGAGAGCGAGCTGCAGACGGTCCTCAGGGAGGTAAACGAGGAGACCGGGCTGGGCGAGGTCAGGATCGTCCCGGGGTTCCGCAAGGTGATCGAGTACTTTTACAGGAGGGACGGGAAGAACGTGCACAAGCAGGTGGTGTACCTCCTCGCTTCTACCTCCGTGGCGAAGGTGAAGATCTCTTTCGAGCACCAGGCGTTCGGGTGGTTCCATTACAAGGAGGCGCTCGAACGTGCGTCCTATGGCAACTCGAAGATTACCCTCAGCGACGCGGAGAACTTCCTGAACGGGGCCGCCTAGAACTGCACCAGGGGGTGCGATCCCGTGAGCTTCACCACCTTGATGTAATGGAACCCCGGTTCGTCGGTCCGCTTGACGTAGGTGGTCTCGGTTATCTTGTCGTAGCTGTACCTCAGGAACCCCGACGGTTCCTCCTTGACCCTGGTGTAGAAGAAGATGGACGCCTCCTCGTAGTCATCGATGCGGGCGAAGGTCCCTATCACCCAATCGTCACCTTCCCTGAAGGCGAAGAGGGGGAGCGGTGGCTCCTCGAAGAGGGTCTTGTAGGCACCCACCTTCACGAGGCTGGGGATGTTCTCCACCTCGATTGACATGAACTTGTCCTGGAAGTCGTCCTTGGGGTCGAGGACCTTGGGCATCTTCTGTACCCTGATGACAGGGGCGTAAAGGTACGAGGCGTTGCTCGCCGAGTTCACGAGCTGGACCTCTTCCCCCTCGCCCGTTATCCTGTAGGCGAGGAACTCGTCCACCTTTCCGTTGTCGAAATAGTAGAAGATGGGGGTCCCCATGAAGAGGTCAGCCTGTGCCGCTATCCTCGTCGCCTTCCCATGCTTGAACGCGAAGAGCGGAAACGGGGCGCGCTCTAGGGCGCACGAGAGCCTGCCGAGCTCGAGGAGGGAGTCGAGACCGACGTAGCATGCTCCTCCGATCCTCTGGTCGTCCTTTTTCGGCAATCGTTTGCGCCCGCCCTCGTGTTGGTTATAAATCTAGACGCGTGGAAACCAAATTCTTTGTCTAGCCTCCCCGCCAGGGGGCTCGTAGTTGAGTGAGTGGAGGGACGAGACGAGCGCGGACCTCGAGGCCGCTGGGAGGCTGGTCGAGTCCGCGATACGGGGGATGGCGGGGGAGCCGTCGGCCGAGCAGCTGAGGTCCATATGGCTCGCGTACCTGAAGATAGAGAAGAGCGTGGCGTTCATCAAGTTCGACCTCGACGAGGAGTCTCCGGGGAGGCTCGTCCGGCTCAAGGGGTACGCGGTCCCCGACGAAAGGCAGGCGCTCCAGTTCGCCCTGAAGAACCTCAGAAAAGGCACCGACAGCTTCGCCCTCGGGGACTTTCGTCAGGCGCTGAAGGACCTGCGGGAGTCGAGGAACTATCTCAGGGCCCTGCTCCGTGAGAAGAGGCTGAAACGGGCGAGGGACGCCCGCCCGGGTTAGTCTCCTTTCTTCTTTTTCGCGCGAGGCTTCTTGGCGGCCGCCTTCTTGGGCTTGGCCTTCGGCTCCTCGGCCTCCGCCTCCTTGGCGGGCTCCGGCGCCGGTTCCTCAGGCTCCTCGGACTTCGCTTCCTCGATCGGCGCTCCTTCGGGCTTCTTTGGTTTTCCTTTCTTCTCTTCTTCTTCCTCTTCACCCACCTCTATCTCCTGGATGGTGAGCTCCTTCCCCGCGACGAAGACCCTGTACTTCTTCCTGACCCCCTTCATGTAGAGAAACCTCTTGATGTACGTCTTAACCTGACGCGGCCTCACCCCCTCCCTCAGGCTCCCGTCCTCGATCTCGATGGAGTCTCCCGAGAGAGACGGCTTGGCTCCGACTCTAGGCTCCAGGAACGAGACGAGGTCGTCCCCTTTGTCCTTGAGCGTCCCGAGGGTTACCTTCAATCTGTCTTTCCCCGTCTGGGCGTTCCGTTATAACAGTTTTTCATCGGCCGAACCTCCGCCTCCTCTTCTGATAGGTCCTGATCGCCCTGAGGAGGTCGATGAGCCTGAACGCCGGCCAGAACACGTCTACGAACACGAGCTCCGAGTACGCCCCCTGCCAGAGCAGGAACCCGCTGGTCCTCTCCTCCCCGGAGGTCCGGATGATCAGGTCGGGTTCGGGGTTGGGAAGGTACGAGGTGTAGAGCCTCTTCGACACGGTGTCCTCGGTGATGGAATCTGGGCTGAGCTCCCCGGACTTCACGTCCCGGGCTACTGACCGCACCATGTCCGTTATCTCTGCCCTACCGCCGTAGGCGATGGCTATGTTCAGGTAGTGGTCGTTGTAGTCTGCAGTCTTCTTCTCGATGGCCGAAAGAAGGCCCACGATGGAGTCGGGGAGGAGGTCGAGGTGGCCGATGGCCCTCACGTTGACCTTGTACCTGACGATCCTCTCGTCGCTGAGCAGCCTCTCCAGCCTCGCCTTGATCAGCAGGAAGAGCTCTCTGAGCTCGTCGGGGGGCCTGTCCAGGTTCTCCGTCGAGAGTACGTAGAGGGTCACCGTCTTTATCCCGAGGTCGTGGCACCAGTCGAGGAGCTCCTCCGCCCTGTTGGCACCCTCTTCGTGCCCGAGCCCCTGCTCAATCCCCTGGTTCTGGGCCCAGCGCCTGTTCCCGTCCAGGATTATCCCTATATGGCTCGGGGTCTCCTCCGCCTCCACCTGGCCCTTCAGCCTGCCTTCGTAGACCTTGTATGCGCCAAGGTATCTTAGCGCTGATTCGAGCATGGGCTACTCGGGGTCTGTCGGGGTTCTCGTGCGGACGCGCGGATAGATTGAAATCGTGAGTACGAAGATCATCGCCAGCCCGAGGAGGACATAGGAGATGAGAAAGAAGGTCGCCTCCTGACTCCCCTTCACCAGGAAGTTGGAAAAGGTGAGGACGGGAAAATAGAGCGTCCCAAGTATCACCAAGGCGTAGGCGTCCCTCCGCCACCTGATGCTCCTCCGCGCCGCGTGTGACAGAAGGGCACCGATCCCGTAGATCGCCACCCCGGTCCAGACGAGGTTAAGGCTCCCGGAGATGAAGTACCCGATCAGCGTCCCTCCGTAGACGAAGAATTGCGAGGCGTCCTTGGTCACGGCCATGACGGCCTGCGTGTCGCTCGTCATCGACACGTACCCTGTGTCAAGCCCCGCGATCACCACAAGTACCGCGCCTAACATCGAGATGAGCCTGATGTATCCCGTGGGTCCCCTCTGCAGCATCCCGGCCACGGTCCTATCCACCCCGAACCCCCTCACCAGGAACGCCCCTCCGAGGATGAGCAGGGTGCCGAGCCCGGCTTCCGTGGCGTGACCCAGCGCGATGAGGATCCCCGCCAGGACGAAGATCAGCCCGGGGACCCCCAGGGCATATTTCGAATAGTGAGGGTCGAAGACGAGCATCCTGAGGTATCTCCCCAGCACCTGGTACGTCTCCTCCACCGTCTCGCTGTGCTTGACGGTGACCCTCTGGACCGAGACTATCGGCTTGTAGCTCTGGATGATGGGGATGACCTGCTCGTCTTCTCCCCCGTCGGACACGAGCACCACCCCCGAGTAGTCGGAACCGGCGAGAACCCCGGCGACCTCCTTCCCGAGCTTCCTGTCGGCCTCGAACCCGCGGTTGACGTCCCCGCAGACTATGGCGACCTCGCACTCCGCCTTCGTCTTGACGAGCTCGTCGTACTTCCTCACGGCGGCGAAGATCGCATTGGCGTCCGCCTCCTCCGGGTCAGAAAGGGCGAGCCTGGTGGCGGCCGCGAGGGCCGGCTCCCGCCCCACGACCGGAGACCGGACCCCCGCCTTCGTCCCAAGGTCGTCGTCCCTGTCGACGCAAAGGACAAGATACTTCTCGCCGGCCTGAGACATCTCGCTTCGACGCGAAACCATTGGCGTTTATACTTAATCCTAGTCCACCGAACGGAAGCTAGTCTTAGGGGATACCCTTAAGGCGAGTTTTGGCGCACAGCGGGCCGTTGCAGCGGCTGGCCGGTCGTCCTTGGACGAAGACCGAGCTGGACGGAAGGTATTCTTTCCCGCCCCCGGAGAAGCGGCCGCTCTACGCCCTTCTCACCGACTCGGCCAAGGCGCACCCGGACAACACATGCCTCCACTACCAAGGGAGGAACTTCACCTATTCCCAGGCGGACGAGATATCGTCTAGGTTCGCTTCTGCTCTCGCCTCACTCGGGGTAAAACGCGGCGACAGGGTCGCGATATTCATGCCGAACACCCCCCAGCTCGTCTTCGCCTACTACGGTGTCCTCAAAGCGGGCGGAATCCTTGTGATGTGCAACCCCGTCTACAAGGAGAGGGAACTGGAGTTCCAGATAAGAGACTCGGGAGCGGAGGTGGTCCTCGCCTCGCGGACGGTGGCCAAGGGGCTCGACCTCTACAAGAGCCTCGAGGGGTGCAGGGCGAGGCTCAAGCTCAAGCACGTGATCACCACAGGTCTCGCGGACTACATCCCGCCGCTCAAGAAACCCTTCGCCGGGCTGGTCGGGATCAAGGACATCTCCCGAGCCGACACCCTCGATTTCGTGAAGCTGGTCGAGTCGAACAAACCGGTCTCGGAGTACCCTGCCGTAGACCCGGTCAACGACGTCGCCCTGCTCCAGTACACGGGGGGGACGACGGGGGTCGCGAAGGGGGCGATGCTGACCCACTACAACCTCGTCTCGAACGCGATGTACGGAGTCGCGCTCTTCCCCGTCACGGAGAAGGACGTCTCGCTGAGCGTCCTCCCCCTCTTCCACATCTATGGGATGACGGTCACCATGAACATGCCGATCGCCGTGGGGGCCTCCGTCGTCCTCCTGCCTAGCTTTCATGTCGAAGAGGTGATGAAGACCATCCAGAAACTGAAGGTGACCCTCTTCTCCGGCGCCCCGGCCATGTACATCGCCATCAACAGCAAGCCCAACGCGAGCAGCTTCGACCTCCGCTCGGTCCGGGCGTGCATGTCGGGGGGTTCGGCCCTCCCTCCGGCGGTAAGGAAGAAGTTCATGAGCCTGACAGGAGGGAACCTTGTGGAAGGCTACGGCCTCTCGGAGACGAGCCCGGTCACCCACGTGAACCCGCTGACCAAGGGGGTTGTGAAGGACGGCTCGATCGGCCCGCCGTTCAGCGACACCGACGCCAAGATAGTCAACATCGACGACAGCGGCAATGAGCTCGGAATGGGAGAGGTAGGGGAACTCGCCGTGAAGGGGCCCCAGATCATGAAGGGGTACTGGAACCAGGATGCGGAGACGAAGTCGGTCCTGAAGGACGGTTGGTTCCTCACGGGGGACATCGCGAAGATGGACGAAGACGGCTACTTCTACATTGTCGACAGGAAGAAGGACATGGTCAACGTCGGGGGCCTCAAGGTCTACCCGAGGGAGGTCGAGGACGTCCTCTTCGAGCACCCCGACGTCAAAGAGGCGGGGGTCGTGGGAATCCCAGACGAATTCAGCGGAGAGGCGGTGAAGGCTTTCGTCGTCCTCAAAGACCCGTCGAAGAAGGTCGCCGAACAGGAGATCATCGACTTCTGCCAGACGCGCCTCGCGAAGTTCAAGGTGCCCAAGAAGGTCGAATTCGTGAACGAGCTCCCGAAGACCCTCATCGGGAAGGTCCTTCGGAGGAAGCTCCGCGAACTCACGCCTCGATGATCATCGAGACGGCGTTGCCTCCGCCGAGGCAGAGGGTAGCCAGCCCGGTCTTCTTCCCCGCCCTCTTGAGCCCGTAGATCATGGTCGTCAGGACCCTCGCCCCGCTGCACCCGATGGGGTGGCCCAGCGCGACGGCCCCCCCGTTCACGTTGAACCTCGCGGGGTCGACCCCGAGGGCCTTCCTGACGGCTATCGACGCCGTCGAATAGGCCTCGTTGTGCTCGAACAGGTCCATGTCATCGACCGTCATCTTGGTCTTGCTGAGGAGGGCTCTGGTAGCTGGTATGGGCGCCTCCATCACCCGGGCGGGCTCCAGCCCCCCCGTCCCATAGGCGACGATTCTCGCGAGAGGTTTCGCGCCTAGCTTGTCCGCGGTCTCCTGCGAAGTCACGACCACCGCAGAGGCCCCGTCGCTGAGCTGGGACGAATTCCCGGCCGTGAGGACGCCCTCGGGTTTGAAGACGGGCTTCAGCCTACCCAGCTTCTCCATCGTTGTGTCGGCCCTGGGCCCCTCGTCCCGCGCGAACTCCGCCACCTCTCCCCCCTCTTTCGCTATCTTCACCTTCACGATTTCGGGGTCGAACAGTCCGGAAGCCGAGGCTTTCGCGGCCTTCAGGTGGCTCTCCATCGAAAAAGCGTCCGCCTCCTTCCTCCCGATTCCGTACTTTTTGGCCACGAGCTCCCCTGTGATCCCCATATGGTAGTTGTGGTAGACGTCCCAGAGGCCGTCTGCGATCATGGCGTCGAGGAGCCTGGCGTCCCCGAATTTTGTCCCCCACCTCACCCCCTTGGCGAGGTACGGCGCGTTGCTCATGCTCTCCATCCCTCCGGCCACCACGACCTGGTTGTCCCCGGCCTTGATGGACTGGGCGGCCAGCATCACCGCCTTGAGACCCGACCCGCAGACCTTGTTCAGCGTGAACGAACCGACCCCGAACGGCACGCCGGCGTGGATTGCAGACTGCCTCGCCGGGTTCTGTCCCAGCCCAGCCGACACCACGTTCCCCATTATGACCTCGTCCACCTCCTTCGAGTTCACTTTCGCCCTCCTGAGCGCTTCCTCGACCACCAGGGCACCGAGCTGGGTCGCTGAGACACCGACGAGCGCCTTGCCGAACTTCCCTATCGGCGTCCTGCACGCGGAGATGATTACCGGCTGCTGCATGTTGTCCGGCTTCGTCAATGCACGATATTAAACGGCTCGCCGCCTTAGGCGCTTTCCCTAAATAGAGTCAGAATCGGCCGTCGTTTTACGTTGAAGGCGCAGAGCAAGATCTGGATGGACGGGAAGTTTGTCGATTGGGACGACGCGAAAATCCACGTTCTCACCCACGGCCTTCACTACGGCACTGCCGTCTTCGAGGGGATTCGTTCCTTCAAGACCCCCGATGGCACCGCCCTCTTCAGGCTCGGGGAGCACATCGAGCGGTTTCTCAACAGCGCCAAGATCTATAGGTTGGAGCTCGGTTATTCCGCGAAGGAACTCACGCGAGCTTGCGTCGACCTCGTGAGGGCCAACGGATCGAAGGAGGCATACGTCCGCCCCATCGCGTTCACAGGCTACGGTGAGATGGGGTTGAACCCTCTAACGAGCAAGATTTCTGTGGCAATCGGGTCTTGGGAATGGGGCGCTTATCTCGGAGACACCTCCAAGAAGGGGGTGAGGGCGACGGTGTCGAGCTGGGCCAGGATAGATCCCAGGACGATGCCGGTGCAGGCGAAGTGCTCGGCCAACTACGCCAACTCGGCCCTGGCGAAGATGCAGGCGCTGGCGGGCGGCTACGACGAGGCCATACTCCTTAACACCGACGGGAAGGTCGCCGAAGGGCCCGGGGAGAATGTGTTCAGGGTGAAGGACGACGTCCTGAGCACCCCTCCGGCAAGCTCGGGGATACTACGGGGGATAACCCGGGACACGGTCATCCAGTTCGCCTACGACGAGAAGATAAGGTTCTACAGGAACGACGCTACCAGGGAGGAGCTCTACACCTCGGACGAAGTGTTCTTCAGCGGGACCGCGGCCGGGATCGCCAGAGTGAGCGAGATTGACGGAAGGAGGATCGGGTACAACGGCACCCCTGTCACCGACAGGGTTGCGAAGCTCTACGACCGGGCGGTTCACGGAAAGATCAAGCGGTACTTGAAGTGGCTTACTCCGGTCTAGCGGGCTTTGCGCCCGTCGGGGACGAAATAGACGTCCGAGACGAGGTAGCGCGGGGACTTCCTGAACTGGGCTTTCACGTCCATCCCGATGAAGATGTCCTTCTCTTCGACCCCCTTGAGTCTCGAAAGCAGCAGCGTGTCGACCCCATCGAACTCCACCATGGCAAGGTTGAACGGCGTCTCCTTCAGGAACTCCTCGCTGCCGAAGTAGCAGGTAGTCCACGAATGGACCCTCCCCTTCAGGGGGAGTTCGAACCAGTTCGTCTCATGCCCGCAGTTCATGCAGTGGCTTCTCGGGGTGGCGTACTTGTAGCGGCAGTGGGTGCACTCGCTCCCCCTGAGCCTCCCCTTGGCGAGCCCCAGGAAGAACGGGGTGTCCTGAGCATAGCTGTGAATGTACTTTATGTTATACGGGGAAAGTACGACCAGGTCCTCCGTCCCCACTGGATTCTTGTATAGCGCGGCCCCCCGCTTCTCAACCTCCTTCATGACGTCCCTGAACTTCGTGAACTTTCGCGGCCCCGGCAACTTTACTCTCTCTCCATCACGGTCACGGTGACGGAGCTCCCTGTCCCTGCGTGGGAGTGGATCAGTCCCCGCTTCGCGTCCTTGACCTGCAGCCTGTCGTTCCCGAAGTGCTTCCCGATGCTCCCCTGGAGCTGCCAGAAGGCGAAGACCCCCTGCATTATCCCCGTCGCCCCTACCGGGTGACCGCATGCGATCAGCCCTCCCGAGGGGTTGACCGGCATATCCCCCTTGTTGGGGAGCTCCATCCCGTAATCGACGCCTTCCAGGAATGGGCGCCCCTTGTCCACGAAATCGTACCCTTCCCCATACCTGCAAAGCCCGATGTCCTCGTAGGTCTGGACCTCCGAGCTGGCGTAGGCGTCGTGCAGCTCGACGAAGTCGAGCTCCTCCTTCGGGTTGGTGATTCCTGCGTTCTTGTACGCTTCAAGGGCCGCCACCCTACCCGCACGGAACGAATGTACCCCAGGGTATTCGAGGTCGGAGTAGTACGCCGCCGTCTCCCAGGGAAAGAGCGGGACCTTGCCATGGGGCCTGTCTGACAACCTCATGGTGTCCGTCCCTGTCCCGACCCCGCTGATCAGGACCGGGTGGTCGGTGTACTTCTTTGCGGCGTCTTCTGACGCCAGGATCATCACTGCGGCGCCGTCGCTCATGGTGCATATCATCGATCTGTCGAGCGGAAACGAGATCGCTTCGCTCCCGAGCGCTTGCTTCATTGTGAGCTTCTGCGGGTACTGCGAGTATGGATTATGCAGAGCGTTGACGTGATTCTTTACGGAGACCATGGCCATAATCCTCCGAGCTTCCTTCGTCGCAGCCTTCTGGGCCTTCTTCTCGTCCTTGACGTCCGCGAACTTCCTCTTCCTCAGGTATTCGTAGATGTGCCGCTGGACCATCAGGGCGTAATAGCCGGTGTAGAACCCTCCCACAGGGTAGTCGAAGTTCGTGTCCGAAGCAAGCGCGATGAACTCGTTCCCCTTCCAGGTCTGAACATGAGACATCGTCTCGAACCCTGCGACCAGACATACGTCGTTCCTCCCGCTGGCGATCGCCTCCCACCCGGCCTGTATCGCATGTCCTCCGGTGGCTCCTCCCCATTCGATCCTTCTCGAGTCCCTGGGGTTGAGCCCCAGATAGTCCTGCACCATTGAGGCGGCCTTCAATTGCCTTGCGAAGTGGTCTGAGAAGTATGAAATCCTGCTGCTTCCGATGTCCTTCGCGTCAAGGTTGGGGACGTCCTTCATGGCATAGTCGTAGGCCCTTTTCACCATCAGCCGGAAGTCCATGTCGGGATGGGCCTTCGCGAACTTGGTGACACCGCCGGAAATGGCATAGACCTTCCTCTGCGCCGGCACGGACTCGGCCGTCTCCTCGTGGGTATTAATCATCTTCCACTAACGCTGGGCCGGAGTTGAAGGACGGCGGGCACCGGCCCTCGACTTCGCCAGTTCGATGTAGAATTCGAGAGCCGCCGGGTCGGCGATGGAGTCCCTGTTCAGGACCTTGTCCGGGTCCCCTCCCGTCAGGATCCTCTTCACGGGGACCTCCAGCTTCTTCCCGTTCAGGGTCCTCGGGATGCCGGGCGCCTGAATGATTCGGTCTGGGACGTATCTGGGGGAAAGGTCAGACCGTATCTTCGCCCGTATCTTCGACTCGAGCTCGGGGTCCAACATCCTCCCCCGGGCGACTGAAACGAACAGCATGAGCTCCCCCTCACCGCCCTCTCCCCCCAGGTCGACGGCCATGGAATCTGCCACCTCATGGATGGACTCCACCGCCCTGTAGATCTCGCTCGTCCCCATCCTCACCCCCATCCGCTTTATGGTCGCGTCAGAACGGCCGTAGATGATGCAGGTCCCTCTCTTGGTGATCTCGATCCAGTCCCCGTGCCTCCAGACCCCTGGATAAAGGCCGAAGTAGCTTTCCTTGTATCTGCTCCCGTCCTCGTCTCCCCAGAGGTAAAGGGGCATGCTCGGGATGGGCTCGGTCAAGACCAGCTCCCCCACCTGCCCGATCACGGGGTTGCCTGTCTCGTCGTATGCCTCAACCTTGGAGCCGAGCGCCCTGCATTGGATCTCACCGGAGTGAACGGGGAGGATGGGGCACCCTTCGGCGAAGCCCGAACAGACGTCCGTGCCTCCGCTGACCGACGCGAGCCAAACGTCCTCTTTTGCCGACGAGTAGACCCATTCGAAGGATTCGGGGGCGAGGGGAGACCCGGTGGACCCTATCCCTCTCAGCTTCCCCAGCGAATGAGATGACCTGGGCTCGAGTTCTTCCTTCTGGCACGAGGAAAAGTATGCTGCGCTCCCCCCCATGAACGTGGTTTGCGTCTTGTCGACCAGGTCCCACAGCGAATCGAGGTCGGGGAAAGATGGGCTCCCATTGTACAGCACGATGGAAGCCCCCTGGAAGAGACCTCCCAGCAGGAGGTTCCACATCATCCACCCGGTCGTCGTGAACCAGAAGAACCGGTCTCCGGGGCGTACATCGAGGTGCATCGACACCTCCTTCAGGTGCTGGACGAGTATCCCTCCATGCCCATGGACGATGGGCTTCGGGAGCCCGGTCGTCCCGGAGGAGTAGAGTATCCACAGAGGGTGGTCGAAGGGGAGCGACTCGTACTCGGGGTTCGCCTTCCCCGCCACGGCGTCGTCCCAGGGGACGGACCCCGCCAACGGTTCGCTTTCGCCCGTCCCCCGGACGTGTATCGTGTTCTTGAGGGTCGGCAGCGAGTTCACGATGGACCTAACCGCCTCAGTCCTGTCGAACCACTTTCCGCCGTAGCTGTACCCGTCGGTTGCGATCAGCGCCTTCGGCTCTATCTGACTGAACCTGTCGACGACGGCGGGGGCGCCGAAGTCAGGCGAGCTACAGGACCAGATGGCGCCGATGGCCGCGCACGCCAAGAACGCGGTCACCGCCTCGGGAGCGTTCGGGAGGTAGGCCGCCACCCTGTCTCCGGCTCCCACCCCCATCCCCTTCAGGTGTGCGGCAAGGGAGGCGGTCTTCTTTTCGAGCTCCTGCCAGGACACCGTCCGCAGAGGCTTCCTTTCCGCCTTTGAAATCAGAGCGTCCCCCTCCCTCTTCCTGCGGAACAGGTACTCCGCATAGTTGAGCTCCGACCCCTCGAACCACCTGGCTCCGGGCATCTTCTTCTCTGCTAGGACAGGATAGTCGGCGTCTGCGACGTCGAAATACTTCCAAACGGACCCCCAGAACCCCTCGAGGTCTTCCACCGACCAGTTCCAGAGCTCGTTGTAGCCGGCGAAGCTCTGGCCGCGCTTCTCGAGCCACTTCCTGAACGCGGCGATGTTCGTCTTCCTCGCGAAAGCAGGTTCAGGCTCCCAGAGCAGCTTCCCGGCCGCCATCGATGTCTGACGCGGGGCCCGTGGTTATATGAGAAGTTCTGTCCTGACTATGTTATCGGTCGTACCATGAAGATCGCGAGGTCCCAGAGCAGGTGGCTGGCAAAGCTCCCCTGGAGCCCCTTGCCGTAGTGGAAAGTGAGCCCCCAGAAGAGGTCGGTCAGGAACGTCCCTCCCACCCAGATAGGATTCAGGGTGACAATGTGCACGGCCGCGTCCAAGAGGGCGACCGCTGGGGCCGCATAGGCGCCGTACCTGGCCTGGAGCCTGGCCTGGAGGACCCCTCGGAAGAACGATTCGAACCCAGCCGAGTCGAAGAGGAGGAGGGCGACCTGAAGGAGGAGAGGATTCGAGGGGGAGGCGATGAGGGAGTAGATCGTCGACTCGGACGCCGACGTGACACCGAGCGGATGGAACGCGTCCACCGCCGCCCCTCCGAGGTAGAACACGAGGTACAGCGCACCAGCGGTCGCGACCCCGAGCACGATCGACCCATAGCGGAGCTTGGAGGGTGAACCTAGGGCCCCCAGGGCCCAGGCGGATCCCAACATGACTCCTGTCGACGCAAAGGTTGCGGCGGCGAAGTACCCTCGGGGGACCGTGAGGAGAACAAACATCGAGACGACGACGGCGGCCAGTCCGTAGGCTAGCCTGGAAGGACCGGTCAAACCCCAAGGGGTTAGGGGGAGCCGGGATAAGCGCTCTGCACCTGACTGCTACCGTTAAAGCCCACTCCAGATTGGGGGCACAGCCGTGGACCCCAAGACGGCGTTCATCTCGACGAGACCATGGTCCTTCACCATGACGTTCTCCGCGGTCACCATGGGGACCCTGGTGGCGGCATTGGCCGGACGTTTCAACCCGCTGATCTATCTTCTGACCCTGGGCGGGATGGTGGCGTTCCACGCCGCTACCAACGTCCTTAACGATTTCTTCGACGTCAGGCACGGCGTAGACCGGGAAGGTGCTCCCACCACGAAGTACAGGCTGCACCCTGCCGCCTTCGGCCAGGCGCCGCTCAGCACGATCCTCGGGTTCTCGCTGGGGCTCTATGCCGTGACCCTTCTAGCCGGAGTCTACCTTGCCTACGCCAGCAACGTCTCAATTCTGGTGTTGCTGTCGGCGGGGATAATCGGGAGCGTCTTCTACACGGCCGACCCCGTCGTCCTGAAGGCGCGAGCTCTGGGGGAGGTGACGGTGTTCGCGATGTGGGGCCTGCTCATCCCGCTGGGGTCCTACATGACGGAAACCGGGGCCGCCTCGTCGACCCCCGTCCTGGCAGCGATCCCCATCGGAATCTTCGTCGCGCTTGTCCTGCTCGCCAACAACATCCGGGACACAGCCTATGACGGCTCGGTAAGTAACAGGACCATCGCCGTCGTCCTGGGGGCGAAAGGCGCGGAACGGCTCTACTCTCTCCTTCTGGGCGCCGCCTACGCGCTGGTGGCCGCGGGGGTCCTTGTGAGGTTGCTCCCGATCTGGTCCGTCGCGGTCTTCCTGACCGCCCCCGAGGCGCGTCAGCTCGCCAGGATGTTCTCGCCAAGCGTACCGGACAACGCGGACCCCAGGACCGCGGGGCTGGCGTTCAAGTTCTCCCTGCTGTACATGGCATCCCTGCTGCTGGCCGTCTTCGTCCCGGCAACTCTTTCGATCTAGGCGCTATCGAGGGAGCTCGTTCATCGCGTAGGCGACGTTCCCTATCGGCATGGCGATGGGGAGGGTGACCCCGGCGCCCGAATACTCCTTCAACCGCTCGCTGGCGTGGTCTCCGGTCCCAGTGACCGTGAGCGCTTCTATGGCCTCGTCTGGGACCAGTCTCTTCGCTTCGGGCACGTCCCCTTTCTTCCAGGCCTCTCTCATGGGCTTCAGGCGCTCCTCGGTTACCCCGTAGGGAGCGAGCGCTTCAGGGCGGACCACCTCCGAGAGCTGGTAGACGAAGAAGTAGTAGTCCCTGACCGCCTGTGCCGCCTTCGCCGGGTCAGGGTCGAGCGACGTGAGCATGTACGACGCCCTCTCCACGGTCTTCCCCCTCTTCTCCTCCCCGCGCTTGACGTTCTCCACCATCCTCTCCGTCCCCCAGGCGGTGTTCAGGGCGGGAGAGAGTATGACCCCGTCCGCCACGGTTGCGGCGAAGGACTGCGTCTTCGGGGAGAGCGACGCGATGAATATCGGGACCGAGCCGTTGGCTTTGAACCCCAGGGTCAGGTTGTGGACCTGAAAGAACTCCCCGTCGAAGTCCACCCGGTTCCCCTCCCAGACCATCTTGATGACCTGTACGTATTCCTTTATCCTCTTCAGCGGCTTGCTCTTCTCCACAGGGAAGATCTGATGGCCGATGAGCGGGATCGTAGGGAAGCTCCCGAGCCCGAGCCCCAGGTTCACCCTCCCTCCGGAGCTCTCCGAGAGCGTAGCGAAGGTGGTCGCCGCTGTCACCGGGTGCCTGGTGTAGGTGTTGATGACCCCCGACCCGAGCCTGATCTTCTTCGTCCCGCCGGCCATGCACGAAAGATAGGTGACCACGTCTCGCTGAAACAGGCTCTCGTGCATCCAGACGGAGTCGTAACCAAGGGATTCCGCCTTTGATGCGATGGATGCGGCGTCCTGGAGGCTGAGGACCGGGTTGAAGCCAAGAGCCAGTCTCAATTCGGACTGCGCCGACCGCGAGCGGCTTAAATGTTCTAGCCCTTCTTTACCCTGAGAAGTTCGAAGACGTCCCCCGCCTCCTTCAGGCTTTCAAGATCCCATAGGCTGTCTAGTGCGGACCGGGCCCGAGGCTCGCCGAGGAACCTCCCCGTGAGCCTCATGAACTTCTCGTCGATCTCCTCTTTGCTCATCGGGTTCAACGGGTGGCCTCTGGGGACGTCGACCTGGGCGGTGACCTTCTTCCCCCCGACCGTCGTCACGGTGATCCTATTCGGCATGCCCCTTGCGGGGTACATCGAGGTCAGGCCGGGGTCTTCCACCACCTTCACCTTCTCGACGAGGCCCAGGTTGACAGGGTTCCCGAGGCTCGCCCGGGAGTAGGTGGCGTTGTCGATTCTGCCCCTGAGCAGAGCCATGGCCACTATGTACGGAAGGCTGTGGTCCGCCGTCTCCTTCGTCTTCGGAGCCCACTTCTCACGGTCCTTACCGAGTATGGCGTAGCCTGCTTCGTGCGTCTCCACGAGGACCGACTTCGCATCTGAGAAGTCCTTGACCCCCTTCCTCACCTCCAGGGCCGCCCACACCGCCGTCTGGGCGTGGTATTCCGCGGGCCAGTACTTCACATACGTGTCGTTCACCTTGTAACCTCCACCCCTCCCCCCAAACACGTCGACGTCGAGCTCGAACTCGCCTGAGACCTGCTCGAAGAACCCCATCTCTCCCTCGAAGATGGGGGCCGGCCCCGTCATCCCCTCCTTCGCGAGGGCGGCGGCGAAGACCCCGTTCCTAGCCGCGTTGGCGAAGGACGCCCCCTTCCACATCGAGAGCTCCCCGGCCCGAACCTGTCTCATCGCGATGTGCGCGTTGAGGGCGATGTTCACGGCGTGGGTCGCCTGTCTGGCCCCGAGCCCCATCAGTTTGGACGCGGCCAGGGACGACGACGCAAGCCCGTAGTTGACGTGGTCCCACCCCCTGTGCCTGATGTCTGCCGCGTCGCAGAGCCGGCACTGGACCTCGTAGGCGGCGACCGCCGCCGCTATGACATCCTTCCCAGTGGAGCCCTCGGACTCCGCGACAGAGAAGCAGGGGGCCAGGTTGTCGCTGGGGTGGGCCGGTTCCTTCGAGAGGTAAGTGTCGTTGTAGTCGAAGTACCTTATCATCAGCCCGTTCACGAAGGTGGCCAGGTCGGGACGAGCTTTCGAACTGGTCCCGAGGACCCTGGAGCTCCCGGCGTTACCGAACCCCGTCACGGTCCTGCGGGCGATCTCGACGGGGCGCTCGGCGTAGGCCCCGATGGCGCACCCCAACGCATCGACGACCCTCGCTTTCATCTCCTTCACGGTGCGGGCATCCAGATCCAGATAGCGGGTGGAAAGGACGTATCTGGCGAGGCGTTCGGCTAGCTCCATGCCGACCCGGCCCCATGGTTGCGCTTTTAGCGCTTGGCGTCGGGATTAGGAAGAACCCATAAATCTCCGCGGAAGTCGGCGCCTTCTTGCGTCACACCTTGGCGATCTACAGCGCCGAGCACCGCCGACTCATGCAGATGTTCGAGCCCGAGCGGCATCAGGAGTTTTCCGAGGTCCTTGCTTCGTTGGGGGCCTTTATGGAGAAGGAGATCCTACCTCTGTCTCCCAAGCTCGACGCCGGAGAAGCGTCGATCCAGGCCCCGAGGAAGAAGCTCTTCGAGCAGGGGATGGCCCAGATCCCGTTCCCGAGCGACTATGGGGGGCTGGGACTCCCTTTCTCCGTCTATTCAACGGCAGTGGAGCTCTTGGGGGCGGCCGACGCGTCGATCGCCCTGAGCGTCGAGATCCACAACGCGGTGGCCGAAGGGATATACCGGTACGGGAACAGAGCCCAGAAGGAGCTCCGCCTCGAGAAGATCATCACAGGGAAGAAGCTTGCTTCGTTTGCGCTGACCGAGCCAACCTCTGGTTCGGACGCAGGGACCATGGCCACCACGGCGGAGAAGAAGGGTGGGGAGTATGTGATCAACGGTTCGAAGATGTTCATCACGAACGCCGGGGAGGCGGACGTCTACTTCATTCTCGCGAAGACGAAGAACGGCCCGTCGGCCTTCGTCCTGGACGCCCCGAACAAAGGGCTCAAGTTCGGCAAGGAACTGGAGAAGCTCGGGATGAGGGGGTCCAAGACGCACGAGGTGATATTCTCAGACTGCCAAGTTCCCGAGGAGAACCTCGTGGGGGTCGAGGGGAAGGGGGCGGACTACGCCAAGGAGATGCTCCACGGCGCCAGGATAGTTGTGGCTGCCCTCAACGTGGGGATTTCCCAGCTCGCCTACGACAAGTCTCTGACGTACGCAAAACAGAGGCGGGCCTTCGGCAAGTCGATTTCAGACTTCCAGCTCATAAGGGAAAAAGTCGCGGACATGAAGACGAACATCAACGCGGGCCGGCTGCTCTACCTTTACGCTTCGAAGCTTAAGGCCCTCGGAGAGGACTACTCTTCGGAGGCCTCTCAGGCGAAGGTCTTCGCGACCGAGATGTCCCTCAAAGTGTGCGACGATGCGATTCAGATCCACGGGGGGTACGGTTACACCGATGACGACGTGCACAGGCACTGGCGGGACGCCCGGCTCCTCACCATCGGGGAGGGGACTTCAGAGGTCCTAAGGATGCTGATAGCGAGGCGGGAGATGTCGAGGAGCTCTTGAAGATCGCAGTCTGCGTCAAGCACGCCATAGACGAGACGGAGCTCAAGGTCGACTCTGGGGGGAAACCCATCCTTGGGGGAGCGGTCAGCAAGATGAGCACCTTCGACAAGAACGCCGTGGAAGAAGGGCTCAGGCTGAAGGCAGCGCACCAGGGGGAGGTCGTGATATTCACCGTCGGCCCCGCCGAGGCCAAGAAGACAATGAAGGAAGCGCTCGCCATGGGGGCCGACAGGGGGGTCCTGGTCGCCGGAGACCCAGCGGCTGTCGACTCCGCGCGCACGGCGGATCTTCTCGCTGAAGCCATCAAGAAGTCCGGTCCGTACGACCTGGTCCTCTGCTCCGAGGGTTCTTCCGACACGTACAGCGGACTGGTCGCGCCGATGCTCGGCGAGGCTCTGGGGGGAGCGTTTGTGAGCTACGCCAGGAAGATCGAAGTAGGAGGGCAGACCGCCAAGGTCGAGCGTTCCCTGGAGGACAGCGTCGAGGTCGTCGAAGCCCCCCTCCCGCTGGTCGTCTCCGTGGTGAGCGAGATCAACGAGCCGAGGTACCCAACCCTCATCCAGATCATGCAGGCGGGGAAGAAGCCCCTGGAAGAACTGAACGGGGACCAGCTCCTTCCCGCCGGAGGGACGCATGCATCGGTGGCGTCAATGGTGGCCCAGCAGTCCAGCAGAAAGCACGTGATGCTCGACGGGACTCCGGACGAAGCGGCTGCGAAGCTCGTCGAGGCCCTCACCAAAGAGGGAGTCCTAGCAAAATGATCCAGACGGTCTGGGCCTACTCGGAGAACGAAGCGGTGTCAAACGAAGCCGCATCGGCGGCGCTTGAAGTTTCCAGGGCCCTTTCGGGCGAAGCCGTCGTTGTCGAGATCGGGGCGCTCCGCCCCGGGACCAGGTCCCCTGGAGGGAGGCTCCTGCTCAAGGGCCCTCCACCTGATGGTTCTCCCGAAGTCGCCGCCCAGGCGCTGGCGGAGGCGGCGAAGCAGGCACACCCCGCCGCGATCCTGATCGGGGCGACGAGGAACGGGCGAGAGGTGGCTGCAAGGGTGGCCGCAAAGCTAGGCGCGGGGTGCCTGTCGGAGGTCTTTAACGTGGGTTCCGATGGGAAGGCGCTGACGGGCGAAAGGAACGCCTATGCGGGGAAGGTGGTCGCGAAGGTCGCATGCGCCTTCCCGGCGGTCGCCACGGTGAAGGTGGGCTACTATCCTCGGACCGAGTCGTCGTCGGGCGCAACGGCCGAGGTCGACGTCGGCCAGATCCAAACCAGGGTCCGACTCCTCAGCAGGGAGAAGAAGGCGGCCGGGGCCGTCGACCTGAAGGCGGCGAAGGTCATAGTCTCAGCCGGAAGAGGGGTGAAGAAGAAAGAGGACCTCCCGATGCTCGAGGAGCTGGCAACCGACATGCACGGCGCCCTCGGGTGCTCGAGGCCGCTCTCCTCCGACCTCGGATGGCTCCCGGAGGAGTACCACATCGGTCTCACCGGGGTCACGGTGAAGCCCGACCTCTACCTCGCCGTCGGGATCTCGGGTCAGCTCCAGCATACGGCCGGGATGAAGGACTCCAGGGTCGTGGCCGCCATAAACACCGACAAGGACGCACCGATCTTCCAGGCGGCTGACTACGGCATCGTCGGGGACCTCTATCAGTTGGTCCCGGCGATCAAGAAGGCCTTGGCGAGCAGGCGCTGAAGGTCCCTTTCTTGGAACACCCTATAACCCCCAGGGACGTCTGGTGAAATAATGGCGGGGCTCGACGTCGGGTACCTGGCCGTCTACTTCCTTTCGCTCGCGAGCGTCGCCGTCTTCGGCCTCGCGATCATGCTTCACTCCAGGCGGACCTCCACCAGCCTAGGTCCCCACCGCCTCATGGGTCTCGCCAAAGACGAGACGAAGCGCCTGACCACGGGGGACCCCGTCTTCCTGATGCACCTGTCGATCGCCCTGGGTATCGGCCTCACCATCGCCAACGCCGTCTTCGACCCCGTCATGGAATCCCTCTACCCGCTGAAGCTCCTCTTCCTGGCGCTCTCCGTCCCGCTGATCGCCGGCTTGGTCGCTTCATTCGTCTGGAGGATCCAGGTCTACGCGCGGAGCAAGAGAGTAGAAGAAGGGCTCAAGTCGGGCGGGCCCTTCACCTCAGCCTCCAACTTCCTGCAGGTCATCCTTATGGTGGCGATCGCCCTGACGACGTCGGAGCTCGTCCTGGTCTGGTTCCCCTCCCTGGTCTACCTCGACCAGGCGCTAGACGCAGCCAGGAACTCCCTCGTCGCCGTCTACTATGCGAGGCCGAGCGTGAACCTCATGAGGAACTTCGACAAGCCTCTGGCCGCCATGAAGACCCCCTTCAGCCTCGCCGACGTCATGTCGGGGAAGACGGACGCATCTCAGGTAAGCGTCGGGGTGAGCAAGGTCTCCGACTTCGACCCCCAGCAGCGCCTTGCCTTCGACTCTTGCGTAGAGATAGGGGCCTGTGAGGCTGCCTGCCCGGCGACCGCGGCCGGCCGCCCCTTGTCTCCTCGGGTCCTGGTGAGGAAGGCAAGCATACTCGCGGCCAGGGAGGAAGCCGGCGAACTCCTCACAACCGTCGGTGAGGACGAGCTCTGGTCATGCACCTCATGCGGCGCCTGCGTCAGCAGCTGTCCGGTCAGCGTCAAGCACCTCGACCTGATCTACGAGCTTAGGAGGGACCTCGTGGCGAAAGGCAGGCTGGACAAGGACAAGTCCGCCATGCTTGAGAACCTCGCCCAGAATCAGAACCCCTACGGTTTCAAGAACGCGGCTAGAGGGGACTGGGCCCGGGGCCTGGGAGTCGACATCCTCGCCTCCAACCCCAAGGCGGAGTACCTCTACTGGGTGGGGTGCGTTTCGTCCTTCGACCAGAGGGCACAGAGGATAGCAAGGGCCCTCACAAAGATTCTCAAACAGGCCGGGGTCTCGTTCGCGATCCTGGGGAGCGAGGAGATGTGCTCAGGGGACCCTGCCCGGCGGGTCGGAGAAGAAGGGAGGTACCAGGAGCTCGTCTTCCAGAACATAGAGAAGCTCAACTCGTACGGGGTCAAGAAGATCATAGCGACCTGCCCTCACTGTTTCAACTCGTTGAAGAACGAGTACCCCCAGTTCGGTGGGAACTACGAGGTCGTCTACCACACCCAGCTCATCTCGGACCTCATAAGGAGCGGCAGGGTGAAGGTCCCGGCAGAAAAGGTACGGAACATCTCGGCGACCCTGCACGACGCCTGCTACGCGTCAAGGTACAACAACGTGTTTGAGGAGCCCCGCGAAATCCTGAACGCGACCGTGTCTGACGTCAGGGAGATGGGGAGGAAGAAGGAGAAGACCTTCTGCTGCGGGGCAGGGGGGTCGAACTACTGGTACAAGGTCCCACAGCAGCGTTCGATCGCCGCCATCAGGACGGAGGAGGCCAAGGGCACCGGAGCAAGTGAGATCGCGACCGAGTGCCCGTTCTGCCTCTCGATGTTCGACGACACCACCAAGGTCATGAACACGGGGATGGACGTGAAGGACGTGGCGGAGCTTGTGGCGGAGTGCCTATAGGGCCTCCTGGTTAGGTGAGGCTCCAGATCTTCTGATTATCTTACCGCCCCCGGTCGGGAGCATCCGAAGCACCTCATCGATGCTGACGGACGGGACGGCCCCGTCGGAGAAGGCGGCCAGGTCCTTCGCGACCCGCTTCGCCGTGTCCGACCCCTTTTCCCTCTGCGGCCTTAGGACGAGATAGCGCGCCGCATGGGCCTTGACCGCGTCCTCGGGGCCTACCAGGACTCTTCCGCCGTCGTCCGTCCCCACCGCCGCCTCGACGATGTTCCTGGTCACGAAGTTCTTCTTCCCTGCGATGCCGAAGCTGCCTCGCTGAAGGTATTCGCCGCTGGGGGCGGCGGTCTTGACCTGGTCCTTGGTGACCCAATAAGAATCAGCGGCGCCGAGCCCTGTCTTCCAGGCGCTGCTGAAGGCGACCGTCGCCTGAGCCACCTCTCTGACCTCCTCGTCGCTCTGCCTTTTCCCCTCCTTCAGTATGAAGAAGGGAGAGCCGAACAGGTCCGCATGATACACGGTGTCGTCGTCTTCCAGATACCGGTTGATGAGGAGGGAATTCGTCTGGGCGTCCCTTCCTCCGATGGCCAACTTTCCCCCGCTCGTGTAGAACCATCTAAACTTCTCGTACCACTCCTGCCTCCGACGTGGGAGGAGCTTCGGCCTTGGAGGTGCCTTCGCAGGCGCTCTCGCCGTCTTCTTCTCCAGGCGTTCCGCCGATCCCATCGCGGCCGACGCTTTCGCCTCCGACTCCTTTGCGCGGTCGAAGAGGAAAGAAGCGACGGAATCGGGGGAGGATGGGTCTCGGGGGGGCTTCGCTCCCGCCCCCTTGAGGATGAGCAGTGCCTGTGGGAGAGGGGAGGCGCGCGCCCTTGCCGCCGCTTCTCTCAACGCAGCGGCCTCGTCTCGGAGCTGCGCGGACTCGGATCTCAGCTTCGCGATCGTCGCCACCATCTCCTTCCGCTTGATCTCGGCGGGAGAATCCGGTTCCACTTCGGTCTCTACCTCCCGGAGGAAGAGCCTGTCGCAGAGCTCGGCGATGGTCGGGGCCGATTCTTTCACCCTCGCCCCCTTCGGGGGGACCACGAATATCTCGTCACCGTTGGGGGTCTCGCAGATGCATGGCCTCCTGCTCCGCCGGGCCTCGTCCACCATCTCGCCCAGGGCGCGGACGACCTCGCTCTCCCTCCCTTCGAGGCTCGATGACGGCGAACCATCCTTGAGCCCGAGGCGCGCGAGGCATTCAGAGACGTACTTCCTGGGGAGGGCGACGTGCCTCCCGATGGCGCTCCCTGCCGTCTTCTCGCTCATCGCCATGGTCGTTATCGCTTCAGCCTTGACATCTGTGGGGCTGATGCGGGACTGTCCGGGGGGCCGATAGGGCGCCCCTCTGGTCACGCTGCGCGCGGGGGTGCGGACCTCGACCTGCGAAACGAGCACCCTGCCGTCGGGGCCGGCCACGATGATGTTCCCCGGGGGCATCAGCTCAACGATAAGGGTCCTCTTTTCCTTGCCTTCGAATTCGAGCTCGAACACCCTGTCGAGGTCCGCCTGGTGCGCCCCCACGAACTTCGCCCTCTCCAGCTCCTGCCTGAGCCGGGTCGTGAACTCGGCCGTCTCGCTCTTCTCGGAGACGCCCTTGGACGGCCAGACCCCGCGCCTTGGAGACACCACGAGCCAGACGTCGTCTGACTCGGGGTTCCTTAGCCTGATAAGATGAGACGACCCCATCTTGTAGATATTGTTAATATAGGCTCCCCTAAGGTTCGTTTCGATCTCATTGAGCAACCCCAGGACTTCGAAGCCCGATAGCTCGGCCACGAGTCCTCAGCCCCTTCCGTCGTTTGATAAGCTATACTGGCTCCGGCTCGGCACCGCCGCTCTCGCTGGCTTCTTCGCCGAACTCGAAGGGATAGCCGTCGGGGGGACCGAC
>CAYZDN010000007.1:0-31017 GCA_964477505.1 uncultured Nitrosopumilales archaeon
GTGCTGTCCTTTACTCCCGTGGCATGACCCCTCTGAGGGTGCAGGACGTGGTCGCCAGCATGGACGGCGTCCTGGCCAGTCATGGCGTGAGGGAATTCCTCCCGACAGAGGCTGCCGACGTCGTGGCAGCGGAGGAGCTACGGTCCGTTCACCCCTCGCTCGGATACTTCGACTCTCTGCACGCTGCGCCCGCAATGAGGTTCGGCATCCCCATCCTAGGGAGCGAAGGAGCGTACGGCAGGGTTGGCGTCCCATTCCTGGATCTTGATAGGTACGGAGGCTAACGAGCGATGGAATCTCTAGGAGATCTACTTCTGTAATCCTGATCCCCAACAATCATGTCTACTGTCGGGGGTAGGCACATTCGAATCCCACCCCCGCACATCCACAAACCCCCTTCCAGATTCGTTCAATTAGTATGATATGGCGGCCCACCGGGTAAAGCTTAAATGATATGCTACGATTTCGTAAGATATGGCTCAGTTACTGGTAAGGGTGGATGAAGACATCGCCAGGGAGATTAGAAGGATAGTCAAGGACAAGTACGGAGGAAGGAGGGGTGCCCTGAGCATGGTCGTCGAAGAGGCACTTAGGGGGATTGTTTCACCCCCGGCTGAGATATCCGCAGGCTCCTTGCTAGAGGTGATTGACTACGTCTCCCGGGCTGCCAAGGAAGGGCAACCCAAGGACCAGATACTTACCAACGTCTTCCTTATGCTGGATCGGGGATTCGAACAGAGCATCGTGATGGGGGTAGAAGACATGCGGAAGGGAAGGGTGCGTGCAGTTCCCAAGGGTGAGGACGCGGTCGAATTCCTCAGGGCGCTTGCGAAGCAGGCCTAGGCTGTGCCAAGGCGAGTCAGATACACCGAAGAATTTGTCAGGAGGTTCAGGGAATTGACAGTCTCGCAGAGAGGAAAAGTTGAGGAATCAGTCAGAGTGATTTTGTCGTCCGATGACCCTCGCGCCTTAGCTCATCACCTAGAAAGGAAGGCTTACTTCTGCAACTGGAGTCACAGAGTCAGGGGAAACCTGCTGGTGGTCTTCGGAATATCCAACAAAACACTGACATTCGTTTCCACCGGGACTCATTCACAAGCATATCATCCAAGCCGATGATGCAGGAATTCGGCCAAGAAAGCATGAGAACGTGCTTTGAGAACTACATGTATATCTGGAGTCCCACCCCCCGCACATTAGTTTCACGGAACTCCCTTCGTCCTGTGAGTTGTGTACCATCACAGCGGTGAAAGCGTCTCCGTTTGGCGTTCTGAACTCTATTTCCTGCTCAGGCGCTTCAGGCCCCTTCTTATGGTGAACAAGCTGGCCAGAGTCATTAGCTCGAATTCGGCATCTTCCCTCGAGCGCTCGAGAGCTCTCAGGATTCTTTTCTTGACTACGGGGATCAGGTTGTCGACAAGAATACGAACGGATTCATCAACATCTTCATTCATCTCTTGCGCAGCCTTGACATGTCGAGAGTCTCGTTAGCCCATCGCTCAAACTTGGCAGGGTCCTTTACGAGCGACTTTAGGGTCCTCATTCCTCTCTTGACGTCCTCGTCCAGCGTCTGTTCCTTCGCTCCGGTCATTCGAGCGACAGTTAGAGGCGGGCCTAATAAGTCCGTCTCCAAGTTCGCGGACACTCTGGAGGCATTGGAATGAAACTGTTCACAATATTCGCATTGAGCGAGGAAGGATTTCCGCACAACACAATGTGAAGTCCCACCCCCCGCAAATTACTTTCACTCTACCCCTGCTGATCCTTCAGGTGCATCAGATTGTGACGGATACCAGAATCGCCCTGGCTACCTTCTAAGAATCCAAGAGGTGTTGGAGTCCCACCCCCGCACTAGGCTACCTCGAAAGCGTCTGCTTCGAATATGATTTAGTGTGCTGAAGCTCCGGCGACCGCAAATCATAATACTGTAAACCAATGTGGTGGCTCTGTGCCCCGGTATATCGACGTGCACAAGGACATGAAGGGGGTCAAACTGAAAGACGTGGCAGAGGCACACGCGAAGGACCTCAAGGTGCAGGGCAAATATGGAGTGAAGTTCCAGATGTACTGGCTCGACGAGAAGCAGGGAACCATATTCTGCCTGTCAGACGCACCGAACAGGGATGCGATCACGAAGGCGCACAAAGAAGCCCATGGGCTCCTTCCCCAAGAGACGTTCGAGGTTCAGGAAGGGAAGTAGACCCCCTCCTCATTTTTTGTCCAAAAGAATAAACCCTAGAACATTGTCGCCAATATTTCATGTTGCATTCCCGCCACCGCACCGCTTCTAATTCCAAGACGAAGCTGCTTTGAACACAACAAATTGTGAAGTCCCACCCCCCGCATCTCTCCTCTGAGACACCGTACTTCGTATTCGCGATGGATTAAAAAGGGGAACTGGGGGGCGGGAAATTCAGTCCATGCGAGCAAACATGCGCCGGCGGGAACGCAGAAAGAAGGCGCTGTACATAACCGCGGTCGTGGTGGTCGTCTTCGTCCTTGTTATCGGCGTTTACGTGGCCGAGAACCTCTCGGCGCAGGATCCCCTGATAGGGACTCCGGTCACGTCATCGAACTACATGTCGCTCTATAACATCGCGTCGTCGGCTTCCTACGGTTCCACCAACCCTTCCCTTGCGGGCTCGAGCTTCGTGAAGATCCCTTCGGGGACCTCGTGGTACGTCGGGTCAAAGCCGATCGTCGTCTACATAGGCGCCGAGTACTGCCCCTACTGCTCTTTCACCAGGTGGCCCCTGATAATCGCGTTGATGAGGTTCGGGAATTTCACAGGGCTCCAGTATATGCAGTCGTCGTCCACGGACGTGTACCCCAATACGGACACGTTCACCTTCGTAGGCTCCACCTACACGAGCAGCTATGTCGTCTTCCAGCCCATCGAGCACGAATCCAGGACCCAGGGGAACTACCTGCAGTCAATCCCGTCCAACTACTCGAGCGTGTTCACGGGCTACGGCAGCGGGTACCCGTTCGTAGACATAGGGAACAAATACGCGGTCCCTGGAACCTTCTACGCCCCTGACTACCTCGGGAGCGGGAAGGGAGGGAACTGGACTCTAGACATTCAGTCGGTGGGTACCAGTGGGAGCCAGCTCTCCTATCGGGTGATGACGGCGGCGAACGCCTACACCGCGCTGATCTGCGCAGCGACCGGAGGGGACCCAGGGTCCGTCTGTAACAATCCGGCCATCACGGCTTACAACAGCTCCATCCCGTAGCTATGCTTCGTCCCCTAGCGTCAGCTTGATGGCGGGGACCCCCAACAGCAGCGCCAAGATGTGGTCAAGGGTGCAATAGAGGCAGATGGCGTCCAGCGCGAAGACTTCCGCGTAGACTAGGTACCCCACGAATATGACCCCAATCATCCACATCGGCATCAGCACGTAGTTCAGAGTGGGATTGTTCAGCCACATCACGACGAGCATCCCTGCAAAGAACAGGACCCCCAAGAGGGCCACCGGTATGCCGGCGAACCTGCTGTAGCTGCTCGAAGTCACCAGGGCGCAGTTTATGGCACCTGAAGTTGGACAGTAGAGCTGGACCGACGGGAAGAGAGAATCGGAAAGGAGGTAGATGGCGTCGACCAGGCCGACGGCCGACACAACGAGGCCGAAGAGCCTCCACCTGGCCATGGCTAGGCCCCCGACCTGGGGTATTTCGACTTTCAGAAGCAACACTTAAAGTCGAAAAAACAGGCTGCGTCGTCGCTTGCTTTCTCCCGGATTGGAGGCCAGGGACTACCAGAAGAGAATCGCTTCAGTCGCTGCCGTGACCAACACCCTGGTGGTCCTCCCTACGGGGCTGGGAAAGACGATGATCGCCATGATGGTGGCAGCCCAAATCATGGAGCAGCGCCCCGGCGCGAAGGTCATGGTCCTGGCGCCTACCCGCCCCCTCGTCCTACAGCACTTCAGGACGTTCCAAGAGGGGATGACGATCCCCAAGGAGTCCATGACTGCGCTCACGGGGACCGTCGACCCCGGAGAGAGGGAAGTGGCTTGGATGAAGTCGAAGGTCATCTTCGCCACCCCGCAGACGGTCTACAACGACGTCAGGCACGGTAGGGTCTCGCTGAAGGACGTGGCGTTAGCGGTCTTCGACGAAGCCCACAGGTGCGTGAGAGACTACACCTACACGAAGCTTGCGACGGCGTACAAGGAGTCGGCCGAGAGGCCTCTGATCATGGGGCTCACAGCCTCGCCGGGGGCTTCGAAGGAAAAGATCAACGAGATCAAACGGAACCTGTTCATCGAAGCGGTCGAAGCGAGGAGCGAGGAAAGCGAAGACGTCAAGGATTATGTCGAAAGGACGAGCATCGAGACCATCAAGGTCAGGGTCCCAGACGAGTACTACGAGACCAACCTGAGGCTGAGGGAGCTGTACAATGACAAGGTGAAGAAGCTGCTGAACGGAGGATTCTTGCGGAGCAACCGTGTCTCCAAGAAGGCGCTCCTCGAGGCGAGGATAGCTATCTCCGCGAGGCTCAGCAAAGCGCAGGCGAGCGGGGGACAGAAAGGGTACATCTTTGGCGCGATAATCAACCAGGCCCAGGCGGTCGCAATCCTGCACGCCCTCGAGATGATAGAGACCCAGGGGGCGCCCCCCCTCCTGAGGTACCTGGACAAGATGAGGGACAGGCCGGACAAGGGAAAGGCGATCGCCTCGCTCGTAAAGGACCCGAAGTGGTTGAAGATGGAGGAGGAGGCGCTAAAGCTCGCTTCAATCCCGCACCCCAAGGTCTCCGTGGCGGTGGACGTGGTGAAGCAACTGCTTCGGAGAAAACCCGATTCCAGGGTGATCGTGTTCACCCAGTACAGAGACACGATTGAAGACATAGTGAAAGCCCTTGACAAGGAGGGGGTCACGGCAAGGAGGTTCGTCGGCCAGGCCGACAGAGAGGGGAGCAAGGGGATGGACCAGGTACTCCAGTCGAAGACGCTGGAGCTCTTCCGGGATGGAGAGTTCAAGGTCTTGGTGAGCAGCAGCATAGGGGAGGAAGGGCTGCACGTCCCCGACGTGGACCTGGTCGTCTTCTACGAAGCTGTCCCTTCGGAGATAAGGTACATCCAGCGGAGAGGAAGGACGGGGAGGACGACCGAGGGTCGGGTCGTCATCCTACTGGCGGAGGGGACCGTAGACGAGTCCTACTACTACAGCACCCTGCAGAAGGAGAGCCGGATGAAGGAGCTGGTCAAGGAGTCAGGGAAGAAGCCTTCGAAGCGAAGGGAAAAGAGTCCGACGTTGATGGATTTCGTAGGGAGCTAGGCCCGGCTCCCGATGACCGAGACCTTGATCGTGTTGGTCGTCCCGATCATCCCGGGAGTCCCGGATGTCACCACTATGCGCTCCCCCTTCTTTGCCAGCCCGAGGCCTTCGGCCGCCTGGTCGGCCTGCTCGAAGAGACGGTCCAGGTCCTTCGCAGGCCTCATGACGACGGGAAGGACCCCCCGATAGATATTCAAAGTGCGGGCGACCCTTGGCTCGCTGCAGATCGCTACGATCGGGTGCGACGGCCGATACATCGAGACCCTCCGTGCGGTAGCCCCGGTCTGGGTCGGGGCCACTATCGCCCTAGCCCCCACGTAGTCCGCAAGGCTGCATGCGGCTCTCGCGATGGCCGTGGCCGTTTCGGCAGACTCGGCCTCCGGAAGGCTGCGGAAGGACGGATGAAGGTCCCGCTCCGTCGCCCTAGCTATCTTGTCGAGCATCCGGACGGATTCCACGGGATACTTGCCGACCGTGGTCTCGTCAGAGAGCATCACCGCGTCGGTGCCGTCGAGGATGGCGGTCGAGACGTCTGTGACTTCGGCACGGCTCGGGACGGGGGAGTTCACCATGCTCACCAACATCTGGGTCGCCACTATGACCGGTTTCCCTGACTCGTTGCACCACCTTATGACCGCCTTCTGAATCGTCGGCACTGTCTCGATGGGAGCCTCAATCCCGAGGTCCCCTCTGGCGACCATCGCCCCGTCGGCCTCGCCGATGATCTCGCGTAGGTTCGTGACCGCCTCCTTCTTCTCAATCTTCGCTATCAGGGTCGGGCCGCGGGGAGGAAGGAGCCCCCGGACAGCCCTAACGTCTGAAGGGGACCTCACGAACGAGATTGCCACGAAGTCGACCCCCTGTCGGACTCCGAACCTGAGGTAGGAGACATCCAGAGCGGTCGGGTAGGTGACTTTCAGCTTCACTCCGGGAGCGTTGACCCCTTTCCCAGAGCTCAGCACGCCGCCTGCGAGAACGACGCACCGGGCCGAAACTTGGCTCGCTTCTTCCACGCGCAGTCTTATCACGCCGTCTGCGAGGTGGAGGACGTCCCCTTTTTCCAAGGACTTCAAGAGGTCAGGGTTGTTGACCGGGACCTTAGCGGCGTCCCCCGCCACGTCCGCCGACGTCAGCTCGACGATGGAACCACGCGCCAGATCGACCGAGCCATCCACGATCTTGCCTACGCGGATCTTAGGCCCAGGGAGGTCCTGGAGGATAGCGACCGTCCGCGCGGCCTTCTTTGCCTCGGTCCTGATCGTTCTGATCTCGTCGAGGTGGCTTTCCAGGTCGCCGTGCGAGAAGTTGATCCTGAAGATGTCCACTCGAGGTATCAGTTTCCTTACGATCCTGGGGTCTCTGCTGGCCGGGCCGATGGTGCATATGATCTTGGTCTTCCGCATAGGCCGGGGCCTCCCCTCGGAGGGAGACCATAAAGCTAGAGCTAGCCGGTGGCTTTGGCGCTCGTCGGCCCGGGGTCGGAGTCGAGCTCTCTATCTATCCAGTCCACCTGCGACGCGAGGACCTGCCGGAGCTCGCGGAGGATCGGAGCCCTTTTTTTGGCTGGGATCTGGCCCACCTTCTCCCGGATGAACCCCGAGCTGTCTCTGAAACGCCTTATCATCATCGCCATGAACACGTCTCCCGGAAGGAGGTCGGAGAAGAGCCGACCCATCACCGTATCTTTGCGCCCCATCCCCGCAATCTGCTTACGGGCCTCCGAAAGCTCCTGGTCCCCCTTGGAAGTCAGGACGTACGTCTTTCGTGAGCGTCCCCTTCCCTTCGACGCGATCAACCCCTCCCTCTGCAGGCCCTTCAGGAGGGGGTACATCGTCCCCGGACCGGGCCTCCAAGCTCCTTCAGTCAGTTCATCGATGGATTGGATGATCGAATACCCAGACTGGGGGGACTTCGAGAGGAGGGTCAGCATGTAGATTCGGAGGAAACCCCTGGGGACCGTCTGTGGGTGAAGCCAGTGGCGTTCGGGGGGCATCCGGCGTTCGAGGAAGTAGGGCGCTATATTAGTTTGTATAAGATATCGTATCAGATAGTCTTAAATCGCGGCACCCGAAGGGGTTAGGCAGTTGAACGACGTCATCTCCGTTGAGAAGCTCGAAGTGGTGTACGGGGACGGTACCCGTGCGGTCGACGGAATAGACTTCACAGTCGGTGACGGCGAATTCTTCGGATTCCTCGGCCCGAACGGCGCTGGCAAGAGCACGACGATCAAGGTCCTGACCACGCTTCTGAGGAAGACGGGAGGCAAAGCCACGGTGCTGGGGCACGACATCGGTTCCGCCGACAAGAAGGTACGGCCGCTCATCGGCGTCCAGAGCCAAGAGACCGTTGTGGACGGAGACCTCACGGGGAGAGAGAACATGATCCTCCAGGGCAATCTGCACGGCATGAGAGGTAAGGAGCTTGACGCCCGGGTTGACGAGCTCCTGAAGCTGGTCGAGCTGTCGGACGTGGCAGACAGAAGGGCCGCGTTCTATTCGGGTGGGATGAAGAAGAGGCTCGACCTGGCGTCGTCCCTCGTCCACAAACCCAAGCTCCTGTTCTTAGACGAGCCGACCACCGGGCTGGACCCCCAGTCCAGGGCCGGCGTCTGGAAATACCTGAGGAAACTGAACAAGGAGGACGGAATCGCGATATTCCTTACCACCCAATACCTGGAAGAAGCTGACAAGCTCTGCGACAGGCTTGCGATCATCGACCATGGCCAGATAATAACCGGCGGGTCGCCTTCGGAGCTCAAGGCAGAGATAGGCGCGGACGCCATAACGCTCAGCATCGAAGGGAACGGCGGGAACGTGGAGACCGCCCAGGGGGTCCTGAAAGGGATCTCGGGCATCAAGGAGGTCGTCCAGGGGGACGGTGGGATAACGGTCTACGCGATGAATGCGAGCACCCTCGTGCCCGACATAGTGAGGTCCTTCGACGCCAAAGGACTCAAACTCGCCTCCATCAATCTTTCGAGGCCAAGCTTGGACGACGTGTTCCTGAAGCACACAGGACATAGAATAAGGGCGGAGGAGCTCGTCAGGCCCCAATCGAAGATGATGGGAAGGTTCGGGAGGAGGCACTAGGAGATGTCCCTGGCTTTCGACACCTGGGTCCTGTTCGTCAGGTCGATCAAGAAGCTGGTCCGGACCCCCATACTTCTGTTCTTCTCTCTCTTCCAGCCCATAATCTTCCTCTTCCTGTTCACCGCGCTGTTCTCGAAGGCAGGCTCGTTATTCGCATCCTCTGCGGGGTTCCCCGGGGCCACCTACACCAGCTTCGCCCTTGCCGGCATCGTGCTGCAGAACGGGTTCTCGAGCGCCCTTCAATCTGGCACGTCGGTGGTCGACGACCTCACCTCGGGTTTCCTCGAGAAGGCCCTCGTCACTCCCGTGAACAGGTCGGCGATTCTTTTCGGAAGGCTGCTGAGCGACGCGTTCAGGGTCGTCGTTCAATCCGCCATCATCCTCGGGCTGGCGTACTTTGCCCTGGGCGCGGACCTTACCACAGGGGTTCCGGGCGTGCTGATGATATTCCTGATCGTGGCCTTCTTCGGCCTCGCCTGGTCTGGCATATCCCTGACCATAGGGCTCAGGACCAAGAGCGCCGAAACGGTCTTCGGTCTAGGAGGGATACTGACCTTCCCCCTGCTGTTCATGAGCACCGCCCTCGTCCCAGTGAGCCAGATGGAGAGCTGGATGCAGACCGTGTCCCAGCTCAACCCTATCAGCTATACGGTGGACGCTGTCAGGGCCCTGACGTTGAGCGGGTTCGACTGGACGAAGATACTCAACGCCATCGGGTACGTAGGAGGGATAGCCGTGGTGTCGCTGGGGGCGACCCTCTACCTGTTCAGGAAAGTCGTCTCCTAGCCTCGGACGTATCGGGAGCACGTTACTCTTTTAGGGAAAGAGGATGCTCTCATGACCATGGGCGCCATCGCGGACGAAGGAAGGCGAGAAGTCTTCGCGTCCGTGGAAGCCATAGGGCGCATCGGCTCACGGTGGTCGGACTACCTGAGACGGAGAGAGAGACACCTCGTCATCGCGAAGTCCCTGGTCTACGGTGGTTTGATCTTCTTCCTCCTCGTGGCGGCGGTCATTTCATACGTGGCCTCGGAGTATGACATCGCTTACTTCGTGGCACACAAGGAGCAGTTCGTCCCCTACTTCGAGGTCGCGATCTTGATCGGGGTGGGAACCGTCGTCGCCTCTCTGGCCATCCTCAACAGGCGGACCGAGTCGAGGATGAGGGAGGTGTCGGAACTGGTCAACCAGCTGAAGGGAGGGGCAGGGGGCCACGAAGAGGCCTGGAAGGCGCTTGCCGCGACTAGAAAGATGCTCGACGCGCTCCCCGAGATCGCCCGGCCCAGGACCCAGGACGCGCTGATCTACGGCCTGCTTTCCTTCGTCTTGGTTGCGATAGTCGCCAGACCCGTCGTCGGAGTGGCGGTGGCGCTCGTCATCTTCCTCTACTTCAGGTACGAGGGGACGAAGACGTACCAGACGGAGCTTTCGCGCCTCGAAGAGCAGAGGAAGGTATTCGAAGAGAAGATGCAGGTTTTCACTCAGTCGTTGTGATATATGTTTGGACAGGCCAGACCTCTACGTGGTAGCCAGGTTCCTGGACATACTCTACGAGCAGGGCACCCCAATGAAGAGGACCAACATCCAGATGCGCCTGGGGGTGAACTACCCAAGGTTCACAGAGTACCTCGAGTGGCTCCAGTCGAAGGGGTTCGTAGCCTTGGGGGAGGGACAGGACGACGGAGCCGAAGTCTTTTCCCTCAGTAACAAGGGGAACGAAGCATACCACCGGATCGTAGACTGGATCCGTGAGACGATGGAAGGAATCAAACTGTAGGGACGGAGGTACTGGGGGAACGTATCATCAACACGCGACGCTTATTACCACCGGACCGGCCCCCTTCCCAGGAAATGGCCCCCTCTCTTGAAGCGGTCGGGCTCTCTAAGAAGTACGGGAGCTTCGCTGCGGTCTCAGGGCTGAACATCAAGGTCCAAGGGACGAAGTGCGTGGGATTCCTCGGCCCAAACGGTGCAGGGAAGACCACCACGATGAAGATGTTCACTGGCCTGATAGGGGCGACGGAGGGGACGGCCCTGATAAACGGGGTCGACGTCAGCAAGGACAAGAAGGGGGCGCTCGCTTCCTGCTCGACTCTGATCGAGACCCCTGAAATCTATCCGGCGCTCACGCCCAAGGAAGCCCTGAGCATGCTTTGCGAGCTAAGGGGGGTCTCGGCCGGGGAGAGAAACAAGAGAATCGACGAGGCGCTCGGCCGGGTCAAGATGACGGAATGGGAGAACAAGAAGCTGGGAGGGTTCTCGAAGGGGATGAAGCAGCGGGTCAACGTCGCTTCGACCCTCCTCAGCGACCCCCAGGTCATCATCATGGACGAGCCATCGACGGGGCTCGACCCGAGGGGGATGAGCGAAGTGAGGGACATCGTGAAGTCCCTTGGGGACAGGCTCGTGTTCATGAGTTCACACCTTTTGGCAGAGGTGACAGAGGTTTGCCAAGAGGTTGCGATGATCGACCACGGAAAGCTGCTTGTCTATGACACAATCGACAACGTGACCTCCAAGTTCTCAGGGGGCTCCGGCACGGTCAGGATAGGGTTCGCTAGGCCCCTCGACGTCCAGACCGGGACGACTATTTCGAACCTCGAGGGGGTCACTTCGTTCTCGAGGGCAAACGACAGGCACGCGCTGGTGAAGTTCGACCCCAAGGTCATCACCCAAGAGAAGCTGTTCGAGAAGATCGCAGGGCTGAAGGCGGGCGCCCAGACCTTCGAGTCAGAAGCCGGGCTGGAAGACGTGTATCTCAGCCTCATCAAGGAGACGCTGTAGGAATGGCCGAGTCCTCGGCGACCCATGCCAGGGTGGGCAGCCTCGCCCAGGTGGGCATCATAGCGAAGTACAACTTCCTGAACTATTTCAGGGCGAGGAGATTCTACGTGATGCTCGCAATCATCCTGATCATCGGCGGACTGGTGACGGGGCTGGTGGCTTACTACGGGGTCGCAACACTCGGCGGCAATACCGCGCTCGGATTCTACGGAGCCGGATGGGGAGGCTTCGCGACGTTTGTGATCATCCTAAGCGCCGTGTTCTTCGGCGGAGACGCCATTTCTGGGGAGTTCCAGAACAGGACCGGCTACTTCCTGGTGCCCAACCCCATAAGGAGGTCGGCGGTGTACGTCGGAAAATACCTGGCCGCCCTCGCGGCCTCCTCGCTCGTCCTAGGGACCTTCGCCGTGATCATGATTGCCAACGGCCTCTACTATTTCCCCGGGTCGATGCCCTGGGAGTTCGTCCAATCGTTGGCGTTCGCGTGGGTCTACCTCATCGCGGTCATGTCGCTCGCTTTCGCCTTCAGTTCGCTCTTCAAGAGCACGTCGATCTCGGTCCTCATGACGGTGATACTACTGCTGTTCGTCTTCAACATAGTCGATGCTCTCGTTTCTATCGTCGCTGGCTATGAGCCGTGGTACTCGATCGTCTACGGCGCGCAGATAATCGGCGACATATTGACCGTGCCGTACCCGGCTCACTTCACTCCGGGGATTGGGGGAGAAGGGAGGTTCCGGGGGATACCCTCCTACGCACCCACCGTCCCTGAAGGGCTGGCGATCCTCCTGGTCTACCTCGTAGTGATGGCGGTGGTCGGGCTCGTCCTGTTCCAGAAGAAGGAGTTCACGTCCTAGCCGCTCGTAAGCATAAAGTCGTGCACCTTCCCTCCATCTAGGTTGACCAGAGCTCCGCGGAGAATCCCGTCCGAGTACTCGCTCCCGGGGTTCAGACATAGGGTCCGCCCGAGCTTCACGAACCCCTTCGACTCGTGGATGTGGCCGTGAAGTCCTAGCAGCGGAGCGTGCCTCTCGATGGCGCCCCTCACGGCGGTGCTCCCTGCGTGGATGTACTTGATCCCCAGTCCTTCCTTGACGTAGTTGAAGTCGTGGCTCACGGCCGGAGCCTTGTCGAGCTCGGTGTCGATCGGCGGTACGTGGAGGTTGTACACGGCGTTCGCCTGGTCCTTCACCTTGGACGCCAGGGACTCGATCATCCCCCCCAGCCTTTCCTCGCTTACCTCCCTCGGGCTCTTCCACGGAGTGGGGTTCGCATATCCGAGGGTTATCATCTCGTACCCCCCGCCGAGGTCTACCACCCTGTTCTCGGGGTTGACGAAAGGGCCCGAATCGACAAGCGCCCTGTCCAGCTCGAACTTGTCGTCGTTGCCCGGGGACAGGTAGCACTTCACGTCCGTCCCCTTCAGCCTTTCCAAGGTGAGCTGGACCCATGAGTCGAGCACGGCAACCATGGCATCGTCGAACACCTTGGTCTCCTTCGACTTGTCCGACTGGATCTCCCCCAGTTCGCCGGGCGTCGTCACGAATGAATACTCGCCGGCGTCCTGCAACGCCCTTCGGGTTTCAGCCAGCTTGTCCTTGCCGATGGTCTTCTGGGCGCCGAAGAGGGTGACCTCGTATTTCCCGTCCTGGCGCTCGACGAACGGGACGAGCACCTTGCCAGTGATGTCGCCTCCCAAGATCAGGGCGTCGGCCCTGTAGACCTTCGATGCGTTGAGGAACTTCCTGTAGCATTTCTCGGACCCGTGCACATCGGTAGTGAAGAAGATCCGCGTCATTTGCGCAGGATTTGACGCGGCAAGGTGACCGTATTTAATGATGGATTAGCATCGGCGCGGGAATCGGCCAGGCAAACAACAACTAGCGCAGGAACGCGAACGGGTCATTCCCCTCCGAATATGCGCGGGCGGCCACGTACATCCCGGCGCTCCAGGACTGCCCGTATTGCCCCCTGGCTTCCCCCTTCCTCCCGTCCAGCCACTCGTTGAATCCGACCGCCTCCCCCTCCCGGAGGACCCCGTTCGCTTTGGCCAGGTTCTCGAGTTGGGTCGGGGCAGCCTCGGATCCCAGGGCGTAAAGGGCGCACACGTAGAACCCTCCTACGAAGGGCCATACCCCGCCGTTGTGGTAGTCCAGGGGTCCGCTCCTGTGCTGGATGGGGAGCATGGCGTCGAAGTTGTCGTCGTACCCCGCATCTCCTTTCTTGTACGGAGGGTCGAGGACCCGGGCAGGGAAGGGATAGGATAGCTTCCTGGACTCGATGGTGTCGATTATCGACCGAAACGTCTCCTCGCCGGCCGCGCCCCAGAGCCCGCAAAGCAGGTTCGATAGGGTGTCGAAGTGCGAGTCTATCCTGGCGAACGAGATGTACTGGAGATAGTACTTCTTCGACATGTCTACGACCTTCTGCTCCGCGTGGTGCGTCGCCAGCCTGGGCCAGTACTTCGAGATCCTGCCTGTGCTGTCGTCCCCCGGCAGGAATACGTCGCCGAACCTCTCCTTCAGGGCGTCGTAGTCGAGCATGTTGGGGAAGTCCGCGCCCCTCCCAGCCTTGGCAAGGAGCGATGTGATGCATTTTGTCGCCGTCAGAAAGAGGATGTTGTTGTAGAGGGTCTTGCCGGTGCGTTGGATAGCCGCATCCATCCAGTCAGCCCCCTGAGGGGAGTCCACGAGCCACGAGTTGTTGGCGTCCTGGAACCGGACGAATTCGTATGCGTCCAACGCCGCGTCCAGGTCATCGTTCAGGAGCGTCCTGTCCTCCGTAGCGTGGTAGAGGCTGGCGAGCCCAAGGATATACCAACACGAAGAGTCGGTGGACCCCGAAAAGCCGAACTCGGGCTGATCTATGCCCAGGTCGTAGAAGTTTGGGATCTGGCCGAGCGGTGCGCGGGTCTTGGCGAACGTGTCCAACGTCGTCCGGGCAGACTGAAGGAGGGCGGGGTCCTTCACGAGATTCGCCCCCAGGAAGGAGATGAAGGCGTCGCGCGCCCAGATCTGGTTGTAGTACGCGTGGGATGCCTTCAGTCCACGCTGGGTGGCGTTCCTTCTGAGCACTTCGACAGCACGCTCATAGGTGGATTCGACCAGCTCGCTCAAGGCATCACCTACTTGGCAGCCTCGATCGCCTTGGTGATCCCTGCGAAGATCTCGGCTACCTTCTTGGTGGAGAACCCCTTCAACAGCGATGAACCTATCCCGGCCATCACCCCTTGGATCTCTGCATCAGCGGTCCACGCCATCGTGGTGGGGGAGTCCCCCGAGAGGGTGAAGACGCTTTTCAGCCTGAGGCTGCTCCCGCTCCCCGACCCCTCTGCTGTAAGGGTGGCGCTCGAAGGAGGCGAAGTTCTTTCCAGGGTCATCTTGATCCTGAGGCTGGCAGAGACCACGGCGACCCGTAGCTTCACCTTCGCCTCGACCGTCGACCCGTCTATCACCCTGACGTCCTCAGAATCAGGGAGGGCACGGGTGATGAAGTTCGGGTCGGTCAGGAGGGAATACGCTCTGTCCCGGGTCGTGCCTATCGCGTTCGACCCCTCAAGGTGGAGTTGCATGTTGGATTGGTTCTCCGCCCGCTAAATATGCTCACCTATACGCTTCGAAGTCCCTGCCGAGGACGCTTGAGGCTATCTTGAGCTCCATGATCTCGTCGGTCCCTTCATAGATCCTGGCCACACGGGAGTCGAGGAAGTGCTTCGCGACCGGCGAAAGGATGGAGTACCCGAAACCGCCGAAGCATTGGACCGCCCTGTCGGCAGAATCGAAGGCGCTTCTTGAGGAGAAGTACTTGGCGACGGCCGAGAGGCGGTCAGCTTCGCCCCTGAGCGCGAGGTCCTTGAGGTCATTCTCAAACTCGTCTTTCTTCATCGCCGCCCTGTATACAAGCCAGCGCGACGCTTCGAGGCTCGTTTCGATGGCGGCGACGTGCTTCTGAATGAGCTGGTGCTTCGCAATCTGCTTGCCGTGCTGGACCCGAGAAGTCGCCCTCTCCTTCACCTGGTTGAGGCAGTCCTCCATCACGCCCAGGCATCCCGAGCCGATCCCGATCCTTCCGTTGAGGAGGGCCGAATATGCTATGGAGAGCCCCATGCCCTCCGCACCGAGGACGTCCTCCTTCGGGATGAAAGCGCCGTCCAAGGTTATCATCGAAGTGTCGGAGGTGAAGAGCCCGATCTTCTCCTCGAGCTTCATGTCCACGGTGAATCCGTCCTTCTTGGTGTCGAGGAGGAAGGCCGTGACCCCCTTCACCGACCCCTCGGGCTTGGCGAATACTATCATGTTGGTCGCTGTCGAGCCGTTTGAAATCAGATACTTCGACCCAGAGACCCTGAAGCCATCCCCTTCCTTGACGTAGCTCGTCTTCAGAGACGCGGGGTCTGAACCAGCCTCGGGCTCGGTGAGTCCGTAGGCGAAGATGACCTCTCCTGCGGCGGCTTTAGGCAGGTAACGGGACTTCTGCTCCTCGGTCCCCCAGTCCTGGACGGCCAGGCTCCCGAGGCACTGGTGCACGTCGGCGAATGTGATGACCCCCATCCCGGTCTGACCCATCCTCTCCATGAAGAGGGCCTCCACAAGCTGTCGGGCGCCCCTCCCGCCAAACTCTTCCGAGATTGGGACCCCCAGGAGCCCGTTCTTTTTCAGCACGAGCGGGGTTTCGGGATTGTATTTCCTCTCGATGTAATTCTCGTATTCGGACACGAGGAGCTCCCCCGCCGCCCTATCGGCGTCTTCGAGGAGCGTCAGCTCTTCCTCGGTGAGCCCCACAATCCTCGAAAGCTCGTCGACGGCAGACTGGAATAGCGGCTCCAAAACCAACCATCCGGCGGAAGTCCGGTGGCTTTAACCCTCACGGCTTAGGGACGCCACGTTCGTGAAGACCGACGTCTCACCCATGTGGCTGACCTACTTCATGGTTCCTTGGAAAAAGGTGGAGCAGGAAGAGACAGGACAGAAGTGCACCAAGTGCGGGAAGCCGCTCGCCAAGACAGAGGTTTTCACTGACAAGGCCGGGGTAAACTACGAGGGATACGTGTGCCACTCCGACAAGCAGGTGACCTGGCTCAGAGTGAGCTGAGGCCTCTAGTCCTACTTCGCCCTGAACCCTTCCCCGTATTGAAATCCGCGGCCCATGTTCTTGGCCCACTTCTTCTCGAACACTTCGTCCATGTTCGCGTCGGGGTCAATGAGCCGAGAGGCGTCCAGGACGTAGAAGATGACGTCGATCAACTCCTCGATGGTCTCCTCCTTCGGCTTTCCCTTCTTCCAGTCGTCCCCAGCCTCCCCCAGCTCGATGAAAGCGAAGAGGAGCTTGTTGGCGATTTCATCAGGGGTATTCCCAAACCCCTTCTCGATGACGAGTTGTTCTATCTTCTTCTTTGCTTCCTCCAGAGAGACCATGTCTAAGCCCTCGCAAGGGACGTTCGTAAACTTGCCGCAACCCCTCGGCATGGCCGTCCAATCAGCCAGTGTGTGATGTCGGCCGCCTCGTTCATGCGGAATGTGAGAGAGACTTGTGCGAAAGCGTCAAACTTTCTTCTTCGGCGCCACGACGGTTCTGTAGTATTCGCAGCTCCTGGACAGGGAGCAGGTGGGGCACTTCGGTCCGATGGGCTTGCATGTGGTCTGGCCGAATCTGACGAAGAGGTCGTTTAGATCGACCCAATAGCGCTTCGGGACCGTGCGGACCAGCTCGGCTTCGGTCTCCTCGGGCTTCTTCGTCTTCACCAGCCCCAGCCTGTTCGAGATCCGGTGGACATGGGTGTCGACGGGGATGGCTGGCTTGTTGAAGGCGTAGACCAGGACGCAGTTTGCCGTCTTGCGCCCCACCGCCCGGAGCTTCAACAGGTCTTCCTCGTTGTCGGGGACGCGGCCTTCGAACTCCTCGACGAGCTGCTTCGATGCCGTGATGATGTTCTTGGTCTTCATGTTGTAGAACCCCGAGGGCCTGATGAGCCGACGGACGGTCCGCGGGTCCGCGCTGGCGAGCTCGGCAGGGGTCTTGTATCGTGAAAACAGGTTTTCAGTCGCCTTCGTGGTGTTTTCATCTTTCGTCCGGTGGGAGAGGATCGTCCCGATGAGGATGCGGAAGGGGTCCCCGTCCTCTGCCTCCTGAAGCTGCGCGAGGGCGGTAGCCCTCTTGTCGGTGGACCCGTATACCATCCGGCGCATCTCCCTAAGGGTCTCGGGGATGCCTAGGCGCTTTCGAGGACCCAGGGTTCCTTCTTTGACCATGCCGCTATCTCCTCGCAGGTGCTCTCCAGGTCATACTTCGGCGCGTAGCCAAGGTCCTTCCAGTCCACCTGGTCCCCGACCCTGACCGACGCCCTGAGCTGTTCCGCGGTGTACTTCGGTAAGCCCGACGAAGCGAAGATTCCCTGCTTCTTCACTTCGACCATCGACCCGGTTGCTTTGGAAATCCCGGTGGCAAGGGCCTCGGGGGTCGAATCGAACGACTTCAGGAGGAAGCCCTTCCCGCTAGGGACCGCTGCCGTAGCTGCCAGGAACATCGCCTGGGCGATGTCGCAGGGGTGGGAGAAAGACATCTCCCCACCCGAAGGGATGACGACCTTCCCCGACGAGATCATCTTCAGTAGGGGGACAACCAACGCCTCGTCCCTTGACCCAACCGCCCTAGCGGCCCTTATGACCGAAACCCTCAGGTCCGGTGTCCGCTTCGAGAACTCGGAGAGGATCCGTTCCGATTCGGCCTTCGACTTTTGGTACTCATCGGAGGGCGAGAAGGGCAAGGCGGAGTCGACCTCCTTTCGGTGGAACCCATAGACGTCGAGGGTGCTAAGATGAACGAAGACCTTGACCTTCGACTCTTTGGCGACCTCCAGGAGGTTGAGGAGCCCTTCTGTGTTCGACCTCATGAAATCGCTGTCGGCTCCGGGCATGGGGGAAGCGAGGTTGTAGACGACGTCTACCCCCTCCATCGCCTCGTGGAGGGAGTGATGGTCGAGAAGATCGGCTTCTATTCCCTGGACGCCGTTCGTGTCCATTATTTTGAGGTGAGACCCCTTGCGGAAGGTGCCTTTGGAGATCTCTCCCTGTTGGAAGAGGTATTCAACGACGTGACCGCCGATGAACCCGGTACCCCCTACGAGCAGGTTCACTGGCTCCCCCCTTCGCCGAGGTGATGATGGTGATGATGCTCGTCCTTGCCAGGCTTGGCTTCGAACTCCCCCCTCACCAGCCTCAGTTGCATGTCTTCCTCGAACTTCGGAAAGTCCCCCGTGAGCTCCGACAGCGCGGACTTGGCCGCCTTCGTGAACTGGGGGGAGAAGTTCTGGCCCCCGAACCTCCCGTAGGCCACCCCCGAGAACCGCACCTTCCTTCCTCCGATCTCGACGTATCCGCGGATCAGGTTCGCGACCTCCCCTTCGCTGACATGATCGACGACGATGGAGTAGGTTGGGAGCGCCAAACCAAGCCGAGACCCTCGCGGGAGCTTCTTAAACTCAGTTTAAGTGATCTATGGGACCGCTACAGCTCGAAGTCCGGAGGGCGGTACCGTGCCTGCACCATCTCCTTGAGAGAGGTGACAAGGGCGAAGCTCGAACTGACGATGTCGGTCTGGGTGATTATCCCCACGAGCCTCCCCTCCTCCATGACCGGGAGCTTCTTGATGCCCGCGTCGGCCATGGTCCTGGCGGCGACCTCGACCTTTTCCCCCGGCGCCACGGTCAAGAGCCTCTTCTTCGCCGCCGAGACCGTAGTTGTGCCCAGGTCAGACCCCTTTGCCACGGCGCGAGAAATGTCCCCCTCGGTGATTATCCCGACCGTGGATGGACCGTTGGTTACGACGAGAGCCCCTATCTTCCATTTCGCCATCGACTTCGCAGCGTCGAGGATGGTTGAGTCAACGCCGATCGTCTTCACGTTCCTGCTCATGACGTCCTTGACGTAAATCAACGGGTCACCTCGCGACCAGCACTGGGCATTTCGCGTGGCTCACCAAACCCGAGGACACGCTCCCTAGTATGAGCTGCTTGAACCCTGTCATCCCTCTCGTCCCCACCACGATCAGGTCAGACTTCTCGGAGGCTGCGAAGCCGACGACGGCCTCGACCACAGAAGGCGCCTCGATGAGCTCCCCCCTCGGCTTCACCCCCAGGTCGTTCGCAGCTTGCACCCCCCTAGAAAGCACGCTCTCGCCCGATGCTTTGGCCGCGTCTTCAAGAGTCCCGTAGTCAGGGATGGGCATCCCGGAGGCGGCGCTGAATCCTATGGCAGGGGAAGGGTAGACGTGGACAAGGATGACGCTGGACCCGTGTATCGTAGCGATGGAGGCTGCTAGCTGGACAGCCTTTAGCGAATCCTTCGACCCGTCAAATGCGACGATGATCTTCCTGAACCCGGAACCTTTTGACATTCTTTTCGGGCGTTTTTGAGTGCCGGTTGCTTTTAAGGCGGTCATTCTATTCCCAGCATTGAGAACCGCCGCTGGTGTGTATTTGGGTTCTCCGGGACGTACGCGTTGCAGGGCCCGACAGCGACCATACCTAACTCATTAGTGATTCTTCTCGGGAGCGTGAAGCGAAGAGAGGCTCCCCAAAAGTGATTATCAGATACGGAAATCGTACCTCCGCCTTATATCAGGTGCGGCTTTGGTCGCCTCCATGGAAAACGCAACGACGACCACCCACGGCAAATGGGCCGGGCGGTTCATCTGGGCCGCCATCATCCAAGGCCTAGCCTTCACAGTCGCAACCATCCTAGTACTCGACCCGCTCCAATACGTCACCGGCAAGGCAGACTACTTCTCGCCCGCCAGGGTCATCGCCAGCGGAGGCGGAGGCACCTGGTTCTTCACGGGCTTCATCTCCTGGCTTGTAGTCGGCGTCATAGCGACCGCCGTCACAGCGATCTTCTACTACTACATAGAGGACGTCCGGGGCCACGTGTACAAAGGGTACAGGAGCCTGCTGGCGTGGGGTCACCTGCTGTTCATGAACGTCGGCATCGCCGGCGCCATGATCATAATGACCTACCAGGGATACCTCGCCGGTGTGGCTTTGACCCCCGCGACTTCAGGCGGTGGTGGGCTCAACGCCGGCCAGGTCCACGAGCAGATACTGGGTTGGACTACCGATCCAATCGGCGGGCTCATCCTTCTCGCGTGCATCGGGGCGCTGCTGGGTGGACTGGGGTATCTGATCTCGAGCAGGGCAAAGTAGCCCTGCCCTTCCCAATTTTACAGCCAGGCGGTTGGAAATAAACTCAAATAAGCTGAGGTTCGGTTCTGCACTGCTTGGAGATCTCCGAGCCGTCCCGTGTCCAGGCGTTAGTGGCGGGACTGGCCGACGAGTACTCCAGGAAGATCATTCTTTCCGCAATCCCGAAGGCGAAGTCGGTGGAAGACATGAGCCGGGAGAACGATATCCCCCTCAGCACCTGCTATCGGCGGGTCCACGAGCTCCTCGACAGTCAGATCCTCGTCGTGGAGAAGATCATCGTGACCCCCGAGGGGAAGAAGTACGAGCTCCTCAGGAGCGCCTACAGGGCGGTCAACGTCACCTTCGACGGAGGGGTGATGAAGGTGGACGCCACCATAAACGAAGACGTCGCCGAGAAGCTCAGGCGCCTGTGGCTGAGCATGAAGGAGGCATAGCGATTGCCTTCGACGGCAAGCTCCAACTCCTTAAAGGACAAGGGAGGTGATACTCGGTAGAAATGGACGTGATCTATCTCGACATAGGGCAGGCGCTAATACTGGTGTTCGGGGGCGTGGTGGTGTACTATGCCTACAAGGCGTTCGGGAAGACGAAGAGCCAGGCCATGCTCCTGCTCGGGGTCGGGTTCGCCTTTGTGACGCTGGGGGCCCTGGTGGCAGGGGTGTTGTATAACGCTGGGACGGAACTCGACACGGTGATAACGTTGCAGGCGTACATGCAGGCCGTGGGGTTCTTCATCATCGTGTATTCACTGGCGCGGGCGAAAGGCTAGCCTCGTCCTTCAGCGCCTCTTCGCCCCCAGGGGGAGCGGCGCTTCGACCTGTGCGACCTTCACCCGGAAGTCGACCGCGGTCGCCTTGTCCCCGTGCATGATCACGGGGTTAAGGTCGAGCTCCACGACCTCCGGGAGGTCTTCCACCATGGCAGAGATGCGGAGGATCACCTGTTCGAGCGCGGGGACGTTGTAAGACGGCCCGCCCCTGTAGCCTGTGAGCAGGGGGAAGGTCTTGAGCGAGCGCACCATCTCGTCGGCGTCCCGCTCAGTAAGAGGAGCCAGGCGCACAGCTGCGTCCTTCAGGAGCTCCACCATGGTCCCACCCGCTCCGCACGCCACCAGGGGTCCGAAGACGGGATCCCCCGTTACCCCGACTATCATCTCCGCCCCGGCGGGGACCATCTCCTGGACCAGGAAACCTTGAGGCTTGAAGCCCTGCCCCTGTAGCCTGGCCGCCATGGACACGGCTTCCCGCCTCACCGAGTCTTTGCCAGACAAACCGACCTTGACCGCGCCGCTTTCTGTCTTGTGCAGCAACCCCTCCGCGACACCCTTCAGGACCACGGTCCCCCCGAGCCCCTCCGCGGCACTGGCCGCCTCTTCCGGGGTCATGGCCTTCGTCGTCTTGACTATCGGGATCCCATAGGCGTCAAGGAGCGCCCTCGCGTCTTCGGGGGACAGCCAACCAGCCCCTTTCGCAAGGGCCTTGGCAACGATCCCCGCCCCTTCGTTCCTTCTGAGGCCGGCGAACCTTGGGATCCGGCTCGGCGGGGTCCTGAGCCAGGCGCCGTACTCGGCGGCCCTCGCGAGCGCCCTTGCGGCGACCTCCGGGAAGGGATAGGATGGGACCCTGACTTCGCCTTCGGAGAGTATCTCTGAAAGGCCATGGTGGGCCATGAAGGTGGCCAGGATCGTGACCTTGCCGCGCAGGTCCCGGGCCGCGCTCAGTATCTCCCTTGCCACGTCCTCGGGCTTTATCGCTATCGGGGGGACGAAGAGCACCAGTATCGAGTCGATGTCCGCGTCTTTCGCGACGGCTCTCATGACCCTCCCGAAGTCTGGGGCGGTTGCGGACGCGATCATGTCCACCGGGTTCTTCACCCCGGCGTCCTTGTTGAGGTGAGCCTTCAGCTCGTCCTGGACGGCGGCGGAGAACTCGGGGACCACCAGCCCCCTGTCCTCGCAGGCGTCGGCGGCCAGGATCCCGGCGCCCCCCGCGTTGGTGATCACCGCCACCCGCTTCCCCTTCGGTATCGGCTGGGTGGTGAGCAGGGCTGCGACGTCGAACATCTCCCCAAGCGTGTCCATCCTGATGACTCCGGCCTGATGGAAGAGGGCGTCCACGGTGACGTCCGAAGAAGCGATCAGCGCCCCGGTGTGGGACTGGGTCGCCCTGAAGCCGGCCGACGATCTGCCGCTCTTGACGGCCAGTATCGGTTTCCTCCTCGTCACCCGCTTGGCGATCCGTGCGAACTTTCGGGGGTTTCCGAACGATTCAAGGTAAAGGAGGACCAGGTCCGTCATGTCGTCCGCCTCCCAATAGGTGAGGAGGTCATTGCCGGAGATGTCGGCCTTGTTTCCGACCGAGACGAAAGAAGACATGCCGAGCCCCAGCTTGTTCGCGTGCTCGATGACCGCTATCCCGAGGGCCCCTGACTGCGAGAGGAAACCCATCCTCCCGGGCTTGGGGACGAAGGGAGAGAACTGCCCGTTCAGGCCGACCCGCTCCTCCGTGTTGACGACCCCCATGCAGTTGGGGCCGATGAGTCTCATCCCGGTGTCGCGGCATACCTCCAGAAGCTGCTTCTGCAGGTCCTTCCCCTCGCCCCCGACTTCGGCGAAGCCGGCGGAGATCACCACCAGCGCCTTCACCCCCTTCTGGGCGCACTCCTTGGCGACCGGGATCACGAAGCGGGCAGGGACGACAATTATGGCAAGGTCGACCTTCCCCGGGCAGTCGAGGATTGACTTGTACGCGGGGACGGACTGGATGACCTCGGAGCTTGGGTTGACGGGGTAGACCGGCCCGTTGAACGCCCCGTCGAGGACGTTGTGGAAGAGCCTCCCGCCGATCGCGTTGCGGTCCTTGGACGCCCCTATCACGGCCACGCTCCTGGGTTCGAGGAAGTTCCTCACTGCGGCGATCACGGAGGACGATTCCCGCCTTTCGAACGCCTCCACGGTGGCGAGCTCCACGGAGGTAGGGAACTCCACTTTCAGGACCCCTGGCTCGATCCTGGTGGAAGTAGGAAAGCCCAGCTCGTTGAGGAGCTCGATCATGGCCGTGTTCTCCGGGATCACAGAAGCCTCGAAGAGGTCTATCCCTTCTCGGGCGGCGGACTGGGCTAGCTGCCCCAGCAGGACCGTCCCGAGCCCCTTCCCCTGCAGTGCGTCTCCAATCACGACCCCGACTTCGGCTCTGGTCTCGTCGCCCGTCCCGTGGAAAGCAAGCCCGACGATCGAACCCTCACGGAGGGCCGCCAACACGTGCACGTGCCCTCCAGGGGCGAGCCTTCTGACGAGCTCGTTTCGATCCCCGAACGCCTCGTACATCAGGGCGACCGTCTTATCGGTAAGCGACCCGGCGAACCTTTGCAGCAACCCGAGGTCGTCCGCACCCAGGGCTCTCACCCGGACGATTGACCCGTCTGACAGCACCACGTCGGTGGACGATTCTTCCAACCTGTTCATGCTCTAACCTGTGCCGGCCGGGGACCATTCCCTCAATAAACTCTCACACGATTCTCAGTTCCCATAACGACGGACGGAATCGGCCCCTCGACGGTTGTCTCATGTGAAGGCCTTCGGGCGCCTCGAAGTCCTTAAGAAGACAATTGGGAGGCGCGCTCAGAGACATGGTGCCAAGGAGGGGGATGACATCCGCGGGAGTCGTGGTCCTCCTGATGATTCTCGCCCTAGCCGCCGTCTCCACCGTGTACATCACCTCAAGTCAATCTTCCAACGACCAACTGAACTCGCAGAACCAGCAGATCTCAGCCCTGCAGGCTGAGCTCCAGAATCTGACGAAGGAGTTCTCACTGGGGACGGGGACGGCGGGCGCCAACCTGACCCTTCCGGTGATGAATCAGGCGCCCACTATCAGGACCATTCGGGAGACCTGGTATCTGTCGCCTTCGGCCCACCAAGACAGGTTCGACCCTTCGTTCGTCATAGTCAACCAGGGGGACACCGTGAGACTCACCCTGATCGACAACGACACGGTTGCCCACGACTTCGTGGTGGGACCGCCCTACAACATCATCGTGAACGCGACCGTCCCTGGTTTGATCAACGACCTGACCGGCCAGATGTTCACCACCCCATCGCGTGGGAACTCCGCTGGGTGCTGCGGGCTCGGGGAGCCGGTCATCACGGGGAGCAAAGGCAACGTGTCCGCGACGTTCTCCTTCGTCGCAGAGTGGTCAGGGATCTATGAGTTCGTGTGCACTTACCACGCGCAGGTGGGGATGGTCGGTTACCTCGTGGTCCTCCCCAACGCAGCCTACAAGCAGTCAGGCACGAGCAGCACGGCCACAAGCGCGGCCAGAGGCTCCGTGGCCGTGAGCATCGCCCAGGGGGCCGGAGTCCCGCCGAACAACGGTTTCACACCTCGGAACATCACCGTGGTGATAGGGGTGAACAACACGGTCATCTGGACCAACAACGATGTTTCGATACACACCGTGACTTCGACCGTTGTGCCGTCCGGCGCCTCCCCCTTCGGCTCCGGATACCTGAACACGGGGGGCTCGTTCTCCTACACCTTCGCCGTCCCAGGAGTGTACGAATACCATTGCCAGATTCATCCCTGGATGACCGGAAGCGTTACCGTGAAGGCCTAGCGCATCGCTTCGGTCTGGATAAGCTCCGAGAGCTTCTGGAAATAGAGGCGGGTGGCCAGCGGCATCCCATCGAGGTTCCTCTCGATCGCCTCTGTGACGTACTTTATCGCCCGCCGAGAGGTCTTGAACTCGAACTTCATCGGGAGGATGGGGTCCTGGGCGACGTCGATCGAATCCTGGAGGTGGCGCGGAGCCTCGGCCCTGGCGTCGCTCGCTATCTTCTGATACCAACCAAGCAGGACGTTGGGCTCGAACCCCTGCTTCAGCTCCTCGATCTCGCGGAGGAGCCTGTTCAGGACAAGCATCTCTTCGTTCGCCAAAACGCTTCGGACGTGTAATCCGTTCTCCCTCAGTTTAAGGAAAAGGGTCTAGGAATGTTGGTGCCGGTGTCTAGCTGCAACGCATATCGAAGATCTCGGTCTTCTCGTACTCTGCTTCCCACATGTGCGTGCTGTTCCTCCCGCGACGCACCGCCAGAAGCGTGTAACCTTCGGGTGCACCGTCGTACGCCTTCTGGAGGATTGACTCGGCCGGCTCCGAGTCTTCGTCGAAGCTTTGGACGATATGCTGCCTGAACTTCTCTATCTCTTTCATGTAGTCCTTCAGGCAGAGTGCCTTTCCCTGGAGCCTGGAAGATGTGATGAGCTTGACCTCCGCCCCGCACGCCTCGCAGGTGACCTTCTTCATCCCATCGTCGAGGCAGACCCTTCCGACCCCTACCACCATGGGGAAGGTCCCAGGCTGGGGTTCGGCGGCTCCGCACAGGACGCACTTGGCCGACCCCTTGGTCGAAGCGTGCTGCATCGGCCTTGCAACTGCTCGCCAATCGATTTAAGGTTGCCCCCACGGACGAAAGGGTCAGTGAAGATTGAGCAGGTGTCGACCTACCCGATAGCCATCAAGGCGAAAGAGGACCTGAAAGGGGGCACCTTCGGCTACCCCCATTACCAGACGGTCCTTGTGAAGGTCACCGTCGACGCAGCCGAGGGGTGGGGGGAAGCCATGACCCGCTCTGACCCGAAGGCGACAGCCACCCTCGTAGAGCACCTTGGGAGGAAGGTGACGGGGACCCAGTTCGGTGAGGTGGCCGACGTCTGGAGCGGACTCTGGAGGGACCTGCGGGTCCGCGGCCATACCAGGGGAGTGGACGTGGAAGCCCTGAGCGGCCTCGAGATGGCGCTCCAAGACGCGGTCTGCAAGCTCAGGGGGTTACCGCTGTGGAAGGCGCTTGGCGGAAGGGGCCTCCCCGAAGTCCCCGTATTCGCCGGGTCTCTTTTCTCTTCCAGGGGTCCGTTCGAAGACCAGGTCGAGTTCGCAAAGGGACGCGAGCTTCTCGGCGCGAAGGTAAAGGTGGGGTTCGGGGTCTCGGAGGACTCGAAAGCGCTTCAGAAGGTGAAAAGGCTCTGGCCGGACGGCATGCTCGTGGCTGATGCGAACGGGGCATACGATTCCGAGAGCGCCGCGAAGGCGTGCTCGGCGTTCTCTTCGCTGGACCTCGCTTGGTTCGAAGAACCGGTGCTGTCGGACGACCTGGCCGGGTACAGGTCGCTCAAGGGCTCGAATGTCAGAATCGGCGCCGGGGAGAGCTGGTTCGCGGGCGACTTCCAGACACCGATCGAGGAAGGGCTCGTGGGGGTGGTCGAGCCGAGCGTAAGCAGGTGCGGCGGGGTCATGGTCGAGTTTGAAGCCGCGAAGAAAGCGAAGGCCCGCGGCATCGCATTCTCGCCCATGACAGGGATGAATTCGGCCGTGTCGCTGGCCGCCTCCATTCACCTGGCTTCTGCGGTGGGGAGCATCGGAGTGGAATACAACCCGTTCCCCAACCCGATTCAGACCGACTTGGCGGACGGGCTGGAGGAGCCCAGAGGAGGGAAGATGAAAGTCCAGTCGGGACCGGGGCTGGGGATCGAAGTAGACCAACGTTTCGTGAACTCCAACACCATCCCGTAGGTCAGAGCAGCTTTGCGATCTCGTCGACGTTGGAGAGCTTCGCCAGCAGCTTGTATCCCCCCGCCTCCTTGTCGATCCCGCTCGTGACCAGGATGGGGTCGATCCCCGCATGGACCGCGCCGGCGATGTCGGTGTCCAGCTGGTCGCCGACCATTACCGCTTCGCCCTTCCTGACCCCGCCCCGCTTGAGGGCGGTCCTGAACATCAGAGTGGACGGCTTCCCTATCACCGTGGACTTCTTTCCGCCCGCATATTCCACGGCCCTGACGAGCGGGCCTGCTGCCATGGCAGGTCCGTTCTTGTACATGAAGAGCGCCGAGTCGTGCGTCGCGACGATCCGTGCCCCGTTCCGCGCCACCCTGGCGGCGCGGTCCAGGGTGTCGTAGGTTGCATTCCTGTCGAGCCCTATCACCACAAAGTCAGCCTCGTCCCCGTCGGCTCTCGTGTGGCCACACTTTCTCATCTCGGCGTCGAGCCCACGCTCTCCCACGAGAAAGTAGGTCGACCTTCCCCACTTGTCTCTGATGTATTCGGAAGTGAGCTGGGCGCTCGTAAGGACTTCTTCCCTCCTCACCGGTATCTCGAAGTCCACCAACCGCCGGAAGACTGTCTCCGAAGCATCGGTGCTGTTGTTGGTGAGGACGAACAACTTCCTCCCCTCCGCCCTGAGGGCATTGACAGCTTCCGTCCCGCCGATCTTGGTCCTGCTCTCCTTCCCCCGGTAGAAGACCCCGTCGAGGTCGAACAGGAACAGCTTCTTCCCAGAAAGGACGCGTTTCATCCTTCTACCGTCACCTCGCCGCTCGCTCCGTCTAGCTCCACCCTGGAGCCCGCTCGAACCTTGGCATATGCGTCGCGCGGGACCCCGGAGATGACCGGTATCTCTTTTCCGTAGACCAGCCTGGCCATTACCGAGCCGATCACCGACGAGAGGTCGACCACATCCGTGACCAACGCAGCCGGGTGGTTTCCGTGGCGGACCGTCTCGAGGAACCAGGACGATGCGGTGGTGGAGCCTTTCCCGAACGGGTAGAACAGGACCTTTCCCTTCACGTCCTGCCCCCTGATGTCGCTCCTGACGTCGGCCACCTTCCCACTTGCTGGGTCGACACCATGGGCAAAGGTGAACGCTTTCATCGATACGAGGGCCTCCCCCGACGCCTTCCCGGGGGTCAGACCCCTCCCCTTGATCTTCGCGGCGGTCAAGTCGTGGTCTCCTCTATGATTGCCTTCTGGGAGGCGTACCGGATCTTGATCTCTCCTTCCGATGAGACTATCTCGGCGAGCTTCGCCGAGTTTGTCATCACCACGTTGAAGCCGAGCTTCTTCAGCGGGGATATCTCAGCGTCCGTGCTGTGCGTTATCCTGGCCCCTGCGGCTTCGATCGTCGATGAGATTCCGGTCCGCTCTGCCATCTCGTAGGCCTGGGCGGAGGTGTAGGCGTACATCTTGGTCCCTCTTTTGAGATTCCTACCCTCGAGCATCCTGGCGAGCTCGCCTAGCTCGCCGGCGGAGAGGTGAGGGACCCCGAACGCCACGAGGTCAGGGGGCTCGTCTGTCTGGTTGAGGTCCGATTCAATCTCGGAAATGCCGGAGCGGCTTATCTCGATCTCCTCGACCTTCTCTCCCGCCGACGCGTCGAGGACCGTCGTCGACCCCGGGGTTATCCCAGGCAGGTGGATCATCGTTACCGGTCCGGCGGCGGCCGCGGCTGCACCCAGGTGCTTTAGCTGGTCAGAGCCTATCTTTGCAGGGAGTCCGGCGAGCGCCGGGACGCGTGACCCTGACATGCGCCCCACGAAGAAACCTATCGAGCGATAATCCAGGTCGGATAGCGGGCCGACGTCCGTCTTGAACGCCAACTTCGCCGCCCTGTTTTCCTCGTCCAGCATCCCAAACTTCGGAGTCAGGCCGAGGATCGCGCAGGCGAGATCCATCCCGGCCGTTATCTTGTTTGACCTGCAGCCAAGAACCGAGTTGGCGAAGACGACGGCGCTCGACTCTGCCCAGGCTACGGTTTCTCCCGCCTTCGGGAAGTTGCAGACCTGGTATTGGACGCAGGTCCAGCACCTCATCCCCCCTAGCTTCGCGTAAGCGTCGCAAAGCCTGAACTGCTTCCTGGCATACTCTTCGGGGATCCCGAAGCTCTTCCAGTTCTGGAGGTCGATGCTGGCCGGGTCGACCGAGGTCGGGACGGCGAACTTACCCCCCGAGTCGGCGAACTTCTCGATGACGTCTATCCCGGCGTCGTGGAGGCTGGAGTAGTGGGCCAGGACGTGGGCGGACTTGATGGGGACGAGAAGGTCGGCGCCGACGGCATCTCCGACCTTCGCGACTATCTCCATGGCGAACCGTTTCGCTTCCCCCCCTTCTCCGCGGAGCAGCCTCTCCTGCCCCGAGTCCAGATGCAAGCGAGCCCGCGGAGGATTAGCATCAGTTAAAAGCTCGCCCTGCGTTCTGCGTCCGTTGAAGTTCTCCTATTTCCTTCCCACCAAGCTCGACTTCGGGTTCGGCGCGGTGGCGAGCGTCGGAGCCGAAGCGAAGGGGCTCGGCGCATCAAGGGCCCTGGTCGTAACGGACAAGGTCATGGTCAAGACAGGGATAGCCCAGCGGGTGACCGAAAGCTTGGGAGGAGTGGACCACGACGTCTATGACGGGGTCGAAGCGGAGCCGCGGATCGAAGCAGCCCAGGCGGTGGCCGACGGTGTCCGCTCCAAGAAGTACGACCTTGTCGTAGGCGTGGGGGGAGGGAGTTCCATGGACATGGCAAAGGTCGCCGCAGGGTTCGCGACCAATCAGGGAGCCGCGAAGGCGTTCGTTGGGAACAACCAGTTCGCGAAGGAGCCCCTACCGTCCATCATGGTCCCCACCACCGCAGGGACAGGAGCCGAGTTGACGGTCACCTCGATGGTCACCGTTGAAGGGCACAAACAGTGGATCAACAGCCCGCTGCTGCTCCCCTCGGTGGCGGTCGTGGACCCGGAACTGACGATGAGCATGCCCCCCGGGGTCACGGCCGCGACGGGGATGGACGCCCTCTGCCACAACACCGAGGCATACCTTTCGAACATGGCAAACCCGATAACGGACTCTGCGGCGCTGGAGGGGATCAGGATAATCGTCGGGAACCTCGAGAGGGCGTTCGATTCAGGGAGCGATAGAGCGGCGAGGGAGTCGATGAGCCTCGGGGCGCTCATGGGAGGGATTGCCCTACAGGCGAAGCAGGTCTACGGCCATTCGATCGGGTACACGATAGCGACCAGGTTCAGGCTCCCTCACGGCGTGTCATGCGGGCTCCCCCTCCCGTACATCATCTCAAACTATGCCGTGGCTTGCGCACCGAAGATGAAGAAGCTGGCAGAAGCATATGGCGTGCCCCCGGCTGACGACCCGTCCATACTGGGGATCGCCATCGCAGAGAAAGCCAGGGGGATCGCAACCCATCTGAAAATCCCCACGACGTTGAAGGAGCTCGGGGTGGCAGAGGCCGACCTGCCTGCTCTGGCCGAGGAGTGCGTCGTCATGTACCCCAGGCCAAGCAGCCCGCTCGTCTTTGACGTGAAGAGCATGAGCGGCCTGTATCGGCGGATGTGGGACGGGGAACTCTCGGCCTAAGTCTTATAGGCCTCCGCGAAGCTTGGTGCGTAGACGGCTCATGAAGATGCTCATTCAAGGACAGCTAGTTGACGCCCAGGGCGCGGACACGATCAAGGTGGCAAACCCCGCGACGGGTGAAATAGTGGATTCGGTCCCAAAGGGTGGGAGGGAGGACGCCAAGAGAGCAATCGATGCCGCCAGCGACGCCTACAAGGTGTGGTCCGAGACCCCGGCATTGGAGCGGTCGCGGGTCCTACTGAGGATAGCGGAAGTGGTGAGGGCCAACGTCGAGGACCTTGGAAGGAGCCTGACGATCGAGCAGGGGAAGCCGCTGGGTGAAGGGAAGAGCGAGATCAACTCGTTCGCCAACACCTGCGAGTACTACGCGGGGCTCATCGGCAGGGAAAGGGGGGCGCAGACCCCGTTCTCCACGGGAGAGGGCTTCTTCATCGTGCCGACGAGGCCACTTGGGGTCGTGGGGGCCATACTACCCTGGAACTTCCC
>CAYZDN010000008.1:0-6936 GCA_964477505.1 uncultured Nitrosopumilales archaeon
CCGCCCCTCCCACTCTTACCTCCCCCGAGTACTCCCCGCTGTACATGTGCGGGATCAGCCCGTTGACCGCCCTGAGCAGGGTAGACTTGCCGCACCCCGACGGCCCGGCCAGGACCACGATCTCCCCCTGAGGGACCTCCAGGTCAAAGTCCGCGACCACCTTCTTTGGCGAGTCCGGGTACCTGAAGCTGAGGCCTTTGATTTCGAGGATGTTGCTCATGTTGCCGCGCCGTTACCATAGAGCCCTAGGCCCGGCGGCCCTTCGGGGTCATCGACCCGGTTCAGGCGGAGAACCGCCCCCTCTCACGATCGTCGCGAACCAGGGAACGCGCCCCCCCACCTTGATCTGAGCCATAACGGGGAGCCTGAGCACCGCATAGGAGACCCCCATCACCAGCGCGAGCTGGAGGACGTTGAATATGGCTGTGAAGACGAGCACCGGCACGAGGTAGTTGGAGGCGGTCACCCCGATTCCCAACAGCGCGAAGGAAGGTTGCAGGACGTAGGTGACCAGCCCCTGGATGGCCGCCGGCGAATAGTATAGCTCGAGCAGGTAGAGGTTCGGGACGGTCAGGATTGCGGCCCTGAACACCGCTGCGGACAGCGCCCCCGACCCGATGAGCCTCGAAAGCCCGGGGGTCCCCATCTTCGCTGCGAGCTTGGAGCCGGCCCAGAGCCCCAAGATCGTCGAAAGGAGTGCGAACAGCTTCAAGAACGGCCCCACAGGCAGGTTCTGTCCGAACGCCTCGAGCCCGGCGAACTCTGCGAAGGAGGACACGACGGCCGGTACCGGGCCGAAGATGAAGAACGCCAGCACGATCGCAACCTCCCCGAAGTCGAACTGGAGGTAGGGGACGATGGGGAAGTTGAGCCCGAGGGCCTGCGACATCGCCCCCAGGATGAGGGCGAGGGAGCTGAATACGGCTATGCCTGCCACGGAGACGGTGTCGAGCCTCCCTGAGCCCGCTACTCCTGTCATGTTGACCTGCGCAGGGGGTATCCTTATAATACTATGGTAGTTACAAATTCGATTGTAGATGCCGGAAAAGAGAGGCGCCCTCAACGAAAAAACGCTCGTCACCCTCCTCGAACTCGCCAAGCTCGGGGCAGCCTATACCTACGCTGACATCCCATCGGGAAAGCTGGGCGACGTTCTCGGTCTTACCCAGCAGGCCGCCTCGCGGAGGCTGATCGAACTCGAAGCTGCCGGGCTGATCTCACGAGCCCACTCTGGGCGTTCCCTGGAAGTCCGCCTCACTCCTGCCGGACTCGGTGCGGTCCGTTCTTTCTATGGCGAGCTGACCGACGTCTTCGAGAAGACCCGCGGGCGGCTGACCTTCACGGGGAAGGTCTTCAGCGGGATAGGCAAGGGGAAATATTACGTCGGACACCCCGAGTACCAGAAGAGGTTCCACGCATGCCTCGGATACAAGCCCTTCCCGGGGACGCTCAACGTGAAGCTGGAAGAGGAGAGGTTCGTCGAACTTCTGAAGACGCTCAGGTCGCTGGGTGGCACAAGGGTCGAAGGGTTCACCCGAGGCAAGGAGCTCTTCAGCGCTCTGACCTGTTTCGACGGGTCCCTTTCCGACGAGCGGGTGACCCTTCTTTTCATCGATATCACCCACTATAACGAGAGCGTCGTGGAGCTCATTTCACCCACCTACCTCAGGGGAAAGTTCAGCCTGAAAGACGGGGACAGCGTCACTTTCACCATCGACGCAAACAACCCGGCCCCTCCTAACCCCTGAAGCCCTTCCGATGGGCTTATCTAGAATCCTGGGCGTCTCTCCTCGCTTGCCCAAGAAGCAGGAAACCCTGATCCTTGTCGACGACGACGACAACGAAATCGGGACCGACACGCGGGAGAACTGCCACGCAGGCAGCGGGAAGCGCCACAGGGCCTACACCGCCTTCATCTTCCACGACGGCAAGATGCTGCTTCAGCGGCGGAGCATGAAGAAGCTCCTCTGGCCAGGCGCCTGGGACGTGTCATACACCAGCCACGTCTATCCGGGCGAGACATACCAGCAGGCAGCGACCAGGAGGGCGAAGGAGGAGCTTGATGCGAAGGTCGGTGACCTGAAGGACGTGCACTCCTTCGTCTATTTCGCCCCCCAGGGGGCCAACGCCGAGAACGAGTTCTGCAGGGTACTGATCGGGGATTTCGACGGCAGGATAACCCCGGACCCGGACGAAATGATGGAGGTCAGATGGGGGAAGGTGTCGGAGGTCGCATCAGACCTGAAAGCTAACCCCGAGACTTACACCCCATGGTTCAAGCTGTCCTTCGAGGGGCTCCTGAGGAGTCCGGCCGCAAGGGCGTACCGTTAGTCCAGTTCCTTGATCGGGCCGAGGAGTTCGCCCACCCTCTTGAGGGTCTCTTTCATTGCTTCATCTTCGCCTACCCCGGTCGAGAACGAGGCCGCCGTGGCGTGCCCTCCGCCGTGGCCGCCGAGGCGCTTCGCCATCTCGGTCGCCACCTGGGTCCCAAGCTGCACCCCCGTCGCTTCTGCGAACCTCTGGGTTGATCTCAAGCTGACCCTCGTCTCCCCCTCCGACTCCCCTCCGACGACCCCCACGTCCGCCCCGAGGTAGATTAGGGACCTTGCCACGTGGGCCTGGAACGAGCCGACCATGCTGGTGGCCACCACCCGTTCCCCGGCCTTGTAGATCTTGATCCTCTGCGCCCCCTTCAGTTTCGCGAGCACCTCCCCGTAGTCCGGCTCGCTCCTCAGCTCCCTCCTCGCCAGGGCTAGGTCGGCCCCCAGGTCCATCAACCCAACGACCGCCCTCACCCCCTTCGGGCTCACGATAGCGAGATGTGAAGAGTCGAACATTATCGCCTCCAGGAGGGCCTGGGCCGATAAGGGGTCCGGCCGCACCCCGAGCTCCTGGTACATCGCAAACACCACCTCCGCCGCCGAGGTCGCCTCCTCGTCCACCACCGAGTGGTCGTAGGGGGTCCCGTCCCTCAAGGGGTGGTGGTCCACCAGGACCTTCACCCCGCGGGCGGCCCATAGGGCCTCCTTCCACTCGTTGAGCAGCTCCTCGTCCCCAACGTCGACGGCCACGTACAGGTCGTAGCCCTGTCCCCCTCTTTCAAGGGTTGGGTGGGGGAAGCGCGCGCTCAGCTTCTGGGTTAGGGCCGTCATCCCTCCGGGGGTGACTATGTCGACCTGGCACAGGGGGGCGACGGTCCTCAGCAGGCTCGAAAGCGCATAGGCGGAAAGGTAGGCGTCGGCGTCCGCGTTCCTGTGGCATATCACCGCGGCCCGGTGGAGGGCGTCCGCGTCCAGGAACGGGAACTTTCCCAGCTCAGTGTGTAGGGTCAACGGGCGTCACGGCTCAGGCGTCTCCGGGGGGCTGCTGCTGGCTCTGCGTCGGCCTGGCCTTCACGGCATCATCTATCTTCGTCTGCAGGTCCTTCAGAGCGTCCCTGAACCTTGTCTCCTGCTTCGCCAGGACCATCTTCCTGGTGTTGGCCAGCTCCTTCTTCTCGCCCAACTCCTTCTGCATTTCCTCCTTCTTCACCCTGACGAGGAGGTTCCCTGCGAATTTGTAGACCGCCTCGGAGTCCGAGGCTTTCCCAAGCTCCTCCAGGGCTTTCTCCGTCTCCCCTAGCTCCAGCTCCACCTGCTGCTTCTGTGCGAGGACCGCCTGTAGGTTCTGCTGCGTCTGGTCGTACCTCGCCAGCTGCTCTCTCAAGATCGGCGGCAGTTCCGGCTGACTCAATTTCGACGAAGCGAACGGGTCTCTTCTTAAAGCCTTTCGAGCGTCAGACCGCCTTCAGCCTTTCGAGGATCTCCCTTGCCTTCTCGGCCGGGCCTGCGGGTCCTTGCGCCTGCAAAGTCACGTCGCACCCCCCCTTTCGCATGGCCGCAGACGGGACCGCTTTCTTGATCTTTGACAGGTCTTTTCGGTTCCCTTCGAATGTTATCTTCAGCGTCACAGACTCGACGGGGCTACCTTGCCTTCGCTTGCGCGAGGTCATAGGCACCGCCAGCCACGGTATATCCGCACGACTTGCACTTCCAGATTCCCGACGCCGTCCTTGCGAGCCTCATGCTCGAGCAGGCCGGGCACTCCCTCGACTGCTTCAGAGTCCGGAACACCCTCGCGTACCTCTTGCGGAGGGTCCCGCCGTACTTGGCCCCGAGCCCCTTTACCTGCTCCTTCGCCTTCGGCACTACTTCGCCGCCTCTTTGATTAGAGCCCTGATCTCTTTTCCGACCTTTATCGACGTGTCAGCAGCCTCCAGCACCTGGGCGGGCGTGATGGTGCTCGCCTCCCCCTTCTGGGTGGCACAGATGTTCCCGTCGTCGTCGGTCGTAATCGTTATCCTCATGTCCATTGACGCCTCCTCCTCGGCGCTCGGGTCCACCACCACCCTGTCCCCTATCCTGGCGAAGGTCACTGAAACGGGCGTCCTCTTGACCGGGACCGGGACCACCTCTTCCGTCATCTCCGCCTTGTCGTCCTTGACCTTGTACTTCTTCATCGTGGCCGTCTTCAGGGCCGCCACCACCGCGTAGCTGACCGCGTCGAAGAGGTTCCCGCCGACGTTCATCACGTTAAAGTCGCAGAATATCGAGACGACCGTCTTTCCTGGGACCAGGCTGAGATCCTCCAGGTTTATCATCTTCGACTCGCGGACCCCTCTGTCCACCACCCTCGCGAGCTCTATGGCTTCCGGGCTCGGCGGTCCTGGCTCGGCGTAGGGAGATGCCATGGGAAGTATCTCTCCATTGACCATGAGGATCCCCTTGTCTGGTGTGTCTGGAAAAGGTATGCCGGTGGCCACCTTCACCCCCGCGACGACCTGGGTGTTCCCCAGCGTCACCCTGGCTGACCCGTTGGCTTTGGGGATGACCCCAGTCTCTATCTTCAGCTCCCTGTGCTGGTCCAGAGCCCGCCCGTCAAGCCGCTTGCCGTCCGCCAGGAGCTGGACCATCTGAGCCCTGCGGATCGTCTCTACCACGTAGTTCTTCATCGACATCTAATCAGCTGCCTCCTCTACCTGGGAGGTCTTCGCCTCGCCGCCGAAGAACTTTGCGTTCAGGGCGGCCCTCTGCATGGCGTTGATCTGCTTCCCCTTCTCGATCGCGAGCTCGAACGCCTTCTGGAACTGCTCCCTCGTGTAGATCCCGTCGACCTGGAGGAGGTTCACCGTTCCCAAGGTGGGCATTATGGCCACCGGCATGTCCCCGCTCCCCTCCTTGTCTTCGGTGTCGTCGAGGTCGGCGACCACCGTGTTGTTGATCAGACCGCAGGAGCACCCCACCACGAGGTCTCTCATGTTTATCCCGGCGTCTGCGAGCGCTAACGACGCCACCGTAATGCCCGCTACCCTCGACCCGCCGTCCGACTGAAGCACCTCGACCCAGACCTCGATGGCGGTCCTGGGGTAGTCCTCGACGATGACCGCCGGTACTAGGGCCTCCCGCATGACCTTCGATATCTCGATCTCCCTCCTGGAAGGGGCCGGGTTCTTCCTTTCGTCCACTGAGAATGGGGCCATGTGATACCTGCACCTCAGCAGGGCCCTATCTGAGAGAACCTGGTGCTTCGGATGGACCTCCTTGGGACCGTACACGGCGGCCATTATCTTGTTCTTCCCCCACTCGATGTACGCCGACCCGTCTGCGTTCTTCACGACGCCGACCTGGATGCTGATTGGCCTCAGCTCGTCCCACTTCCTCCCGTCGAGCCTCCGCCCCGACCCGTCGATGAGCTTGGTCTTACCTTCACCCATTCGTGCTCCCTCCAAGGAAGGCTTCCACCTTCGCCATAAGGTCTGCCGCGTGAGCCTCTTCATCCACCATCTTGATCGCCTTTGCCGCAGTCACGATCCCATCGGCCGGGCCGTTGACGACGACCACCCCGTTCTGGCCTACTCTGACGTCGGTCCCTGTCTTTTCGCTGATTAGGTTGATCATCGCGCCTCTCTTCCCGATAAGTCGGGGCACCTTTGTGGGTGCTATCTTAATGATTTCTCCCGAGTCGATCCTCCCGTACCCGTGTCCTCGGATGCTGAGCTGCGGGTCCCGGGACCGCTCGGAAGTTTCGATCCTGCAGCCTATGACGTCCCCGACCTTGAACTTGCTTGAGAGGTCGTGGGTCGACGGGGAGAACTCCCTCCCGAACACGAAGGATGCTGGGAGGAACCCGTCGAAGCTTGAGTTGATGTCAATGACCCACCCGAACCCGTTCATGTCCACCACCTTCCCTATCACGTCGTCTTCCGCTCTCGGGAGGTAGGGCCCCGTCAACGGGTTTAGCTTTACCCCGTCCCTCCCAACTTCAGCCAGCCCCACTCTGAGGGCGACGTATTCGTCCCCTCTCTTCTCGATGTAGCTGCCGAACCTGTAGTTCCCCTTTGCTATGACGTCTCCGGGGATCACCTGCTTTCTTTCTATCATTGGCATTTCTATTTCACCACTGTGACCTGCGCCGCGCCCTTCGTCGTCGAGCCCAGGCGGTCCAGCAGGCCGGGCTGTCCGCCAGCCGGTATTTCTACTATTGCGGAAAGGGTCCCGTCTGCCAGCCAGTCCTCCTTGATTATCTCGCCGTAGTTCTTGAGGACCCCTATCGCCTGTCCTGTGTACTGGGCGGCTACTTTGACCGAGAGGCGAATCTTCTCGGACTTCAGGGGGAGTATGGTCCTGAGTGCGTCCACGACCGCCTTCATCTGCTCGTTGGGGTCCTGGAACGGGTCGACCGTGATCCGCGCCTCCTGCATGGCATGGTCTATCCTGAGCGGGGGATGAGGGAGGAGCGTCCTGGGGTCGACGAAGTTCTTCGAGATGGCCGCGATTATCGCCTTCCTCTTCTCGTCCGTGAGCTTCTTCCTCTGCTCCTGGGTGAGGTTGAGCTCTCCGCGTCGGAGCACTTCGAGGGCGGCTTTGGCGTGGTCGTCGGTCCCGAAGTGCAGCTTCA
>CAYZDN010000009.1:0-11107 GCA_964477505.1 uncultured Nitrosopumilales archaeon
GTGGGGTCGTCGGCTAGTCTGGTCTAGGCTTCAAACCGAATGGGAAGTCGCCTTGGGCGCTTGAGATCCCCGGTTCAAATCCGGGCGACCCCAGCTTACAATAGTCTGGTTCGACTTTCAGTCTGTCCAAAAGGGGAGTTCGATTCGACCTGCCCCAAGGGCCCCGGGCACACGCAAGTAACGCGTTGGTGGAGGGCGTTCTGTTCCACATCGCGACTCCCTGCTATGGATTCGAGGTTGTCCCTAATACCGCCTGAATTTGGCGTGGGCTTACGCGTCATCGTCCAAAGGGGCGGCGCCCCGGGAAAAGGATTCGACTTAGTCCTCACTTGGAATCTTAGCCTTTTGTAGAAGGCGATGGTGCGAGGAAAAGGAGTTTCAAGGTAACAGAAGGCTCCATCTTCGTCTGCAATCCGCAAAACCGGAGAAAGCAGCCTTGATCCGATGCCGCGACCCTGGAAAGCAGGGTTTATCCCAACGAAGAACAGGTACCAGTGGGGCACTCCGGGATGGAGCGCCGCAGTCTTTTCGAATCCTCGGAGCATGTCCCCGGCTGCCCGTGGGAAGAGCAACCGAAGCCAGAGTTGGGTCATTTCACCGCGCAGCCTGTCAGAGGGGGTCTCTCTGGTAGCGTCTGGCGGCCTCCACACCGCGACTCCAGCTATTCTGTCCTCGACCACGGCCGAGTATACATGCCCGTATCGATGATGAGTGTTGACGACGTCTCCGAAGAAGGCACGAAGAGCAAGCCTTCTGCGGGCGGGATTACGAAGATAGAACGTCAATATCGGGCCTTTTTCGAACGCCGCGAGCCACCAAGGCCGAAGGGGAAATTGAACAACTCCGGACCCCGGCTCCTGAGGAGGCAAACATTGTGCTTTGGGCCGGAGAGCTGGTGGCGCTCTGCGGGGACTCGGAAAGAGCTAAGGCTGCAATTGAGATGCTCAGGTCCAGATATGGAAAGGGCCTGGCTTCGCACTTTAAACCATACCCCGGCGACCCATCCAAGCCCTGATGAAATCGAGTAGACATACCATTAAATAGTTTTGACCTAGAGTCCATCGGGTTGCAAGCGGCGCCTCGCAGAGTCAAGACAATCTACAGCGTAATTGCTTCCCCCCAGAGGTTGGAGATACTTCGGATCCTTAACATCAAGGGACCCCTGACCTACAGCGCCCTCAAGACGCTGGCGGGCTTCAAGTCGAAGAAGGAGTCGGGGAAGTTCGCCTACCACCTGAGGAAGCTGGTCAAGCAGCTCCTCATCCAACTGAACAGGCAGGAGAGGAAGTACACCGTCACCAACCTCGGAAGGCTGGTGCTGAACCTCACCCGCCAGATAGAGGAGCAGTCCCTCGTTGAAAGCGGGAAGTTGTACGTCAGGACGTCCCATCAGACCATGGAGGAGTTCAACGCCAACAAGATTCTGCAGTCGCTGGTGAAGGAAGCCGGGATGCCCGTGGAGCTCGCCCAGAAGATCACCAGTGAGACGGAGTCGAGACTGTACAAGTTCCAGACGCAGTACCTCACAGCCCCTCTCATCCGCGAGATAGTCAACGCCCTGCTGGTCGAGCACAGCCTAGAAGAGTACAGGCATAAGCTCACCAGGCTCGGGATGCCCATCTACGACGTGACCCAGCTCCTCGGGAAGGCGGGGGACGACGGCGGGAACGTCGAGTCCCTCATCCATCAGACGGGGAAGCAGGTCTTCTCAGAGTACCTCCTACTGGAACAGCTCCCGAGGGACGTGGCCGACGCCCACCTTTCCGGTGACATCCACATCACCAACGCCGGTTCCTGGGGGCTCACCCCCGACGCGGTCTTCGTCGACCTCCTTTCGATGAGGAGGGCGGGGCTCAACCCGCGGGGGAAGATTCCCAACATTTCTATGATCCCATCCCCCGAGAACGCCGAACGTGCGCTCAACATAATCCTGAACATGGCCTCGATGCTCACGAGGGAGGCTTCGGACGAGGTGACGCTCAGGAACTTCCTGCAATACCTAGGACCATACTGCAAGTCCCGGGGAAAGAGGGAATTGGAGTCACTTCTGCTGAGATTCTTCGAGACAATCGGCTCCCCTGTTGCCGGGGCTACGGGTCCCGCCATCAGCATCGACCTCAACCCCTACAAGCACGACGACGTTGGGAGGGAGGTCGCAGACAAGATCCTTGATGCGGCCCTGGGCGCATACCGGAACTACGTTGGGGAGACCCCCAGGCCCGACGTGCGGCTCCTGCTAGCGAAGCCCAGCCGGGTCGACGAGACGGCGACCCTGAAGGACGCCGCTTCGATAATTTTCAACGGAGGGAGGATCGCATTCTACTCTTCTGACCAGCGGAGGAGCTTCCTAGGTCTCAATGCTAACGTGCTTTCGCAGGAGTCACAGGCGGACAACATCGGCGTCCTCCATGGGCTGACCCTCAACCTCCCGAGGCTCGCCTACGACTCGAACCAGGACGAGACGTACTTCAGGGCGAAGTTGGCCCTTCTCATCGGGGTGGCTTCGGATGCCCTTTCGACGCGCCGGAGGCTGATCGAAAGGACCCTGAAACGCGGCCTCCTCCCCTCTCTCGCGGCCGGGTCGGACGCTGTCACTTCAGACACCATGCCTCTCCTAATGAACATGGTCGGGCTGGATGAGACGCTGGCGAGCCTGATCCGGGACCCCACCACCGCCTCCCGCTACGAGCTGGCCGGCAAGATTGTGGGGACGGCCTCCCAGGTGGCCGACGACAAGTCCACGAAGATAGACAGGCTGGGGGTGGGTATGTTCGACCTCGACGGAGCCCTCAGGATGGCCACGCTCGACTCTGAGAAGTACGGCAAAGCGAACATCCTGCCTCTTCAGAAGGGGGCGTACACCCAGGCTACGAGGCTCGTCCTCGTGGACCTTGAGAACGCCGAGAAGCTGGACTACGTCACGAAGCTCTCGGCCGGGCTTCATGGGGGATTGTCGGTGACGCTCGACGGCTCGTCGGACGAAGTCAGGGGGATATACAACCTGATCCTCAACGCGACCCCCAAGCTCCCGTTCTTCAAGGTGGACAGGACGATCTCGGTTTGCAGGAACTGCGGCGCCAAGCTCCCGCAGAACTCGCAGAGGTGTCCGCGTTGCAAGTCGGTGGCCATGTCGCAGTATTCGACGGCGGCCTAGGCTCCGCGAATCGGGTTCACATTTTGTCAAGAAGAGTTTACAGCGTCCCGTCTCATGTCATCGAACCCTCGACGCGGCGCCGCGGGTGAAGGTTAACTGAAAATCAGCCGAGGTCGAAATATATGCCTCGGGAGATGGGGTCGAGGTTAACGTTATGACGTCAATCGTTGAGCAACCACGTGACTCTCCGGATGCCGGAGAGCAGGGCAAGGAAGTCAAGCTTCCACCGGAAACTCTTGCGGCGTTCGGAGGAGATGAACTGCGCGCCAGGGTCTTCTACGAGAAATACGCTCTGAGAGACGCTGACGGGAGGCAGGTCGAGAAGCGCCCCGAGGACATGTGGCGCCGGGTGGCGAGAGAGCTGTCTTCCCCAGAGAAGGATGAGGAGAAGAAGGAGTGGGCCGCGAAATTCTACTGGTTGCTTGAGAACTGGCGCTTCGTCCCGGGGGGAAGGGTCCTGTTCGGCGCCGGCCAGACGAGGAAGTCTACGCTTCTAAACTGCTACTTCTTCAAGATAAAAGAAGACTCGATTGAAGCGATTTTCGACTGGTGCAAGGAGGCCGCCAGGACCTACAGCTACGGTGGAGGGGTCGGGTGCATCGAGAGGGATGCGCTGGTGATCGCGCAGGGCGGAGTGAGAAGGATCCAGGATGTCGTCGAAGGAGAAAGGGTGTTGAGCTTTGACCCGACTCTGGAATCCTTTGGATGGAACACGGTGCTCAAAACTCACAAATTCGACGTTTCTAAGGAAAACAGCCGGCTGTTAAGAATGGATAACGGCTCGTACATCGTAACCTCCTACTGGCACCCAACACTCGTGTATGACAATGACGCCTTTGTCTACAAGGAAGCCGACGAGGTCGTCTCTGGCGACTTCGTCTTATCACCTAGCATGACAGACGTGTGGTTCGAGCATGATTACAACGACCCCGAGATGGGCTGGTTGCTCGGGGCATACCTGGGGGACGGCTCGGCCTACTCCTGTCGAAAGATGCTTTACGAGAAAGACTACAAGGGATTGGGAAAGGACAGGCAGGCCTACAGGCTGAAGTTCGCTAACGACGATGTCGAGGTAGCCAGCCATTTCGCGAATACAGTCAACCATCTAATGGGGGGGAGAGTGAACCCGCACGCCGTTCGTAGGGGCGACGAATCATCGCTTTACGAAGTTTCTACGAACGGGTACTACGTACAAGAGCTGCTGCGGCGGTCAGACTGGCAGGTCGGACGCAAGGCCCACACTCTGAAAGTCCCGTCGGCGATCTGGACCTCTTCTCGCAGCACGATGCTCGCCTTCCTAGCGGGACTCGTAGACACAGACGGGCACGTAAGCCCGTCGAAACAGGAAGTGTCCTATGCGACGGTCTCCAAACGGATGGTCGAAGATTTGCAGGCGATGTTGGCCCTATTCGGTGTCACTTCCTACTACAGGACGAAGAAGAAACGAACGAGTAGCAGTGGGATAGTCGGCCGCCATGACCAGTACGAGCTGTTCTTCAGTGACCTCGGGCTACTCAGGTCTATCTCCCAGCACATCCGAAGCCCGGCTAAGCGCAGGAGACTGGCCGCCTTTACGAAGCGTTACAACAGGAAGAAGTCCGTCTGGCTCACGAAGGAATTCGTGAAATTCTTCTTGGCACTCCCGCAAAACTCGCGAATCTGGTCCCCAACAATTAGGTCCCAGATTAGACATGGGAAGGAATCACTCTCGCGTGACCTTTTTGTCGACGGGATGAGGCAACTCATCGGCCTCGCCTCAGGCGAACAGAAGGTGCTCGCGAGACACTATCTGAAACTTCTGACCAGCCTCCACAGGGTGGAGAAGGTCGAGAAGTCGCCCGACAGAACAACAGAGTTCTACGACCTAACGGTGGAAGGAACTAACAACTACGTGGCAGGCTTCGGCGGGTTCTACGTGGTCCACAACACTGACATCTCGGTGCTGAGACCGAGGGGGGCCCCGGTGAACAACTCTGCCATCTACAGCTCCGGGTCTGTCTCTTTCATGGAGCTGCTTTCGACCACCACGGGGACCATCGGCCAGGCAGGAAGGAGGGGGGCGCTCATGATCACCATCAGGGTGGACCACCCGGACGTGTTGGACTTCATCAATGTGAAGAAGGACCTCCGGAAGGTCAACTACGCCAACATATCCGTGAAGATCACTGACGACTTCATGAGGGCCGTGGAGACGGACGGGGACTTCCTCCTTCACTTCAAGAACGACAAGGTGGAGGTCAACCGCACCGTGAGGGCCAGGGACGTCTGGAAGTCCCTGATCAAGGGGGCATGGCAGTCGGCGGAGCCCGGGGTCCTCTTCTGGGACGCCATCAAGCGAGAGTCCACCACGGAGTACAACGGCATGGAGGTGCAAGGAGTAAATCCATGTTCGGAACAGACACTCGAGTCATACGGCTGTTGTTGCCTAGGGTCGGTCAACCTGAGCGCCTTCGTGAAGGATTCGTTCACCGAAAGGGCCAGCATCGACTGGGACCAGCTCACCAGAGCCACCCAATACGGGGTCCGCTTCCTGGACAACGTCCTCGACTACAACGCCGAGAGGCACCCTCTGACGCAGCAGAAGGACGCCTCCCTGTTTAGCAGGAGGATAGGCATCGGGATCACGGGCCTGGGGGACATGCTCATCAAGCTGGGCCTGAAGTACGACGATGACTCCACCATGGGGTTCGTCGACCACCTGTTCGAGAGGCTCAAGAACGTGATCTACGACTACTCGACGGAGCTGGGAAAGGAGAAGGGGAGCTTCCCGGCCTTCGACGCAGAGAAACACCTGGCCCAGCCTTTCATCTCGCGGCTGGACGAGAAGGTAAAGGAGAAAATCAGGGCCCAGGGCATAAGGAACGCCGCCGTGACGACGATCCCGCCGGTGGGCTCGGGGTCCATCCTGGCCGGGACGAGCAGTGGAGTTGAGCCTGTCTTCGCCCTCTCTTACACCAGGAGGAGCAAGTCCCTGAGCGAAGGGGAGTTCAAAGTGTTCCACCCTCTGGTAAAGGAGTACTTGGCGACCACGGGGGCGAGGAACGAGCAGGAGCTTCCAAACTACTTCGTCACTTCCCACCAGATCAAGCCGGAGATGAGGGTGAGGATGCAGGCGACCATCCAGAAGCACATCGACACTGCCATCTCAAGCACGGTCAACCTACCCGAGGAGATAACACTGGAGGAGGTCGAGAAGGTCTACCTGCTCGCATGGAGGCTGGGGTGCAAAGGCATCACGATCTACAGGGAAGGGAGCAGGGAAGGGATCCTCGAGACAGAGAAGGTGGCCAAGAAGGTAGAGGCGCCCAAGGCCCCTGCTTCCTTCGAGAGGCCGAAGATGATGGAGGGGAGGACTCTGAAGCTGAAGCTCCCCCAGGGGAGCATCTACCTCACCGCGAACCTCGTCGACGGGGAGATCAAGGAGGTCTTCGTGACCCTCGGCAAGTCGGGGGCGGACGAGAACGCGGACGCTGCTGCCCTGGGCAGGCTCATCAGCCTCTATCTCCAGCACGGCGGGGACGTCAAGAGCGTCATTGGGACCCTGAAGGGGATCAAGGGGAAGTACGTATCCTGGGACGAGGGGACTCAGCTCCAGTCCATCCCCGACGCCATAGGCAAGGCGCTGGAGATACTGACCCTGAACCACGTGGTGAAGGAGTCGGGGTTCCCCGAGGAAGAGAACATGACGGGACCCGGTGGTAAGAAGCAAGGAGCCACCTGCCCCGACTGCCATGAATCCACCCTGATCTTCGAAGGAGGATGCTACAAGTGCACCAGCTGCGGCTACTCGAAGTGCGAGTAAATCGATAGGGCCGGGAGAACCCGGCTCCCACAACGATTTTACTAGCTCGATGTCTGGCCTGTCCCATTGAAGAAAGGGCAGAGGGCGCTCCTTATCGTGGTAGTGGTCACCGCGCTCGTGATGACCCCCCTTATCCTAGGAGGGACCCTCCTCGGCTTCTACGTCGGAGGCTCGGTGGGATATTCCGGGAGCATGCTGGCCATCTTGTTCTCGACCGTCGGGTTCGTCGCAGGGATGGCGATAATATTCAGGGTCATCAAGATGGTAGTGGCGTCGGCCGACTGAGCTACTGGCCGATCTTCTTGAGGGCCTCGGCCTTGGACTTCTGGACCTTGTCCTTCAGCTCGGCCCTTGCCTGGTCGTAGGCGTCTTCCACCCGCTTGGCGGCGTCCTTGAACGGCCCGTCGACGAGGTCTTCGCTCACCGTGCCACCTTCTTCTCCAGGACCTTCTTTACGTGTTTCAACCTCGAGAACTCTTCTCTCTCCCTCTCTTCGAGGGTCGCTTGAATGTAGCGGATGGATGTCTCGTAGCGCGGGATTATCATGTATTCCAGGGCGTTGAGCAGCCTCTGGGTCTTTTCAAGCTCCTTCGCCAGCCTGAATATCGCGTTCTCGTACTCCGCGGCGCGGAATATGGAGGGGAGCACCTTCCTCATCTGTCGCGAAGCTTTGTCGACGGCGACGTTGCTGTCGGCGAACCCGTAGGTCATCCCCACCTCCTTCTCGGAGACCTTGACCGAAGGTATGTCTACGTCCACTATCCTCCTGACGCTAACGTCCGCCTCAATCATGGGCGGGGTGTTGGCAGCGATCCCCTCCAACCGGAGCGGTCCCAGCTTGAGGTAGGCGTCGTAGAGCGCGAGGTAGGCGTCGGAAAGGGGTTGTGAGATCGCGTCCCTCGCGGCGGTCGCCTGGTCGATCATCTCGTCTAGGCGCTTCAGTAGGACGTCCCGCTTGTCGTCGAGGACCTTTTTCACCCTGACCGCGGTCTGGAGCCTCCGCCTTGTCCCGATGAGTTCGATCTTTGTCGGGAGGACGTTCCCCCCGGATGCTACGGACATCTTCTACCCGGCCGACTTCCCCTTGATGTAGTGTTGTTTGATGAACTCTTCCTTGATGTTGGTCAGCTCGCTCTCCGGGAGGACGGAGAGGACCTCCCAGGCGATGCGGTGGGTGTCCTCGAAGGTCCTGTTCTCGTCGTACCCCTGCTTGAGGAACTTCTGCTCGAATTGGTCGCCGAACTCTAGGTAGCGGAGGTCTGAGCCCGTCAGCCCTGACTTGCCGACGATTTCAGCCAGCGCCCTCAGTTCGACCGCCCTGGCGTAGGCGTTGTAGAGCTGGTTCCCGACCTGGTGGTGGTCAGGGCGCGCCTTCCCCTGCTTGATCACGTACCCCAGCGCGGGCCCCATCAGCCTACTGAGGCTCGAAAGCACGTAGACGGGTGGGTAGATCCCTTTCCTGAACAGATCCCGCCCGAGGAAGATTTGCCCCTCCGTGATGTACCCCGTAAGGTCCGGGATGGGGTGGGTGACGTCGTCGGACGGCATTGAAAGGATTGGCATCTGAGTGATGCTCCCTTTCCTCCCCTTGATCCTCCCTGCGCGCTCGTAGTTGGTCGCGAGGTCGGTGTAGAGGTACCCTGGGAACCCTTTCCTGCCGGGGACCTCCTCTCTGGCCGCTGAGATCTCCCTGAGGGCCTCGGCATAGTTGGTGATGTCGGTGATTATCACGAGGACGTGCATGCCGAGCTCGAACGCCAGGTATTCTGCCGCAGTGAGCGCCACCCTCGGGGTGATGATCCTCTCGATTGCCGGGTCGTCGGCTAGGTTGAGGTAAAGGATGCTCCTCCGTATCGCGCCTGACTCGGCTAGGGTCCGCTGGAAGAAGGACGCCTCGCTGTGTGAGACGCCGACGGCCGCGAAGACTACTGCGAACTCCTCGCCCTCGCCCACCACGGTCGCCTGCCTTGCGATCTGGGCCGCGAGCATGTTGTGGGGCATTCCCGCCCCGGAGAAGATAGGGAGCTTCTGCCCCCTTACCAGCGTGAGCATCCCGTCGATGACCGAAACCCCCGTCTGGATCAGGTCCGTGGGGTACTCCCTCCTCTCGGGGTTGATCGGCGCCCCGTTGACATCGAGGAACGCCTTCGCCACCGGGTCCGGGAGCCCGTCCTGCGGCCTGCCTAGACCGTCGAAGACCCTGCCGAGGAGCCCGTCCGACACGGGGAGCTCCATTGTCTTCCCGAGGAAACGTGCCTTGGTCCCGCTCACCGATAGCCCTGAGGTGCCTTCGAAGACTTGGACGACGGCCTTGCCGAACCCCGTCTCCAAGACCCTGGCCAGCCTCCTGTTCCCGGTGTTGTCTTCTATCTCGACCAGCTCGTCGAAGGCCGCCCTGTCCACGCCGTCGACCACGAGGAGGGGACCTCGGATCTCTGCGACCTTGTTATACTCGAGGCCCGAGGATGAGCGGCTCACGCCGCCTTTACCTCCTGGACCCCTGAGACGGCGCCGAACTCGTCAAACATCTGCTTGGATAGGGCCTCCATCTTCCCCAGTTCTTCGCTCTTGATGGCGAACTTCGACCTGAGCATGGGGGCGATGACCTGCATGCCGCGTATCTTGGCCAGAGGTACCCCGTTCCTCAGCGCCTTCAGCGCCTCCTGGTGGAACTGGACGTACATCTTCATCATGATGAACTGCTTCTGGGGGCTGCAGTAGGCATCGACGTCGTCGTAGGCGTTCTGCTGCAGGAACCCAATCTGTATCATCCTGGCCACGTCGAGTATGAGCTTCTCCTCGTCAGGGAGCGCCTCGGGGCCAAGCAGCCTTACGATTTCCTTGAGGGCGTCTTCCCTCTGAAGGATGCCGTAGGCTTCCGCCCTCACCGAGAGCCATTCCTTGTCAATCCTTTCCGCCCACCATTTGCTCACCGACTCGATGTAACCCGAGTAGGATGTCATCCAGTTGATGGACGGATAGTGTCGGGAGTAGGCCAGGCGCGCGTCGAGGGCCCAGAAGTTCTTGACAAAGCGGATCGTCTGCGACGTCACCGGCTCCGTGAAGTCCCCTCCCGCCGGGGAGACGGCGCCAATGAGGGTGATCGAGCCTGTCCTTTCGGGGGTCCCCCGGACGTCTACCCTCCCCGCCCTCTCGTAGAACTCTGCGAGCCTTGAAGCCAGGTATGAAGGATAACCCTCCTCTGCAGGCATCTCCTCCAGCCTGCCGCTGATTTCACGGAGCGCTTCGGCCCACCTGCTCGTGGAGTCGGCCACGAGGACCGTGTCGAGCCCCATGTCCCTGTAGTATTCTGCCATGGTAACACCCGTGTAGATGCTCGCTTCCCTGGCGGCGACGGGCATGTTGCTGACGTTCGCCACGAGGATGGTCCTTTCCATCAGGGGTCTGCCGCTCTGAGGGTCGATCAGCTCGGGGAATTCTACCAGGACTTCCGTCATCTCGTTTCCGCGCTCGCCGCAGCCGATGTGGAAGACTACCTTCGCGTCGGCGTATTTGGCGATGCTGTGCAAGCTGACCGTTTTGCCCGTACCGAAGGCGCCAGGGATAGAGCCAGTCCCTCCCTTCGACATGGGAAAGAACGAATCAAGGACCCTTTGCCCGGTCAGAAGTGGTATCTCCGGGTCGAGCCTCTCCCGGATGGGCCTCGGCGTCCGGACGGGCCATCGGTGGTAGAGCATGAGTTCCTGCTTCTTTCCCGACTTGTCTTCGGCGGTGACGACGACCTCGTCCACCTTGTACTTCCCTGCCTTGACGACGTCTTTTACCTTGGACTTCGGTGCCGTGGGTGGGACGAGAATCTTGTGGTCGACGAGCGGTGTCTCCTGCACCGAGCCCAGAATCGTCCCCCCTTCGATGTCATCCCCCTTCTTGACGTTCGGGACGAACTCCCACTGCTTGTCAAATGATATCGAGTTGGCGATTACCCCTCTCGTGATGAAAGCCCCGGCCTTCTGTGCTATGACGTCGAGCGGTCTCTGGAGTCCGTCGTAAATCGTGCCTATCATGCCTGGGCCGAGGGTGGTCGACAGCGGCTGGCCTGTACCAATCACCGGCTCCCCAGGTCTGAGCCCGCTGGTCGATTCGTACACCTGCACGAAGGCTACGTCTCCAGTCAATTTGATCACCTCCCC
>CAYZDN010000010.1:0-15959 GCA_964477505.1 uncultured Nitrosopumilales archaeon
GTTCGTACAGGGCAGAAAGGTCGAGCTCGAAACCAGAGACTGGGACCCCTACCCCGAACGCTTCGATGGCTTCGGGCCTGACCTCCCCGACAAAGCCGAGGGAAGTTCCCTTGGCCGCCACCTCCGCGCACCTTCCCGGACTGAACGCCCAGTGATCTGACTGCCTGGAGACAAGCTCCACGCCCGTCATGGTCCGGCACGCCGACTCGAGGTACATCTTGGCTTCTGTGAACTTGGACTGGGCGTGTGCGACCAGGCCGCCGAGGAACCACGCTTCGGAGACCCCTTCCCTGGACTTCCGGTATACCCTCCCGATTTCAAAGACCCTCTGTGGATAGTCTGACTTCACGTTCCCCGATAGCGCCGCCATCAGCGGAGGGAGGAGGTCGTCACGGAGCAGGGAGTGGTCAAGGCTCTTCGGATCAAGGACGGCAACCCGGTCCGATGAGGACCTCTGGAAGTTGGCATAGAGGGATTTCGCATCAGTCAGTTCGAACGTCATCAATTCTATGAATCCTGCACCAGCCATGACGGTGGATGCCGAGTCGAGGAATTCCTCGAAGCTGTTGAGCCTCCCAGGCTGCTTGCTTGGGGGATAAACAGGCTCGAGCTTGTCGATGCCAAAGCCGAGGGCGACTTCCTCAGCGATGTCTACCGGGTGTAGCAGGTCCGTCCGGTATCTCGGTGCGAGCGCCCTGTTCCCCTTGATCCCCATGCGGCTCCTGGCGAGATACCTGGCGACTTCCCGCCTGGTCAGATTCATCCCGAGGGCAGAGTTCACAAGCGGGTGGTCGAACCGAAACTCAAACGGTGAAAGATCGGGGGTCACCCTTGGCTTTCCTGGATATCCTATCTTCACCGTTCCCAGCTTCCCGCCGGCTTCTGCGAGCGTGGTGGCAATGACCGCCAGGACGTCGTCTCCCGCCTTCCGGTCGGTGCTGGTGACTTCCACGAACATCCGCTTTGTCCTGCTGGTGACCCTTGTCGCGTCCCCGTTGATCACAGGCGGGAACGAAAGCACCGTGCCGCGAGCGTCGGTGATCACGGGATAGCGCCTGGTGACCCCGAGCTCTGGGCCGTATGTGCGACCTTCAGGAGTTTCTGCAAGGATTGAACTAATGGGGAGAATCTCCTTGCCTCCGAGCGGGACGAACATGAAAGAACCCCCCTCCGACCGGTAGGAGAACGGAGGCGACACCTTGTCCAGGTCGTGGAGCCCGATGGCGACGACGCGCCGCTTCCGCCCCAGCCCGTTGTGAAGGTCCTCCTGGAGCGAGATGACCTGCCTGACGTCTTCGTCGTCTAGGTTCAGCCCGGAGGCAACGGCGCAGGCTATGAACGGCCTGACTTTCGAGAGCCTGTCGTCCACCGACACTGAGACTCCCGAGGGAGAGGTGACGAACCTGGGGAGCCCGACTTCCTTCCCGAGCAGCCCCCTCATGGCGCGGGCGATGCCGAAGTCGGTCCCGAAATCGGGCCTGTTGGGGCTGTACTCGACCCTGATCGAGTTTCTTTCCACGCTTTCGATGTCCAGCCCGACGTAGGGGAGGCGGTCGATGAGCTTGCCCCTCTCGGCTCCTACCATCCTGGAGAACCTTTGAATGTCGATCTTAACGACCGGCAAGTTCTCTCCTAGTCCTGAGCCAAGGAAGGTCCGTGCCGTACAGCTCTCTCATGTCGTCCAGACCGAATCTCATCATCATCAACCTCTCGATCCCCGGCCCCCAGGCCAGGACCGGGACCTTCACGCCGAGAGGGATGGTCACTTCGGGGCGGAAGACCCCCGACCCCGACAGCTCGATCCATGCCTTGACCGATTTTGAATAACCTATGACCTCGAGCGAAGGCTCTGTGTAAGGGAAGAAGGTGGGCCACAGCTTGACGTCGGACATGCCCAGCTTCTTGTAGAACTCGGTCAGGAACCCCATCAGGTGTCTGACGTTGAGCCCCTCTCCCACTATGATCCCGTCCATCTGGTAGAACTCCGCCAGGTGCTTGTAATCGAGGTTCTCATTCCTGTAAACCTTGGACACGGCGAAGACCCGCCTCTCCTTCTCACCTTCCTCGGAAAGCGACTTCACTGAAAGGACGGTGTTGTGGGTCCTCAGGACAAGCCGGCGGGCCTCTTCGATGTCCCACGCGTACCCCCACCCTCTGCTCCCCGTCTTCCAGCCGTTCTCGTGGGTGGACCCTACGTTCGCAACCGTCCCGACCCGCTTGAGATTCCGGTCAGAGATGCCGTCAAGATAGAACGTGTCTTGCATCTCTCTCCCGGGATGGTCCTGAGGGATGAACAGGGCGTCGAAGTTCCAGAAAGCAGGCTGTACGCTGTTCCCCTGCAGCTCTGTGAACCCCATGGAGACGTACGCCTCCCTGACCTCCCTGATGAAATCCCGGACCGGATGGCGCCTTCCCGGATAGAACTTCGGTGCCTTCGCTTCCACATCGATGGGCCTCAGCGACTTCCCCTTCCACCCTCCGGAAGCGATCAGCTCCGGAGTGAGCCTCTCTATCTGGCCCTCCCCTCCGGAGAACGTAGCCGACCCCCTACCGGCTTCGGTCACCTCTATGGTGGTGCTCCTCTCTGTGACGCGCCTCAGGATTCCCCGCCTGAGAAGGTCCTGGACGAGGGACCGCCTGTCTGGCGGAAGCTCGTCTTCCTTGGTCCCGGCGGCCACCGCTTCGACGAGGGAGTTCAGGGACTCGGGCCCCTTGGGGTCCACGACCCAGACGGCGGGCATCGCCTCCCCTTCCACCTTGATCCACCCGGCGCCTCTGGCCCTTCCGAACGCGGCCGAGAACTCCTCGGAAGACGAGAACCCTTCTTTGAGGTCCTCGACCGTCAGGAGCTTGGACGACTCGGTCACCCTTCGGAAGAGCTCGAGTTCGGGGGGTCTCCGGACCACCTCCAACCGGCTCTTGGTGGCCTCCGTAATCGAGACCAGCCCCTTCGAGGACAGCCACTGCAGCGCGCGCCTTACCTGGTCCTCGTTGAGGCCCGTGGAGCTTACCAGGGCGTCGAAGGCCATCGAACCGGGAGCTCCGAGGGCGGCGAGAATCTTCTGTTCGATCGGGTGCAGAGAAGTCGACATGCTGCTCACCGGTTCCCGGCCGAGTTGAGATAATCCCTGCTCTTGGAGAGGAGCTCTTTCGCATCCCCAAGCATCGACTCGCGTTTCTTCTGATGCTCGGATAGGAATTCCTTTACTAGGGCGATGGCTTCCTGCTTGCACTCGCCGCAGAGCCTCGTGCCACCCTTGCATTCACGCCGAACCCTCTCTACATGCTCGTCATCGCGGGCGAAGTGGAACCTGTAGAGGTCGAAGACCGGGCAGATATCGGGGTTCGCCCCGAGCCTCCTCTGCTCCTCGACGGTGTCCCTCCCCCCGGTGAAGGCGGTGGAAATCTTCCTGCTGGCGTCCTTCACCCCGTCGTCGAGGGTCAGCAGCGTCTCTGCGGACCTCTTCGACATCTTGTCCGAACCCTCCAGGCTCAGCATGAGGCGGTGGTAGATCGCCGAAGGGGGGACGAACCCGTACTCCTCGTGGTACCTGGAGGCAAGGTCCCTCGAGAGCCTGATGTGGGGGTCTTGGTCCGCCCCCACCGGGACGAGGACGGGCTTTGGTCCGCCGAGCTCTGGGAGCTGGGGCATCAGTATGTCCCCCGCCTGGTACAGGGCGGCCATGTAGAGCCCGATCTGCCTCTCCCCGTAGATAGCGCGCAGCATGTTGTTGGTCACCCCTTTCGAGAATAGCGTCCCCAGCCTCATGACCTTCAGCTCCTGACTCTGGAGGTAGACAACCGCCCGGTCAGGGTCGAGCCCCAGCGCCAGCATGTCGGCGACGTTCCGGGTCGCTATCTTCGATGTCTGAGAAAACGACAGGCCATTGTCGGCGTAGGCCTCCACGTCGGCCACAGCGTAGAAGACCGTCCCCTTGTTTGACAGGGACTGGAAGTAGACCATGTCGTCCGCCGTCATCTTGGTGCCAAGATGGAAGTCCCCCGTGGGTTTGATCCCGCTCATGATCGCGAATGGCTTGTGGTTGTCCAGGGCGTCTATGATCCGCCCGAGGTCCCTCTGGCCGAAATCGATCCCCCTGCTCATGTGATGGCTTGGATTCTTGAACCGGGGGATCAGAGGGGCTATCGGGTCGATGCCGAACTCCGTCTGGAGTCGGGAATAGTCCTTGACGGAGCTCGTCCCCCAGGGGTCGACTGTGTCCTTCTCCACACTACTTTCGCCTGCAGGAGTTCTCATTTAACCGCTCCTCACATGCGGGAGGCCTCACTTCTTGCTCGGTGGGCGCAGGAGCCTGCCTTCCGTATCTATCTCCCCTTTCCTAATCCGCGTCGAGGAGATCAGGTCGTCATCGTCTGCGAGGACATATTCGATGGTCTCCACCTCCAGCGGCGGGAACCCCCTCGCCGCCCGAGCCGCGTTGGCTATGGGCACCTTCTTCGCCGTCTCCTTGCTGACCACTATGGCCCGGATCTCGGCGGACGCGATGCCTGGCCCGAAGTTGTCTTCCAGCTTCGCTATCAGGTAGGGCCTCCCAGGGAACTTCCTGCGCAGGAGGGCTTCGAGCGCTCCGACCCGTTCTTCATAACCCTGGTCCGGCCTCTTCCCTTCTTTGAGGGCGAAGGCGTCGGAGGTGACCCCGATCACGACCCTGTCGCCCACTTCGAAGCTCTTCGTGAGCAGGGCCAAATGCCCCCTGTGGATGTGGTCGAAGGTGCCGCCGGTGGCGACGGTCGTGTACTTCAAACGAAAACACCGGCGCCGTGAATCACTTGAAATACCTCTGGTGACGCCGCCGGCACCTGAACGAAATAAAGGGTTTGTGAGACTACAACGATCCCAGAGCAGTACAAGACGTCGGGCAGAATCACCAACGAAGTGAAGGCCCTGGTCTCGTCGCAGGTGAGGCCGGGGGTCCAATACCTGGACATATGCGACTATGTCAGGCGGGAGGTCGAATCCAGGGGAGGGCGCCTCGCCTTCCCCACCGGCATCGGCGTGAACGAGGTCACGGCGCACTATGCGCCTCAGGACGGGGACGCGTCTTCGTTCAAGGAAGACGACCTTGTCAAGGTCGACTTTGGGGTTCACGTTGACGGCTACGTGACCGACACCTCGGTGAGCGTCACGTTGAACCCGGAATACGACCTCCTCCTGGAGGCGACCCAGCGAGCGCTAGAGGCTGCAATCGAGGCGGCCAGGAAGGAGGTGAGGACGGGGGAGATTGGGCGGGTCATCCATCGCGAGGCGGCCCGCTTCGGCTTCAAGACCATTGAGAATCTCACCGGACACACGGTCGACAGGTACGTCGTCCATGCCGGTAAGAGCATCCCAAACCTGTTCATGCCAGGGACTCAGGACCTCAGGAAGGGGGACGTCTTCGCCATCGAGCCCTTTCTGACCTCCGGGTCGGCGGCAGGGTATGTGGTCGACGCGCCCAGCAAGACGATCTTCTCTCTGGTCGTGAGGAAGAAGACAGGGAACCACGAGCTCGACGCGTTCGCTGAGAAGATCTGGGCAGAGAGGAAGACGCTCCCATTCACCCCCCGCTGGTACGCACCCGAATACGGGAAGAAGCTGGGCGGGATCATCGAAAAGCTCGTTGCGAAGCGGGCGCTTAGGGCGTATCCGACGCTGGTGGAAGCTTCGGGGAGCCCCGTCGCTCAGTTCGAGCACACGATGGCCCTTGACGACGGCGAACTGATCCTACTTACCTGATGGTTTAGAGCCCTCGGCATAGACGAGGCTGACCCTTGTCTGGTTCGAGCACTTCGCGCACTTCGTTCCGTCTTTGGTGACGTAGTCGCCCACCGCGAACGCCCTCTTGGTCTTCTGGCCGCAGGCGGGGCACTCTTCGATGGTGTAGACGAGCAGCTTCGTCTTCTTGTCGGGACCCGGGACTGAGCTCATCACTGCGCCACACCTAGAGTGTTGCCGATTCCGGCCACCACGACGTCATCCCCTTCCTTCGTCTTTTCCTCTATGACCCTGTTGAGGACCTGGACAACCTTGTCGGCGGCCTCGGCGATCTCTTTCCTCATCACGGTGATGGCTTCCAGGATGCTCTGCTTGACAAGTATGGCGTAGAGCGGGATGTTAGATTTTGTCGCGACCTCTTCGATCTGGAACTTCTCCACCCCGATCCCGCCGATGGCGGCGCCCACCCCTTCCGCAATCTCCCCCGTCTTCTCTCCTTCGAGCTTGAGGGCGGCGTCGATCATCACTATGGCGCTCGGCTTGACCCCCATCTCGTCGACTATCTTCTTCATGGCGACCCCCGGCTGCCCCACGTAAGCCATGGGGCCGTCGGCCTTCAGGACGTAGAGCTTCCTGCCCTTGTATTCGGTGATGGCCATCACGGTGTCCTTGGCCACGACCCGCTTCTCTTTCCCTGCCATCAGTCGGGAAACCACGACCGGGCCGATTCCGTCGCCGACCGGCTGGCCCACCTTGAACGAGTCGACGGCGTTGAGCAGTGCGTCCGCCTCCTGTATGATCATGGGCATGAGCATCTGGAGCTGGATCAAGGTGAAGTAGGAGTTCGTCTTCTTGCCCAGGAGGTAGAAGTGCCTCACTATCTTATGGATGAGGTTCAGTGAGGTGGCCACCTCGAGGAGGTTCTCGGAGATTGAGACGGTGACCGGGCTGTTCTGCCCGAGGAGCGCCGCAACCTCGCCCCTCACCCTGTCGTTGTTGGTGGTTACGACGTGGTCGATCTTGCCTACCAGCCCAGCCGGGTCGATGTCCACCGGCATGATCGTGACATAGTCCAAGAACTGGTCAACCCGCTGCGTCGGGTCGTTGGGGGCCTTTCCGACGCTGACCAGGTATTCGATGGCCTCCTTCCTCGCCTTGTCCTTCATGACTTTGAGCTTGGTCAGCCCCCGGTTGATGTCGTTGAGGGCGAGGTACGACTGGATCCTAGTCTGGTAGAAGAAGGTGATCATGATGAAACCGATCCAGAACACGGTCAGGAGTGTCCCGCTCTGGTCGCCGCCCAACTGCAGCGCGCTGGTGCTCAGTACAAACACTAAAGTTCGAAATCGACGTCGTAAGCTCGGACTTAAATGTTCTGTATCATTGATACTTTTTCAGCGCGAATTCAATAAGAAAAGGTGCCAGCACCCAAGCTTCCCGACTCCTCTCGGAAGTCAGTAACACCTGGGCGACGCGCGGTTTGACTTCTGGGATCGGACGAGTCCAGGTCGGACCCGCGCGCTATGGCCGGCTGAAACGGGGGAACGCGAATCGGTAGATTAACGTTTCTAGGTCCCGCAAAGCGCTTTTACAGGACCTGATACGGTCGAGACGCGTGCAACGGAAACTCCTCGACATACTGGCCTGCCCGATAGACAAGCACTACCCTCTGGGGATGCTCGAGTTCAATGTGAAAGGGGACATAATCCTTGACGGAATCCTGACCTGCTCCCAATGCGGGAGGTACTACCCAATCATAGAAGAAATCCCCGTAATGCTCCCGGACAACCTGCGGAACAAGAAGGAGGACCTGGGTTTCCTGGAGAAGTGGAAGGCGAAGCTCCCTGAGGACGTGGTCCACGGCGGCAAGCCATGGAGCCTAGGTTCGTCCTAGAAACCTTCTGCCTGGGTGGGTGCGATGTTTCTTCCAATTGCAGTTACGGCAGAGAACTTCCAGCATCTCTGAATGATTCACGGACCAATCTTGAGCGCCCGACCATAGTTTAATTAGAGTATTTCTGCCGCCGTGAAACGGGTGGGGGCGTAGCCCAGAACTTTGAGAAGATGGGCAGCCAGGCAGGGCGACAGGCTCCAGTGATAGCCAATGGCTGACACGGGAACGTGGATGATAGAACATTGGAGCGGTCAAAGACACCTGTATACCGTCGGTTCAAATCCGACCGCCCCCACTCAAAGTTCGCGTGTTGAGAAGTTCCTTCCCTCAAATTGGTACTATTATATACGGTCGGGGCCATCAATTGGCGTTGTCAAGTAGGCGCGCCGCGTACCTCGCCGCCCTAGTCGCAGTCATGATGATCTTCGCCTCATCCATGGCGTCGGCGACCACCTACACCCTGAAGGTCTCGACCGATTCAGCGTCGTATTCAGGCGCCGCCTCGATCAAGATCACGGGGAGCGTTTCGCCAGCGCCGGGAGCCTCGACCGGGGTAACTCTGAAGTTGATCAACCCGACCGGGGTCGTGCTCGGCGTCTGGACCGCAGGGGTCGGCGCGTCCTCGGGGGAGTTCAACTATACGCTGACCGCCGGGGGTACCTCCAGCTGGACGGCGGGGACCTACACCGTGAACGCGACCTGGGGCGCATACCCGCCTCAGCTCTATGCGCAGACGACCTTCACATACTCGACGGCAATCACTACGACGACCACCACGTCGACCACCACGTCTACGACATCGTCAACCACCAGCTCCTCGCCCTCAACAACCCTCACGTCGACGCAGAGCACCCCCTCCTCCACTACGACCACGAGCAGCGGGGGCGGCGGGATCCCTGAGTTCCCGTTCCAGGCCGTTTCAGCGGGGCTCCTCGTCGCAGCCGTGGCGGTAGGTTACCTCATCGTAAGGAAGCGGTCGTTGACGGGAAGCGTAAATCCATCTCCACGGTGAGACTGGACCCGTTTGAAAGCAGGACTCCGTTTCCTCGTCTGGCTGGGGGCAGGGGCGGCGCTCTCCACGGTCACCGCGCCCAATTTCATTCCCCTCTTCAACCAGATGCTTGGTGAACAGTTCGGAGACGTCTTCCCCGTCTTCCCTTTCGCGGCGCTCGTCGCCCTCATCACAGCCCTCAGATGGAAAGAGCTCGCGAAGGTGCTCGATGAAGAGAAGGCGGTGCGGTCGGAGCCGAGGGTGAGGGCCCTTGGGGTAACGGTCCTGGTGGCGCTTGTGGTGGTTGAACCGCTGTCGGGGACGACGGTGACTTCGGCGGGGGTGGCTGCCGTCCTGACGTTCTACGCGGCCGCCCTCGCGATCAACCCGCTCAGCAGGAGACTGCTGCTCCCGTATGCGGGGGTCTTTGCCTTCGGGGTCGGCTCCCCCGCCATCCTGCAGTGGGCCTTCGGAGAGCCGCTGGCGGTTGTTTCGTCCGACATGTCGGCAGGCTTTGGGGGGCTGCTCGGGTTCCCGGTCACATGGACGGGGACCCAGTTCGCGCTCGTCACGAAGTCGGGAGACGTGGTCAGCAGCTTCGTCGCACCGGGGTGCTCCAGCATAATATCGGTGACCACCTTCCTCGGGTTGTTGGCTCTGATGCAATTGGACCTGAGGAAGGACGTCCGATCTACCGTCAAGCTAGCGGTGGCAGGGGTCACGGCCCTCACCCTCCTGAACACGTTCCGGATCCTCATCCTGTTATGGGTGGGGTACGAATACGGCTCCGGGGCTTTCTGGGGGGTCCACAATTGGGTCGGCTATGCCCTTTTCCTAGCCTTCTATCTCGCCGCCCTCCCGGTCTACGCCAGAATGGGGGGGCCTCCGAGAGTGGGGGCGGCTCCGGGCCCGCAGTTTGGAATGGGGTAGGAACCCACGGTCAGCCGTAGAGCTTACGCCGTTCGAGGTAGAGGCGCCAGAGGTATACGTTTGCCGCGACACCAATCGCGCCCACGGCGACAAGCAAGTAGAGGAGGACCGGGTAGCTCGTCTGAGTAAAGTCGAGCCCGACGCTCGTCACCTCCCCAGCCGCGACTGACACCTGCTGCGATGAAGAGGCCCCGTCTGAGGACGACGAGACGGCGTAGTTCCCGGGTGGGAGGAGGATGGAGATCTTCCCGTCGTTCCCCGACTTCAGCTGCACCGGCTGGGCACCGACGACGCCGACGGATATCGTGGCGTTGGGAATCGCCTTCCCGTTGATGGTCGCCGAGACGGCGAGGGTCCCCGCCTGGACGGAAGCCGAGCCTGAGAAGTATCGCCCTGAGACGGGCACCGTGACGTTCAGGCTGGCGACCCCGCTGAAGGAAAGGTCGACGGTGACCTTGGCTGCGGTCCCGGTTGTCAACATGTAGACCGCGCTCCCGAATGAATCCCAGCTTGAGAGAGAGGCCCCGGAGGCGGTCAGCGTGACCCCGGTGAGGGGTTTTCCGTCGGGGGAGTCAGCGAGGTGGATCACCGCCTCGGAACCGGGGACGGGGGACTCGGTGTATGAATCCTGGCCGTCCATGTAATACATCGTCAACAACCGCTGCGGCCAGGAGCTGTTCGAAGAGTCCAAGTCCGTGGTAACGTCAAACGTCTGGGAGTTGACCGCGGTCCTGGAGCTGCACCCTCCCAGGAACGCCCAGGTACCGTTCGAAGTCCTCAGGAAGGGCGCATCGAAGACCGAGAGCCCCGAAGCCGCCCTCACGAAGAATCTGAGGTCGACCCGTCCGCTCCGTGGGGACATCTGCTGGGAAAGCGAAACCTGGTTGGTCGAGCCTGGGGGTGAGATTGAAAGGACCGACGTCGAAGCGCCCAACAGGTCTTTGGACGCCGTCCCCCCGCCGGACAGGGTGTAGGAGTAACTCGTGTAGAACTCCAGCCATAGAGAGATGGGCGATGTGATTCCTGTGGCCTTAATCTGGGAGGTGTTGCCCGTCAGGGATAGGTCGACGGCCCCGCTGTTCCCTCCCAGCGCGAAGCTGACGACATCGCTCAGGGGCCCCCCGAGAGAGCAGGCCTCGATGTCGTAGGCGTCGGTGCTCGGGAGAAGGTAGGTCTGGTTCAGGATGTTCCCCGACAGCTTCGCTCCCTGATACGCCGGGATGAGAGGAGGGTTCGGATAGGCGACCTCGAACGGGACCGACATGCCTCCGAACGGCGTGCTGACCGAAAGCGTCCAGTTCCCGTGAAGGTCGCTTGTTCCGAACGAGTGAAGCTCAAAGATGTGGCCCGGCTCGGCGTAGATCGTCCCGGTAACCGGACCTCCGGGGCTAAACAGTTGAACCGTGATGCTTGTGTTGTAGTAGGACTCGAACCACATGCTGTCGCCCCGGATGTAGATGGGGACGCCCTGATAGACGGGCTGCACGCTGGAGGGGGCAAAGCCCAGGCCTATGTCCGGCAGGGATGCTGCGGTCAAACTGACCTGGCCGGACGCAGGCCGAGGCGCGAAAGCAGACAGGGCGAGCAGCCCCAGAAGGACCAGTGTGAGCTTGCTATCCACGGGCGAACCACCAGGCCACCGAGGCTGTAATGATGCTGACTGGAACGGCGAAGTAGGTCAACGATAACGCCTCCTGGTACGCGGCGTAGGCGCCCGCGAAAGTGGCCACGGTGACGAGCAGGCCGAGGGCGGCGAGCCCCCTGGGGCTGAGGTACGCTTCTGTCCCTCCGGCGCCGAGGGCGTAAAGGAGGAGGGTGACGTAAAGGACGGCCAGAGGGACGAACGAGACGGCTCCCGCCGTCCTCGCACCGGATACCGCGGCCCCAGCTCCGGCCTGGATCATATCCTTCGGGAGGTCAGCAAACCCCGCCCCGGATGCCGAGGCGGTATCGGCGCCGGCGACCAGGAGGACCAGGAGCTCCGAAAGGAAGATGGCCGACGGCAGGACCACGACGAGGGCCTCCCTTTTTTCCATCGCCCTGACGAGCCTGTAGATCCCGTAGGGGGCCCCGAAGGTCGTGACCCCCGCGATCCACCCCAGGAGGAACTCGCTCGCCGTGGCCGGAGCCGACTGGACCCCGAATGAGATGTCGGCGACTATCAGCAACGGAAGGACGGCTACGAGCTCCGCCCCGAGGAGGTCGAATATGTTCACGAACGACATCGTCCTGAGCCGCCCTACGGACACCGTTACTGCGATCTTCAGGAACTGCAGTGTGAAGACGGAGAGCTCCACCGCGGTGGCTCCGCTGAGCAGGTTCGCCTCGACGAACGTGAGGACGTAGCTCAGGTACAGGGCCGCAAGGGCGGCGGCGACGGCGACGGGGACCAGCGGAGGGAGCTTCATCTGCTCAGCACCATGCTGACGAGCTGGCTGAGGCTCTCTTTGCCAGAGAAGAACACAACGCCATGGGCGTGAGAGACCTTTTCCTTCGCATAGGTAAGGACGACGGAGGGCTTCTTCAGGAGCAATGTGAAGACCTCGGAGTCCGCCATCTCAGCCTCTCCCGTCACTACGATGCTCGCGTCGGAAGGGGTCTCGCCCGTCCTCTCCAGCGGCTCCGTGCGCCAGACCCAGACCAGGAGGTCCGCGAGCCCCCGCTCGTCTCTCGCCTCGGCGACGGCGGACCCTTTTCGTCCGTTGTGGATCACCCGCAGGTAGCTTCCCGCTTCGAATGTGACCAACCCTATCAGGGAGATGGCCTCCGATGCCAGGTCCATCCACCCCGGAAGCTCACGCGGCACCCTGGGCTGGGACTCCAGGAAGCAGATCGTGAGGGACTCCGGGACGTTTGCCTCCCCGACCCTCACCATCAGGTTGTCCATGCCAAGCCTCGCCTGCCGCTTCCAGAGGATCCCCTTCGAGTCGTGGGAGCCGTCGTAGAGCTCGGCGGAATAGAACTCCTGTCCGAACCCGCGGCTCCCGGAAGGCCTGTCCCCCAGCATGGCCGCGTGCACGACTACCTCTTCCCTCCTCGCGAGCAGCGAGACCGGGAGAAAGACGGCGGTGACGTCGAGCCATATGTCCTCCGACCTGCTGAAGAGTCCGATGGGGTCGAGCGTCCCGATCTTGAGGGACCAGCCGGTGAAAGCCCCTGAAAACTTCGAGCTCACGACGAGCGCGTGGCCGTGCTCCCCCCGGGGTACCAGCCTGGCATCAGCTCCTTCCGGGACCTGCTTGAGCTCGACGGTCGCCCTCCTCTCCTCGGTAGGGGACTCGAACTCGAGTCCGAACTCGAGGATCCCCCCTTTGAACGCCCTCCTCTGGGAGGGGTCGGCCCTTACCCTGAGGCTCCTCTTGGGGGAGAGGAGCAGCGTCATGTACGAGAATATCGCGGCGAAGGTGAGGGAGAGGGCGAGGGCCAGCCCCCAGGAGTAGGAGCCGATGCCGCCGGTGAACGACACGATGACGCTCGCCAGCAGAAAATCCCTCCCGCGCTTCGTCAGCTCTATCGTGGCGGTCTCACTTTGGCGAAGATGTCCTGGACTACCTGAGAGGTGTCGTCCACCGACCCAGTCAGGACCGACGACTGGTCGAGCTTCAGCCTGTGGGGGAGCACGTAGGGGGAGACCTTCTTGATGTCCTCCGGAGTAACGAAGTCCCGCCCGCTCAGATAGGCGTTGGCCCGGGCGCTGTGGACGAGGTGGACCATCGCCCTCGGGCTGGCGCCGAGGCTGAGCCGCCGCTCTCTCCTCGTCTCCTCGGCTATGGTGGAAAGGTACAGGACGATGTCGTCGGATACGGCCACCTTCTCGACCTGGGCGATCATCTCGGCCACCTCCTTCGCGCTCACCACCTCCTCCACGCTCTCCGTGTCCATCTCGCCGAGGTTCCTCCGGATTATCTCAGACTCGGTCGGGAGGTCCGGGTAGAGGAGCCCCACCTTCATCAGGAACCTGTCCAGCTGGTTCTCTGGGAGGGGGTACACCCCCTGGAACTCCTGTGGGTTCTGGGTGGCGATGACCATGAACGGCGACGGGAGCTTCTGGGTGAACCCTTCCACCGTCACCTGGCGCTCCTGCATCGACTCGAGGAGCGCGCTCTGAACCTTCGGGGGGGCCCTGTTGATCTCGTCCGCCAGCAGGAGGTTGGTGAAGACGGGCCCCTTCCTGAACTCGAACTCCCTTTCCTTCATGTTGAAGACGAACCCCCCGACCATGTCCATGGGGAGCATGTCAGGGGTGAACTGGATTCGCTTGAAGCTGAGACCCATGCACTTCGCGAACGACTTCGCGAGAATCGTCTTGGAGATGCCCGGGACCCCCTCCAGGAGGACGTGCCCCCCGGCGATGAAGGAGACGAGAAGGAGTTCGGCCTCTCGCTCGCGTCCGACGACCACCTTGCCGATCTGGGCTAGGACCCTATCTCTTACCCCTGTATCCAACTACTCTCCTCCTAATCTTCATCGAAAGCTGAACCACCTCATCCTTCCCGCTCCCCATAAGTGGGCGCCCCCCGTACCTGTACGCCTCGTAATCGGCAAGGCTCGACTCGATCTTAGCCCAGTCCGTCCTCACCCCCGAGCCCTTCAGCTTGTCCACCGCCTCGCGCCAGGTGTAGCCTCGGGGGAGGTCCGTCACGAACCTTTCGATGGACAAGTCGAGCGCGCGGAAGGCCTCTTTGACGTCGGGGACGTCCGGAGCCCGGATCCTCTTGAGCGCCACGAACCCGAGGGCGAGGAGCGCCAGCGTCGCCAGGTCGATCAGGGCGAGCATCCAGTCCGTAGTTAGCGGCTCAGCTGGCACCGTAGCTCACCTCGTACGTGGGCAGGAACTGGAAAAGGCGCAGGTCGGATGTGGGGAAGGCGGAGTAGCTTCCCGTGGGGGAAAGGGCCGCCCAGACCCCGTTGGTGCCCTGATAGAGCCCCAGCACGGTCGCGTTGACCCCCACGATCGGTCCGAGGTAGAGGACGGAGCTGTTGGTCGTCAGGTAGGTGAACCCACCCGTCAGGTAGGTGAACCCACCCTCAATTGCCGGAGCCTGGGCGAAGCCCACGAGTTCTACGCTTTCGGACGCCTTGAAAGGGCCGTTGGCAAGAAGGACGTAGAAGGTCGTTGAGGGCTCAACGGTGGCGATCGAATCGGGGGAGGCGACCCGGACCGAACTCACCCCCTGCGATGAGGGCTGGAGGCGGAAGTCGAGGGTGGTCGTTTCGTTGTAGTGCGTCGACAACATGGTGGTCGCGGAGAACCCCCCGTCTGTAATCAACACCGAGTAGTTCCCCGGGAGGATATAGGTCGAAGCCAGGCCGGAAGCGTTGGAGACCAGGGTGTCCGCCGGGAGATGTGAGAACCCCCCGAAACCCCGTGCCTCTACGTTCGTGAGCGTTACCCGGACTCCTTTCAGGGGCACGAGCGCGGACCCGGGGCCGTTCGCGTTGGAGGACGTCAAGAGGAGAGAGGAAGGGTCAGTTGCGTCGGGCCCCTCGGCCCTGAACACGAACAAGGGGAATCCCGCAATCCCTCCCGTCTTCCCCGGAGTCGGACCGCCTCCCGCCAAAGGGGACGAGCCTCCGAGCCCCGAGCCCCCGAACTCGAGCCCCATGAATACCGTAACCCCGAAGAGAACGAGGATGAGAGCGACCGCCTCCAGTTCAGACTTCACCAGGCAATCGTAGGTTATTGGCCGGTGGCGCTTATAGCGTTTGTTAACGGGGTGTGTGATGTCCGGTCTGATTAAGATAAGGCAGGAGGATGGCTGCGACGCTTGACGGGCAGGCTAGGGCGAAGGTTCTTCGAAAGATACACCCCTACGGTTGCCAGGGGACTTCTTGGATGCCGACTCGTTAACCTAGTCGACGCTGAGAGGCTCTCGGGCACCATTGTAGAGACGGAAGCCTACAGGGGCGCCAGTGACCCGGCGAGCCACGCATACAGAGGAGAGACAGGCCGGAATGAAGTGATGTTCGGCCCGCCGGGGCACGCCTATGTCTACTTCACAATGGGGGTGCACTACTGCCTGAACATCACGACCGAAGGCGCCGGCAGGGCGGGGGCCGTCCTCATCAGGGCCATCCAACCTTTGGAAGGGCTCGGAACAATGAGGAGAAACAGGGGAATCGCAGACCCCCTGAGACTTTCTTCCGGCCCCGGCAACCTGACCCGTGCCCTGGGGATCGACCGGGGCTTCAACGGAGAAGACATGGTCACCTCCAAGAGGCTCTTCGTTGAGCCCAGACGCTCCATGCCGAGAGCGGCGGTGACCACGCGGGTTGGAGTCAGCACCGGGCGATCTTTCAAGTGGAGGTTCTGTGTGGAAGGGAATCCGTTCGTTTCAAAGGGGAGGCCGTCGAACCCCCCGGGCAAGCCATAACTATCTCAGGGTTTGAGCGGCGAATTGTGGGGTCGTCGGCTAGTCTGGTCTAGG
>CAYZDN010000011.1:0-7968 GCA_964477505.1 uncultured Nitrosopumilales archaeon
GTGATGGAATACATCTTTACTCGTCCGTATGCCTCCTGTTCCCTTATCAGGCCATATCGTCCGAGAACTTCAGTCTGTCTGTCGATTGATTTCCAGTCCAGCCCAAGTATGCCGGCCAGCTGATGCCTGTCCATGGGCGTATCGAGGGATTCGAGAAGCTTCAGCCTGGTGGCCGCCCCCTTCATCCGTGTCATAAGCTGGAAGGCATCCTTGTCGTAACCCAGTCGCTCCCACCTGGTCTTGGTGTGCCCCCGCCATATCCACATTGAAACGAGTCCCACCCAACCTGCGGGAGCGGCATACGTTGACCCTTGCCGAAGCTGAAGAAACAATGTGTCCCAGAAGGAGGGTTGGGGACCGGTGGGGAGAAAGGGACCTATCGGACCCGCCCCCGAGTAGATGGTGGCTTGGAGGAGGGCCAGGACGGAAGTGACTACAGAAAATAAGAACAGCGCAACTATGGATGCGTCTAGCCACCGCATGCCATGAGATTTCGGGCCCGTTTCATGTATTATACTTATGTCCGAATGCTCGGGCAGAAGTTCATTATATCTCGCGCCATAGAAGCGGACATGGGTTCAAAGGCGAACGGTCGTTTGCTGGTATTGAGTCTTGCGCTCGGCCTCCTCCTGGTGACCTCGGCGTCGACGTCCATGGCAGCAACCGGGACCAACATGACAAAGGAGCAATGGGTCCAGATCATGAACACGACCCCCACGCCCGGGATTGGTTGCTGGACGGCATCGTATCCGAACGTAGAGTGGGTAGCAGCGCCTTGCAGCACAGCCTCCGTTGGTCCGTTCGGCGGGCCGGCAGGACCAATGATGACGGTGACCGGAGGAGCACCCTACCCGAATCTGCTGCCCTACTTCCTTGCCATCATAGGGGCGACTGTGGTCTCTTCCTTGCTGTTGCTTACGCGAAGGCGTTCTCCTGAGCAGAGTTAGTCAGTCTCGCAGGTGTACCGAAGGGTGAAACGCTCCTCGAAGGTAATTTTAGCGAGCGCGGTAGTCATCCTAGGCTTGGTCTTCTTCCTCGCCCCTGTCTCCTACTGGTATACACAGGGCTGCGGCACGGTCAGCTTTGTCTGCAGCGTCACTGGGAATCAACCTATCTACCGGTCGCTTGGATGCGCGACGATCGGCGTCGGAACCCTGTACTCGCCGAACTGGTTCGGACTGAAGCTCGGATGTCAGGTGTTCCCTCCTTCTCCATATCCTCCCTGACCAATCCGACTCGGGTGCCCAGGGACGACTCTGCCGACCCATCACACCCAGATACCACGATAGCATGCCACCAGATGGCTGCGGCTACACAACCTATACCCAGAAGGGCTAAGCGTACCCAGCCAGCATATCTCTCAGCATCTTCGCCATCCCCGGGGTAAGGAACGGCCGGAACGGCCCGAAGTACTTCTGCCCTTTCGCTCTGGCGATCCCCACCCGGTCTCCCGTCTTGGCATAGGACCCGAGGAACGCCTCGGCCACCCTCTTCATGGCGTCCTCCTTCGTCGACAGTTTTGCCGTGTAGTAGAGGAACTCGGCGACGTCCCAGGTCCTGTCTCCGCCTTGCAGCGCCTGCTCCAGGTCAGTAAGACACAACCCGTCCCTGCAAGCTATGACGTTGCTCGGCTTCGCGTCCCCGAGCGCGATCCCCTGCGAGTGCAGTTTCGCGACAAGCGAGCCGTACGCAGCGACCTGTTCGAGCCCGTCGGACGTCCCCTTCAGGTACGAGTTGATCAGAGACGCCAGCGTCGGGCCGGCCACGAACTCCTTCACAAGGATCCTTTCCCCTGGGGCGACGGCGAGGACAGAGGGGACCAGCACCCCCTTCCCCTTCAGAGCCACCGTCATCCCATATTCTCTTTCCATGCGGGAGACAGGAGTGGTGCTGAACTTGTTGGCGGTGGAAGCCCAGACCCCGAGCAGCGCCCACTTCAGTGACCTCACGTCTGTGTAGTTCTTCACCACGACGGCCTTCTCGGCCGACGAGTTCCTGAAAGTGAGGACCCGGGTCGTCGAATATGGCTCCCCTATGTCTTTCTCTGTCGTCGAGTACGTCTGGAACCCAAGGAGCCGCGCCAGCTCTTTCGTAAGGATGGACGCCTCGGGGATGACCACCCCTTGCTCCAGCCGCAGCAGGGACCTCGGCTTCTCGAGAGGGGCGAAGGGGGGCGGGTTCTCGCGCATCCTCCTCAGCTTGGACAGCGCCTCCCTGCTGAAGACGGACGGCCCGACCCGACCTGCGTATCCGTGGACAGCGTACTGGGTCACACCCCGGGCCGTGACGGAGAACATGGACTGGAACCGGGTGAAGGCGTCTCCCTTCATCCTCTCAGGAATGATCCTCACCCCCTCGGCCTCGGTGCTGAGCAACCCACGCGGTTGGAGGGATCTTGCCGCCTCGGAGAACCCAGCGGCGGACATCGACCTGTTCTCATCGCCGAGGGGACAGGTGTAGGTGTGGACGTAGCTGTAGAGCGCCGGAGGGTAGACCGCGGCTCTGGTGTGCAGCTTGTCGAAAAGGAAGTACTCGTAAGGCACGAGGATATGCCTCCCGAACTCCCCGTAGTCCGAGGCGAGCTCCAGGAGCGCCTCGACGAGGACCCTCTTCTTGTACTCGAGCTCTACGGCCTTGAACAGCTCGGGGTTCACAATGGGTTCGTAGACGTTCAGGAGGCGCCCCACAACGAACTCCCCCAGGAACGATGAGCGGGCGTCCTCTGCCAGCATGTGCTCATCCACGACGAGGGCGGAAGCCGCAACCGGGGAGTCGATGTACTTGTACCGGACCCCCTCCCGGAACCGCCTTGACACGACGACCAGGTCGTAATCCGAATCGGGGCGGGCGTAGCCGGCGACCTTTGACCCGTAGGCGCAGACCCCCGAGATCTTGGCCGGTTCGACGAGGGAAGACGCTATCCCCACCAGGGCGGTGCGTTCGGCGTCGGTTAGCCTCAAGTGCGCTTTGCCTTCTCTCGCAGCTCCACGACCTTCGCGAGGACCGCAGGGTCGAACTTGGCCGCCGCGACCATCCCCATGGGCACCTTCAGCCTGTTCTCCTCCGGCCCCACCCACCTGATGGGGAGGTCTTTGGTTATCCACGAGTCCCCCACCTTCTTGTTCAGGGCCGGGTCTGTGAGGTCGTTCTTGAACTTCCGTGTGATAAGCGATACGAGCGACTTCTCGGAGAAGAGCACCTTCGCGGGGACGGTCCGTTCGGCGTCCGCATAGGACGCTTCGTAGAGGGTGGTCGCGACTTCGTCGCTCACGACGTCCTTGGTGCTCAGCTTCCGCACGAGCTCCACGTAGTGGGTGAACTCGTGGGCCGCGACAGCTTCTATCGTCCCCTTGGTCCCGAAGGCGACCAGGGCGGCCGTGAACTGCACCAGGATCACGAGGCTCCCGGTCGCCGTGTATGGAATCACTCTCGCGAACATCACGCCCATCTGGCCGTACTCGCTCCCGGTCCTCGACACTGGGAGGATTGGTTCTACGTAATACGGCGGGTACTTCAGCCCGCTGGCCCGCTCGACCCTCTGGACCGCGCCCTGGAGGATCTTCATCTTGAGCCTGACCTTCTTCGCCATCGCCCTCGGGACCTTCTCCTGGGCGACGGCCTGGTCGAGGAGAATCAGCGGGTCCAAACGTTTCGCGACCGACCCGAGGTGCATAAGAACGTTAACGCTATTCGACGAGTTTGAAGCTGACGGGCGGGTTCCGGCGGGAGACTTCCATGAAGATCTCCGTGTGCATGACCCCGGGAATCTTCCCGATGACGTCATACACCGCCCGATGCAGCTCGTCCAGCGACTGCCCCTTCATGTTGACTATGATGTCGAAGCGGCCGGTGACCTCCCGGATCAACCGGACCCCGTCTATCTTGTCTATCTCCTTGAGGACCCCCTCCCTCTGCTTGGGGTCGATGTTCAACCCCGCCAGGGCCCCGGCCCTCATGCCGAGCCTGTCCTCGTTCACCTGTACCGTGAACCTCTCGATCACCCCACGCTTCTGGAGCCGCTTTATCCTGCTGTACATGACTGAAAGGTTGACCCCGAGCTGCTTGCTCAGCTTCGGGACGGACACCGACGCGTCAGAGTAGAGGGACGAGAGAATCTTCATGTCCAGGTCGTCGAGCCTCGCCAAGGGTAACCCGAGGGGTTCTGTCCCCGCGAGATATTTCTACTTTTCAGGCTGATAGTTCTATAGGTTTACGGAAAAGATTGGGCGACTGCGTGATTCTAGCTGGTCTTCGGACCTTCTTCTACCCGCTTTGCGTTGATCTGATACGTCTCCTCACTTATCATGTTCCCCCGTACAAGCCTCCGCTTCTTGGCCCCATCCTCCTTGCTCCTGAAGCCGACCCCTCTGGACATCAGGACGTAGTTCTTCCCGCCTCCTTGGGTGTCGGCCCGCATCGGGAACCCAGCCTTGTCGCTCCCCCCGGTGATCATGATCTTCCCGGTAAGCCCTATGGTCGTGGCGTCGACCACCTCCCCGATCTTCCGCCCTAGGAGGAGCTGAGCGCTGGCGTCCTTGACCTCGGTCGCTTCCGATTTCCTGGACTTGGGGTCAGAGACGACGAGCTTGAAGCTGACCATCGAAGCTGCTCCCGGTTCGCCTGGTAATTAAGTCTAGAACCCATAGAGCGGGTCGGCCGCCGACTTTATCCCGATTATCTCGTTCAGGACCTCGACCTCCCTCGGGGTGAGCGAGCCGGCCAGCTTGGTACGTAGTATCTTCGCTTCGTGGCTTCTGGGCATGGTGTAGATCGTGTCGTTTTCCCTGATCTGGCGCCCGAGGGTCGGCCCGTCTACAGAGACCGCCACCTTCTCGCCCTGCTTCGCCTCGCTCAAGGCCTTCCCGTTGTCCTGCACCTGCTCCACCGTCCCCAGCTCCACCCCCTCGGGGTTCATCAGCTTGACCTTCGCTCGAAGCGAGCCGGCCACGACCTCCACCCCGAAGACGGCAGGGTCGTTGCGCCGGAAGAACGTCCCGGGGACCACCTTGAGCTTGCAGGGGCGGGTCAGGCTGGACAGGGCCGCCTTCTCGTCCGACTCTTTCTTCGCCGTGGACCAGTTGACGTAGTTGTCTAAGACCTCGTAGATTATCCCGGAGACGAATACGGGGCTGGACCCGACGTAGTCCTTGGCTTCGGGGAGGACCTTCGAGTCGAAGGCGAGTATGGCGCCTAGGTAGGGGTCGTGATCTCCGACGACCTGGGCGTCGACGATGTCGTTCTTCGAGATGTCCCCGATGTCAGCCTCCCTCACGGGGATACCCCTCTCTTCTAGCATCCTGAGGAGGGCTTCGAGCCCCCCGATGCTCCCCGCCTTGACTATGACCCCCATGTTGTTCGTCTTCACCACTATGTTCGAGAGCTCCTTCTCCATCTCTCCCTTCATCTGCTGGAACTCCTTCTCGGTCGTGAACGAGGCGACCGAGGTCCCGGGGACGACTCCCGCGAGGTCTGGAGAAACGAGCTTTACCCCCGCCGCGGCAAAGACAGAATCCACAGGGGTGAAACGGTCTCGAGGGTCTCGCATCTCGTCGAGGGGCTTCGGCATGAAAAGCGCCTTGACCTTGGACTTGAACGCGCCGTCCTTGCGGACCAGCCCGATCGAGTCCCCCACGTTCAGCGTCCCTTCCGTGAGTATGACGTTGGCGGTCTCCCCGATCCCGACCTCCTGCTGCATCTCGAGGATGATCCCCCTGGCCGACCTCCGTCCAACGTCTGGGAGTTCGAGCCTCCCCTTCAGGAACTGCTGCGCGAGCCCGATCAGCATGGCGAGCATCTCGGGGATGCCCGCCCCGGTACGGGCGGATACCGGGACGACCGACACCTGCTGGCGGAAGTCCTTGACCCGGTAATAGGCGTCGGACTGGAACCCCAGCCGCGAAAGCCCGCCCACGACGTTGTAGAGCCTCTCTTCGAGCTCGTCGTTCCAGGACGGAGGCTGCTCCTTCAGGAGATCGAGCAGGAGCCCCCGGCTCCCTTTCTTCCATCCAGCGATCATGTCGATCTTGTTGAGGGCCACGAGGAACGGGACATGGCGCTGCTTCAGGATGTCGATGCTCTCCAGCGTCTGGTTCTCGAGGCCCTTGAGCACGTCGACCACCAGGATGGCGATGTCGGCGGCCGACCCGCCTCGGAGGCGGAGGTTGGAGAAGACAGCGTGCCCCGGCGTGTCTATCATAAGGAGCCCGGGGATCTGCAACTCGCCCCCGGCCTTGTTTAGAAGGGGTCCGCAGATCTGCTTCAGTGTCTCCATCGGGAAGAAGCTCGCGCCTATCTCCTGGGTGATGCCGCCCACTTCACGGGCTTGGACCCCGGTGCCCCTAAGCCGGTCCGCAAGACTGGTGTTGTGAATCACCAAGCAGTTGGCGAGGAAGTTGTGGTCTTCGTCAACGGTGAAGTCGAACACATCGAATTCGCCTTCTAGAGACTCTATTCCGCTGACCCTGACCGCTCTGAACGAGTTAAGGTTCCCCAATAATTCGATTTCTTCGTGGGTCTCGGCCAAAGAGAACAAGGTCTTGAGAGAGTGACGAGTAAGGCTCTCCTTGTTTTGGTAGTAGTTCAACTGGAGATCTCGCCTTCCGACGGCGCCGTATTTGGCGCGGAATCCCTTGACGAACTCCCCCCCTACGGGTGTTGAATCGAACACGCGGTTCGATTGGGCCTTCATCAAGGCGTTTTCGAGCAGCCGTGCCTTCTCAGGAGCCCTGAACCCTATGTTCGCTCTGAACGCCCCGAGATTTGTTGCACCGCTTATCATCAACTCCATTCTGTCGGCCTTCTTAGCAAAGTAAGCGAGACAACCGAACCTCTGCAGGAGCATTGGCAGGCGTCTCATCAATTCGGGACTCTCGAGAGAGATTCCCACGTTGTTCCTCTGCTCCACCCATCCCTCGGCGTCGAAAAGGCCCGTCAGGAACGCAGCCGAAAATCTGTCTGGAGCGGCGGCGATGATGTCAGGAATAGACAGCATCCTGGTCTTGTCAGTCCGTGGGTAGTCGAACGCTGAGATTAGGAACTCGGAAAGAGTCTTGCTCCCTTTGTGTGTGACGATGTAGGAAGTCCTGCGCCGGGCCGAATGGGCACCTACCCCAAAAGATGCTCTAAGGCACTTCCGGTACTCCCTGATTAGAGCCTGAGATGCGTTGGAAAGATCCCCGCTCTCCCTGATGCCATCGCCGTACAATAGACCCACCATGTAGAACAGCGATACGAGCTCCTCCTCGGTCTTGGACACCTTCAGCCAGAATGAGCTTCGCCATCCGGCCCGGTTCGGCGTCGTGAATTTTATCTCGCTGATGTTATCGTAGGCGATTGTTTCAGGCATGTCGCAAAGCTTAGCGAGTTTCCTGTAGACGTCTGCGCGATAGTAGCCTTTGGTTAGGTGGAAATCGAGTAACTTATCTCCGACCTTCCCGGAAGCGTTCTTGATCCCTTCTGCACGGCAGTAGTTCCCAATGCGAGACTGGAGGTAGTCGTTCGGTCTGACCAGGAAACCGTGGGTCAAGGATGCGAGAAGTTCGGCCTTGACTCTCCCCGACGACCAGGCTTCAACCTCGGACGAGGGAGGGACAGCGAGATAGTCCCCTATCCGTAACCGGTCTGCTTCTACGTATTCCACATCCCCGCCTTGCCTGAAAACCAGGAATCTGTGCTCAGGTGTGGTCTTGATTTTGTAACCCGCCCGAGTGCTGACCTTAACAAGCCTGTCTGATTTCAGCTTCCATACATAAGAGGCCTCCCGCTTGACGATCTTGCCGCCGGTGGAAACAGAGAGGAGCCCCAATCCCTTCGCTTTGAACGCCGCTCCGTCGGGGGTCTCCCTGGAAGCCCCCGTTTTATGGTTCTCGAATAGGGTCTGTGCTGGAGATACTCTCCCGTCAGCCAGTTGAATCAGGGTGTCCCCGCTTACGCACTTGCCGCTGTCCACATGGCCCAGAATGACGACCA
>CAYZDN010000012.1:0-10499 GCA_964477505.1 uncultured Nitrosopumilales archaeon
GACCTTAACAAGCCTGTCTGATTTCAGCTTCCATACATACGAGGCTTCCCGTTTGACAATCTTGCCACCGGTGGAAACTGACAGGAGCTCCAATCCCTCGGCTTTGAAGGCCACTCCATCGGGGGTCTTGCTTGGTGCCCCCCTCTTGTGGTTCTCGAATAGGTCCTGTGCCGGAGACACTCTCCCGTCGGCTAGTTGAACTAGCGTGTCGCCGCTAACGCACTTGCCACTGTCCACATGGCCCAGAATGACGACCACAGGCTGCCGCAGCCGGCCTTGTTCTGACATTTTCCATCAAGCTCCTTATGATGCCCTCACCCTCGCGTCTTGCCGAAAAAGGCGGCCTGCTCGTGTGTAAAGCTTTCGTTGGAATCTGAAGCGTGGATTATGTTGTCGGTGTATCCCAGGCCGAAGTCCCCTCTGATGGTCCCCGGACTTGCCTCCCAGCTCTTCGTCGCGCCCACCATCCGCCTCACCGTGGCGACGGCGTCCTTCCCTGAAAGGACAGCCCCCACTACGGGCCCCGAAGTGATGAACGCGACAAGCTCGCCGAAGAACTGTTTCCCCTTGTGGACGCTGTAGAACTCCTCAGCCTGCGCCTTCGACAACGTCTGCATCTGCAGCCTCTTGACCACGAACCCCTTTGCCTCGAACCGGCCCAAGACCTCTCCGACCAGCCCGCGCTTTACTCCGTCGGGCTTCACGACGACCAGGGTGTCTTCAGACGCCGCGCTCATTTCTTGACCGGTCGCCTCGCCCACTTCAGCTTCCTGGAATCGCGGCCGAGCTTCAGGTCGTTGACCTTGCACTTGGACGAGCAGTAGGCCCGGGTCGAACCGTCGTTCTTTACGAACAGGATGCCGGAGCCGAGCCTGACCTCTTTACCACAAAAGACGCATTTCTTTGGAACGTACATCTCAGGCTACCGCACCCCTTTCTTTCACGGCCTTTGAAGCTCAGAATATAAAGGAAACGATGGCTTTTGCGTCAGAAGAGGCAGCGTCAACCTCCAGAACCCTCCTGCGCCCGCGCTTCGGTGGGTGCTTAAGTTCGCCAAAGCTCTTTACAAGTATGGCCCTTGAGCTGCCTTCAAGTCTTTGGGGGAACACCAAATCGATCGTAGTCCGCTCGAACCTGGCCCACTTCGCTGGTCTAGCCTATGGCGACGGTTTCGCTGCATGGGGCGAGGTGAGAGTCGTCACATCAAATCTTGTCTTGGCCGACAGGCTCGATGGAAAAGTACAGCAGTTGGCGAAGGATTACGGCGGTACTTCGAGGGAGTACGTACGACCTTGGGAAATATCGGACTTGCCTCAGCATGACATCGTGCTGAATACAACCCTGATCCGGCGTGCCCTCTTTTGACGATGCGATGCATCCAAAGTACGAGCCCATCTACGCCTTGGCAATGGATGATACGCTCGCGGCGGAAGTCCAGGGCGGACTTTGCGATGCTGAAGGGAGTCTACTGATGCCCCAGCCAATAGTGTACCCACACGGAGGATCTTTGCGATAATCAATAGTGACAGACGATTGCTAGGGATTTCGAGATTGTCCGTCGTGAATAAACTGCGACTAGAACCAAGCTCCGTGATGACAAGGCTTGCCAGCAAGAAAGGCGAAGTCACGCTGTGAGAGGCGTGGAGATTGTGACTGGGAAGAACAACTATCTAATCGAAATCCTGTCGGGAGCCAAACTGAAGTGGCTTCAGAAAGTCGGTTCAAACTTGTGGCATCCGGAGAAACATGAACGGGTCCGGGTCTTGCTGGCAACGTACCCAAGATAAGAAAGGCTTATATCATGGCGCAGTAGCCAATATGGCCTTGAAGTGGGTAGATTTAATCTACTGCGGCAGTGATGATGCTTTTTTTAGCGAAAGAAGCTCATTTTAGCTTCCTCGCCTCGCGCTCCGTCTCACGAAGGACCAAGACATCCGCCAATCTAATCGGGCCTTTGACGTTTCTGGTCAAAATGCGCCCTTTTTCTTTCCCTTCTAGGATTTTGACCCTGACCTGAGTAATCTCGCCCGCGACGCCGGTCCTGCCTACTATCTGGACAACTTCGGCCGGTGTTAGTGTTTCAGCTTCTCTCTTGCTGCTCATGCGGCCTTCTTCAGCCTCGAAAGCTCCTGGGTGACCTGCTCAAGTATTTGGCTCCCTTCACCCGCTTCGAGGACGGCGGCGGCGGCGGTGGAAACGTCGATGCCGATGGCGGGGCCGATCTGGTCCTTCGATGGGACGAAGACGTAGGGGATCTTCCTTTCGTCGCAGAGGATGGGTAGGTGGGCGCCGACCTCCGGCGGGGTGACGTCTTCGGCGATGACCACCAGCTTCGCTAGTCCTCTTTCGATTGCTTTCGTCGACTCGTTGGTCCCTTTGCGGACTTTGCCGGTCCGCGAAGCTTGCCTGAGGACCTCGTAGGCCGCCTCCGAGACCTCCTTCGGGGTCTCGAACTTGATGTAGTAAGGCTTCTTGTCTGGGGTCATCTCAGAAATCTCCCAGTCCCGCCTTTTGAGAGGGGGATATAAGCAGTTTCCAGGAAGAAGGCTCTTGCCCCTAAGGTAGGCTGCACCGGACGCATCCTCGCTATCCGGTGGCGATGAAATGCCCAGGCGAGTCCATCCGGCAGAACCCGAACCTGGGAAACTGGACTATGTCTCCGACGTCGAGGGAGGAAACGGAGTCTTCCGCTATCCCGCCGACCACCTTGAGGCTGTCCTTGTTGTACTCGTCCCCTTCCAGGAACAGCACATCGGGGACGGTCACGCTGACCTCCTTGTAGGAGGCGGTGACCCACTGGAACTTCCTGGTGTTGGGAAGGAGGGCGTCACCGGCATACTTCGCCTTCGGCTTCGAGCCTTCGTCCGTGAGCTCGACGTTGTAGAGGTCCATCAGACGGAAGACGGAGCCCTTCTTCACTCCCTTCAGGTCGCCCGACGCCAGATAGAACTGGCCGAAAGTGGCGATCGTCCGTTCTCCGAGGTCGTTCTGGGGGTGGAAGGGGATGGTGGCGTCTCTCTTCGGGGCGCCTTCCACGGCAAGTTTGACGGGGTCGGGGACGAAGAAGACCCGCTTAGAAACGGGGTCCAGAAGCTTCCTGTTGAGAGACAGGAGCATGCTCCAGTCGTACTCGTGCTCGGTCTTGGTGTATCCGACCTGCAGGGTGAATTCCCTGATCGTCTGGGGGATAATCCCCCGGCGCTTCAGCCCCTCCACCGTCGGCATCCTCGGGTCGTCCCACCCTGACACGAGCCTCTTCTCGACCAGGGGCCTGAGGAGCCTCTTGGACACGGGCGCCCCCTTGAAATTGAACCTCGAGAACTGGATGACCTCGACGTGCCTGAACTTCAGCGCGTCGCGGATAAGCTGCTGTAATTCGTTCCTGAACTCTGAGCTCCTGAGGACGTGGGTGATCCCGCAAACCTCGTCTTCGACGGCATTGGCGAGGTCGTAGGTGGGCCACAGGGTGTACCTGGTCCCCGTGAGGGGGTGGGGAGAGAGGATGATCCTGAACAGGTTGGTGTCCCGGAGCGAGTAGTTGGGGTTCTGCATGTCCCCCTTGAACCTGATGACGTAATCCCCTTCCTTGTGTTTGCTGGCAAGGAGCTCGTCCCAGATCCGGAGGTTCGTTTCCGTGGAGATCCCCCTGTGCTCGCAGGGCTTCCCCTCGAACCGAAGGCGCTTGACCTTCGCCTCGTCGCATGAGCAGGCGTAGGCGTCCCCCTGGGCGATGAGGGTCCGTCCGTGTTCATAGATGAGCCCCATGTCGTCGGAGACGTTCTTCTCGTGGTCGTAGCGGATCCCGAGCCACTCGATCCCGCGCCTGAAACTGTCGTAGTATCGCGGGACGACCTTCCGAGGGTTGGTGTCCTCGAACCGGAGCCAGAGCTCCCCTTCGTACTGCTCCTTGTAGAGGTAATTGATCGTGAAAGCCATCGCATGGCCTATCGTCATGAAGCCGGATGGTTCAGGAGGGAGCCGGAAGGCGGTCGATCCCTTCACGGCGTTCGGGAGCGGGGGGAGGCCGACCCGACCCTCCTTTTCCACTCGTGTTTCGGCGCCAGGGTGTTTCTCCGCAAGGGCCCTCTCCTGTTCGTGAAGCGCGAGGGCGTTGACCCGCTTGACTATCATCCCCGCCTCCCTTGTGACAAGCCCTGCCTTCGACCTGAGGTCGGGGGACTCGGCGAGGACCCTCCCAACGACCGCCCCCAGCTCCGCCTTTCCAGAGTGGCCGATGGCGTTGATAAGGGCCGCCTTCTCGAGCAGGGAGAGGGCTTCCGCACCTAGCGCTTCGTCTACCATTCCCGCTCTACTGCGAACCTGGCGAAGGAATTCAGCTTTGCTACCGACTCTTTGTCCCCGGCCCACCCTATGCCGTTGAGCGTCCGGAGCGCTTCCTTCAACAGCTCAGCCGCCTTCTTCCTCGCATACCCCACGGCGTCATGCTTCTCGATCATGGAGAGGACGTAGGACACGTCCTGGCTGGTCTTGGACCCGCGGCCCTTGTTCATTATGGCCACTACCTTGTCTTTCTCGCTCCGGCCCGCCACTTCGAGGAGGTGCAGGAGGATGAGGGTCCTTTTCCCTTCGAGGATGTCGTCTGCGCTCGCCTTTCCATACTTCTCCTGGTCACCGACGAGGTTGAGGGCGTCATCCTGTATCTGGAACGCCACCCCCAGCGCCATCCCGAACTCCTTGAGCTCCTCGAGGACTTCGCCCTTTGCGCCTGCTATGATTGCCCCCAGCCTGCAGGGGGAGGCGACGGTGTACCACGACGTCTTCCGGGTGCACATCTCGTAGAAGTCTTTCTCCCCCAGGTCCCAACGCTTCGCAGTGACCCAGCCCAGCTCCATGTGCTGCCCCTCCGTGGTCTGGTTCACCATCTGGGAGAACTCGTCGAGGACGGCGATGGTCTTCTCCGGGCCCAGCTCCTCCTTGTTCCTCAGGAGCGCCTCCCACATCCTCGCGTGGAGGGCGTCCCCGGCGTTCAGCGCGAGCGACTCCGGGTACTTCCTGTGGAGCGCCGGCTGCCCCCTCCTCAGCTCGGAGCCGTCCTCGATGTCGTCGTGGATCAGGATCCAGTTCTGGAAGAGCTCGATGCAGGCCGCTGTGAGGATGGCGTTGTCTTCGGTCCCCCCTGACGCCTTGCAGGCGGTCACGCAGAGGAACGGCCTCATCCCCTTCGCCTGCCTCGATGGGTAGTCCCTCATCATGGAGTAGAGGAGGTTTACCTCTCTGATCTTGCTCGACTTCGGGAGGAGCTGGTTGAGGATCAGGTCGTCTACCCTGGACTTCACCCGCTTCATTTCTGCCTGGAGGTCGGCCAATCGGAACCCCTACGCCGCCCTAGGACCTGACCACTGTCCCGTAGAAGTCGAGCCCCTTCAGGGCTTTCGAAAACTCGTTCCTCCTGTAACCCGACACGAAGCAGACCTTGGTCCCCCCAACGGCGATCCGCACGGCTGAATCGAGCTTCTGTTTCATCCCTCCTGTGGCGTCGTCCCCTGTGGGGACGTCCATCCGCTTGATCTTCGAGGGGGAGAGCTCCGGTATTATCACCCTCGTGTTCGCCTCGTAGACCCCATCCACGTCGAGGGCGAAGACGCATCTGTCGGGAGTCAGCGTCTTGGCGAGCTCCTGGACGATCACGTCTCCCGAGATGACCTTGAACCCCGATGGCGAGAGGATGACGTCCCCGAACGTCACGGGGGTGAGCCCCTCTTTCAGGAGCCCCCGGAGCCAGGCCGCCACCGGGACCTTCCCGGCGCGGTTTATGGCGTCGAAGGGGGAGAACGGGTACGGGTTGAGCTTGTACTCCATCATTGTCTTGCATATCAACCGGTCGAGCTCGTACATCGCCCCCCGCGTCTGGGCTACCCCCACCGCCGGGGCTTCGGCCGGGTCCGACGATATCCCGTGCTGCTTGGCGATGACGTGCCCAAAGGACCCCCCTCCATGGACCACCACGACGCTCTGGTCGGAAGAGGCGATCTCTTCGGAAAGGGCGGAGACGACGTCTGGACGGTAGGAGAAAGGCTTCGACTTGTCGGTGATGACCGACCCGCCCAGCTTCGCGACTACCGTTCTAGCCAGCTTTTCACTCCCTCGACGGGTATCTTCGCCCTGAACGTCTCAAACCCTCGCGCGCTGAGCCCCGATACAATGCTTTTTTCCTTTGCTTCGGGCGCGACGGCCACCACGCTCCCGCCCCCTCCCGCCCCGGTGAGCTTCGCGCCGTAGGCCCCCATGGAGCAGAGGGCGTTCACCATCTCGTCCAAGGTCTCGTTCGACACCCCCATCGACCTCAGTACCGCGTGGTTGAGGGTGAGGAGGCGCCCGAGCCCCTGTTCTTCCCCCTGCACCAGCATCTCGGCAGCCGTCTCGCTTATCCAGCCCACCGCGCCCGTGAGGACGGCGAAGAGGTCCGGCTGGGCCTCCTTGGTAAGTGCGACCTTCCCTATCTGCCCCTTCGTGCTCCTCCTCTTCCCCGAGTAGGCGACAATGAAGGAGCTAGGCCACTTCAGATGGACCTTCCTCGTCGGGTGCCCCGGCCTGAATAGCATGGCCCCTCCGTGGGCGCATATGTTCGGGTCGATCCCCGACGGGTTGCCGTGGACGTCGGTCTCCCCTACCATGGCGAACTTGACGACCTCGTTCACCCCCAGCCCGAGCCCGTTCAACCGCGAGTAGGCGGAAGCAGCGGCCACCATGGTGGCTGCCGACGACCCCAGGCCGGCTCCCTCCGGTATGGCTGACTCGACCGTCACCTTCACCCTAGGGCTTATCGAGAACTCGTCGGCCATGGCCTGTATCACCCTGCTCACGGGGAGGAGCTCGGGGGAAGCCGGAGAGAACCTATCGGACATGACCCTGAACCTAGAAGAAGGCTCGGCCTCGACCCTGACCCTCCGAGGCAGGGCTGCGGCCAGGGCCCAGGCGCCATGAACCACGAAGTGCTCCCCTGTGATGATCGCCTTCGAGGGGGCTTCTGCGACGGCCTTCATCGAGCTACGAATCGTAGGGCGCCATAGCCTACGACTTGAAGGTTGTCTCCCGTCGTGTCCCCGCTGTTCGCGTACTTTAACAGCTCGGCCTTGCCCAGTCCGAGGGACCTGCTCGCCTCCATCACGGTGGCTATGGCGCCGAACCCGCAGGCTGTCACGCCGAGCCTGTCCAGGGTGGAGTAGAACCCCTCGAGGTCCATCGCCAGGACCTTCTCGATCAGCGCCAAGTCCTTCTTTCTTGCCTGTTCGGCAGGCTCGTAGTGGGTAAGGTCCGAAGACGCCACCAGGACCGCCCTCTTGCCCCTGAGGACGGTGGCCAGGGCCCCGGCCACCGCCTTGGCCGTGTCCGCGTCCTGGAAGAGGAGCGAGACGGGGAGGAAGGGGACCGAGTCCCCGTAGATCTTCTGGAGGAACGGGAGCTGCACTTCAAGGGAGTGTTCGAGCCGGTGGGCGTCGGGGTCGAACTCGACCACTCCTGCCAGGTCGGAGAGCCTCTCCGCCGCAGCGGCGTCGACGTGCATCCGCCCCAGAGGGGTCTCCCAGTCTCCCTCCTTGAAGGTCGACACGCCGCTCCCGATCCCGTAATGGTTAGGCGCCACCACGACGATGAGGTCAGGGGAAGGGAGGGAGGACGCGTGCAGGTACGAGTGTGCGGCGACCGGGCCCGAGTACACGTATCCTGCGTGAGGGGCTACGACGGCTACGACCTTGGACGCGGTCCTCGGCGCGGGGGGAACCTTCCCCGGTCCGAGCGGGTGGACGTAACACCCATCGATCAGGGCGGAAAGCTCGGCCTTTTCGGAAGGATAGAACTGGCCGGCGACCGACGGCTTTCTCACTAACAAGCGTCAGCGCTGTTCGCGCCTGTCAGATACGCGTTCCTCGAGGACTTCAGGCCCCTGCTCCTCTTCGACCTTGGTCTCGAAGTCCTCTATGCTGTACTTCATTGGCTGGTCGGCGGCGAGGAGGTTGGCGTGGGTGAGGGTCGCCCTGGCGAGGAGCCAGAAGATGGCAGCGATGGCCTTGCGCCCCCTGTTGTTCCCCGGTATCACTAGATCTATGTCGTCGGTGACATTGTCGGTGTCGCAGACGGCTATGACGGGGACCCCGAGCTTCCCCGCTTCGACTATGGCCTGCATGTCTGACATCGGGTCGGCCACTACCACCAGCTCGGCGTCCAGGTGCCCCGGGTAGAGCGGGTTGGTGAACGTCCCCGGCATGAACCTCCCTATCCTCGGCATCGCACCTGTGAGCTCGCAGAACTTCTCCACCGCCATCGCCCCGTGCTCCCGGCTGGTGTAGACGACGGTGTTCTTCGCGCCTGTCGCCGCGATGAACTTCCCCGCTATGTCGATCCTCTGGAGCGTCTTTGCGTAGTCAATCATGTGGAGCCCGTCGGGCCTCGGGCGGGCGGTGAACTGCTCCATGGTCTTGGTCCTGACGGGGGTCCCGATGCGGATGCCCGTGGCCAGGAGCGCCTTCTCCGACAGCCCGAAGGCGACCATCGTGTCTGCCGAGCCGGCTTCGTCGTCGTCGAACTCTGACATCGCACGCCACCTCCTAGATCTCAGACTTGCGGCTGTAGAACGGCAGGACCTGGTCGATCACGTCGACGGACGAGATGAGCATCCGCCGGCAGCAGTACCTCTTCAGCCCCAGGTCGTCGAGGACCTTTCCTGGGTCTTCCCCGGCCTTCACCCTCGACTGGAGGGGGGCGAACTTGTCCCCGATGAGGTTCCCGCAGGTGAAGCAGCGTATTGGGATCATCATGGCTTATCTTATTGGTTTGAAGCGCACCCCTGCCGTCTGGATTTATGGATATCGCTTAGGTTCTCAGGCCACCCCAAATCTCGGCTGCTCTTACCTTCCCTTTTACATGTCCGGTAGGGTAGAAGAACTCGATGGCTCTCTGCATCGGTTGCTTTTGCGCACGAACACGTTATGCACCCTTCGGTGCCAAGCATGGTCCCGACGAACCTACGGCCGTCGTCGTCCGGAATGACGACTTCCGGGACCGGAGGCCTTAACCTAAAGGTCGCATCTCGGACAATAGCCGTCCACGCGTCCACCGAATTGAGTCCGAATCTCTTCCGCATTCTGTAGAACGCGGCGTAAGAGATTCCAAGTTTCCTCGTTACCTCCTTTGAGGTCTTGGAAGTCTGGACAGCCTGAAGGAAAACCGTTTTTGATATCTTGATTATCTGTGGAGGACGAGCATCTTGCACATTGTACTATGGGGGCGGCGAATTTAAGCTCCCGGGTTAGCGATAACTCTTCTGGCGTTTCCTTCTCGCTCCAGGGCCTCCGAACTTCTTGGGCTCAGCTTGTCGCGGGTCGCCCGATAGCAGGTATTTATTGTATGCATTCATCCTGTCCCTGAGTTCGCTCCCTCGGACCTGGTCGACGTAGGCGCGGGCGATGGCCATGGCCGCTGCGTCCGCCTGCCCCATGAAACCTCCCCCTTGGACGCTGACGTCAAGGTCGTACTTGTCTCGGAGCTCCCCCACAACCCGGACCGGTGCGAGTAGGTGGAGCCGAGCCGGCTCAGGCTCCCAGATCTCGACCGGGGTCCCGTTGACCCTGACCCTGCCGGCTCCTGGGACTATGGCAGCCGTCGCCCGGGCGGTCTTGCGGGCTCCGGAGTAGAGCTTCGGGGGCTTCTTCTGCTGGGCCTTCGGGGATGGGCTCGGCATGCTACTCGTTCCACCCCAGGCTCTTTGAAAGGTCGGCCATCGTGACGTAGACAGGGATGGGCCGCCTGGCAGCTGCATCGTCGAACTTCGTGAACTTGCTCGCGCCGACCGCCGAGGGGACCCCGACGTACACCCTGAGCCTCTTCATGGCAGAAGCTCCCTTCGGCTTCTTCCGGGGGACCATCCCCCTCACCATCCTGCGCAGGATGTTGTCCGGCCTCCTCGGATGGATAGGGCCGTAGATGGGGTTGACCTTGCTCGCTAGCTCGAGCCTTTCCTTCCACTGGTTTACCACCGAGGTGCGTGAGCCGGAGATGAGCGCCTTCTCGGCGTTCACGACCACCACCTTCTTCCCCGAAAGGATGAGCTTGGCCACCTTCGAAGAGAGCCGTCCCGCTATCTGCTCGGATGCGTCGACGTAGACCGTCTCGTTACTTGACAAGCCTTACTCCGCTCCCGTTCGGGTACTTCTTGACGAACTGGTCTACCGTGAGCGCCGACCCCCCGGATGCCTCTATCTTGGTCCTGGCCCCCGACGAGAACGAAAAGGCGCCGACGGTCACCTTCCTGTCGATCACCCCGGTCCCGAGGACCTTGCCGGGGACGAACACCGCGCCGCCCTCTTCCACGGCCCTGGAGATCCTCCCCAGGTTGACCTCGACCCGATTCTTCCCCGGGTTCGAAAGCAGTTTCGACGCGTCGCCCCATATCGGGGCCTTCTTGCCTGCTCTTTCTAGCATCACGGTCGTGCGCCTGCGGAGCGGGTTGCCCGCCGTCACTCGGCGCCACCCACCGCGACCTG
>CAYZDN010000013.1:0-4379 GCA_964477505.1 uncultured Nitrosopumilales archaeon
GAACTACAACTGCCAGTTAACCGGATGGACAATTCTGATGAAAACCTCCTAGTAAGCCATGACCCGCGAGTTAACAGCACTGACAAGAACCCGTCAAGTTACCAGAACCCATGGATGCAAGAATAGCTCAATTCACCCTAGTCGTAAAGAGCCAAGCCGACGCTCTCGAGTTCTATACCAAGAAGGTCGGCTTCGAGAAGAAGACGGACTTCACTCCTCCCGGAGGTTACAGGTGGGTGACGGTCGGACCCAAGGACCAAGACCTGGAGCTCGCCCTCTACCAGTTCGGGTCGCAAGACGCTAGCCCGTGGACAAAAGAATGGAAACCAGGAATCAACCCTCCGATAGTTATGCGCGTGGATGACTGCATGAAAGCGTCCGCCGAGCTGAAGTCTAGGGGGGTCAGGTTCGCGGCTGACCCTAAGGAGTATGCCTGGGGCGTGTCGTCGACTTTCGTCGACCCGGACGGGAACCTCTTTTCCATCAACCAGCTCCCTCAAAAGCCCTCTTGGAAGTAGGGCGGCGCCGTGGCAAAGCGCTCGAATGAAAGGGGTAACCTCGTCTTCGCAGCCCTGGCCAACCCGGATCGGAGGAAGATGCTCGACCTGCTTAGGGACGGGGCACGTCCTGCGGGAGATCTGGTCGCTGCATTCCCCGACCTCCCACAGCCTGCAGTGTCAAGGCACCTCAGGACCTTGCGCGAGGCGGGCCTTGTGACCGCTTCGCCCAGAGCCCAGCAGCGCTTTTACTCGATTGAGCCGACGAAGCTTCGCGAGGTGGACGCCTGGGTGTCACGGTATCGCGAGTTCTGGTCGGGGAAACTGGATTCGCTGTCGAGCCACCTGAAGGGCGCTCGCTTGCCCCCTGGCAAAGGCGAGGACAAATGACGAAACAAAGGGACGAGCGCGGACCGGGCGCCGTGGTCGTCGAGGGCGCCCTGGCAACACTCGTCTTCCGGAGGCGCCTGGACCATCCGCCGGATGCGGTGTGGAGGGCGCTGACTGAGCCGTCAGAGCTTGCGAAGTGGTACATGACCAAGGCCGACGTCGACGGGCGCGGAGGGGGGTCGGTCGACTTCGTGTCGGGCCCTTCCCATCTCCACGTCACCGGGCGCATCCTCACGTGGGACCCGCCCAGGGTCTTCGAACACGAGTGGAAGGTGGCCCCAAGAGGGGGGCTTCCTTCGGGGGAGGACGCCCTGATCAGGTGGGAACTCAGCCCTGACGGGAATGGGACGATCCTCCACCTGGAGCATCGGAAGCTGAACCGCGACACTGCTCTGGGGTTCGCACCCGGGACCCATGCGTTCATCGACCGTCTCGCCGCCCATCTGGATGGCCTACCTTTGCCGGACTGGCAGAAGCGGTACCAAGAGGTCGCCTCTTCCTACCCCCCGTCATGGGTCTCTAGGGAGTAAATCGAGATATGCGGGGGATGGGATTCGAACCCACGAACCCCTGAGGGAGCGGATCTCTTCGCGGTTCGCGCTTAAGTCCGCCGCAGTTGACCTGGCTTTGCTACCCCCGCGATTGCCGAGCCCCCGACTTCCGTTATTAACCTCTCAACGGTCCCTACCGGCAGAATTCAGGAACGTCCTCAGGCTCTTCGTGTTCGCCACGTCTTTCGCCTCGAGCCAGGCCCTCCTCGCGACCATCACCCCATAGGAGACGTTGTCCAGCTCCCCGACCGAGTGTGCGTCCGAGTCTATCACCAGCGGGACGCCGCTTTCCATCGCCCTCTTCGCCCAGACCTCGTCCAAGTCCAGCCTACGCGGCTGCCCGTCGATTTCGAGCATCTTCCCGTTCTCTTTCGCCGTCCTGATGACTCTGGGGAGGTCGATTGGGTTCCCCTCTCTCCTCCCGATAAGTCGGTTCGTCGGATGGCAGAGGAAGTCGACCGAGGGGTGCTCCAGCGCCCTCACCACCCTCTCAGTCAGCTTCGCCGCGTCCTGCTTGAAGCTCTGGTGAAGGGAGGCGCCGACGAGGTCGAATTCGTCCAAGAACTTCCCGTCGAAGTCCAGGGACCCATCGTTCCTGATCTCGACCTCGACCGCCTTCAGGATCCTGAACGGCGAGAGCCTGTCGTTGAGCCCCTCGATCTCCTTCCACTGCTTCCTGAACCTCTCTTCTGTAAGGCCGTTGGCCACCCTGACGGAGACGGAGTGGTCGGTGAGGGCGATGTACTCGTACCCCCTCTCCTTCGCCGCCTCCGCCATCTCCTGGACGGATACCGAACCGTCGCTCCAGTTGCTGTGCATCTGGAGGTCCCCTTTGATGTCTTCGGACTTCACAAGGTTCGGGAGCTTCCCCTTCGACGCCGCCTCGATCTCCCCCCTGTTCTCACGCAGCTCCGGCGGGATGTATCGGAGCCCGAGACTCCCATAGACCCCCTCCTCGGTGTCCCCCTCGAGCCTCTTCCCTTCCTTCCCGAAGAGCCCGTATTCGTTGAGTTTCCATCCGTTTTCCATCGCGAGGTTCCGTAGCGCTATGTTGTGATCCTTAGACCCCGTGAAGTACACCAGCGCCGCTCCGTACTCCTCCTCTGTGAACAGCCTGACGTCGACCTGGACCCCGTCGTCGAGCTTGACGCTGGTCCTCCTCGAGCCGCTTTCGAGCACCTGCGCCACCCCCGGGCACCCCCTGATGGCGTCCACCACCTTCGGGTCGGTCGAGAGGAGATCCAGATCCCCCACCGTGCTCTTCCCCCTCCTGAGGCTCCCGGCCATCCCCACAGCGATTCCGAGCGCCCCGAAGTACGACCGGAGCTTCTCGAAAATCCCTTCTGCCTCCGGGAGGAGCAACCTCTTTTCGAAGCTCTGCAGCTTCTCTATCCCGACCCTGAACTGCTCCAGGACGGTGGGGCCGAACTCGTCCTTCAGCTTCCCCCTCTCAAGGGCGGCCTTGAGCTCTTCGACGCTGTTTATCCCCAGCTCGTGCGAAAGGTGGTAAGCCGTCCTCGGACCGATTCCCTGCACCTTCGTGAGCAGCGGCACCCCCGCCGGCGTCTTCTCCTTGAGCCGCTCCAGGAGCTGCAGCCTCCCCGTCCTCAGGTATTCGTCAATCTTCTTCGCTATCCCCTCCCCGACATACTTGATCTCCTCGAGCTTCTTCTCCCTCCAGAGCTCCTCCACGTCCTCATCAAGGTTCCTGACGCTCGTCGCGGCCCGGTGGTAGGCGATCACCTTGAACCGGTCCTCTCCGTTGGCCTCGACGATGTCCCCCAGCCTGTCCAACAGCTCCGCCACTTCGCCGTTCTTCATTCGAAGTACTTGTAGCGCAAGAGTTTTTTAAAGGCAGTTGGCTGCGCGGTCGCTCAGTTGCCCATATTCCAGAAAGCGTTCGTCCTCCTGAGGGTGGCGCCTGGCCATGAGAACGAGGTGGTCGACGCGCTCATGAAGATTCCCGACGTCACCGAAGCCCACATCGTCCCCGGGGACTGGGACATACTGGCTGTCGTCGCCTCCCAGAAGGAGGTCGCCATAGGCGGTGACGAGAAGGTCTACAGGCTAGTCCTTGAGAAGATCTCCAAGATCAAACACGTCAAGGACACCAACACGATGGTGTCCCAGTTCGCGAAGATCAGATAGCTACCTCCACCATCCGTATTCCTTCGGGGTGCTAGTGATGGCGATCCCCTTCTTTCCTTCCACGAGGACGTCGTCTTCGATCCTGACGCCGAGCTTGTCCCGGATGTACACCCCGGGCTCGACCGTGAAGCACATATTCTGGCGGAGCCTTTCCTTCCCTCCTTCGACGATGTACGGCGCCTCGTGGATCTCGAGCCCCAGCCCGTGCCCCGTCCTGTGGGTGAAGTACCGGCCGAACCCGGCCTTCTTCAGAACCCCCCTGGCCGCCCCGTCCACGTCCCCCACACGGACCTCCGCTCCAGCCGCGGCTATCCCGGCCTGGTTCGCCTCAAGGACCTTCGAATAGACCCGCTCCAGGTCCGCCGGCCTGCCGAAGCAGATGGTCCGGGTGATGTCAGAGTAGTACCCGTCGAACGTCGCGCCGACATCGAAGAGGATCTCTTCTCCGCTCCGGACCTTTTTCGCCGTGGGGAGGCCGTGTGGGTCCGCCGCCCTGGAGCCCGACTGCACCAGCATGTCGTCCACCTTCGACGCTCCCTCCGAATAGATGGCGTCGGTCGCCGCCTTGGCCAGCTCGGTCTCGGTCATCCCGTCCCTCACGAGCGCAGGGAAACGCTCGAAGGCGCGGCTCAGGATGCCGGCTGATTTCTTGAGGAGCGCCGCTTCGTTGTCGTCTTTCGCCTCGCGCATCCCTTGGAGTATCGGCTCGGCATCCCTGAACTCAGGGTCTGCCTTCTTCATCAGACGGTCCAGGTACAGGAAGGGCGCCCTCCCCTCCACCCCCCACTTCCCC
>CAYZDN010000014.1:0-12889 GCA_964477505.1 uncultured Nitrosopumilales archaeon
GTTCAGTATCGTCCCCACGGCCCCAGCCGCCTTCACCGCCTCGGGGAGCACAGCCCCCGTGGACTTGTCCCCGACCATGCCCCCTACCGTCTGGCTATAGACCCTGACCTTGGTCTTCGAGGCGACCAGCGATATCATCGGGATCGGGGGGGCGGCGATTGCTTCGACCCCTGCCGCGTTGCCGGCCCTCTTGATGGCGAGCGCCAGGCGGATCGAGCCTTCCCCCATTATCTCTGGATAGTTCTTGAAGTTGACGATGAGGGTCCTCAACTGTGGGCTTCACTCGGAACGGAGCGGTGTCTTAAAGAATCGCGTGGGCATCCTGAGGGTCTTGGGAGTGCGGGTTCCCTAGAACCCGTCCTCGTCCGAGTCCTCTTCCCATCCGTCCTCGTCCGAGTCCTCGTCCAGGTCTTCGTCGAGTTCCTGGTCCTCTTCAGACATGCCGGCCCGCGATTTAGGTTGCACTATTAAATGTCGCGGTGCGATGCCCGTCTTGAGGTTGCCCGCGAAACCAGTCCCCATCGGCCCTGCCTCGGTCAAGAGGGCGGCCGAGCTCGTCCGGAGCGGAGGGGTGATCGTCTATCCAACCGACACCGTCTATGGGCTCGGGTGCGACCCGTTCAACGAGGCTGCAGTGGAGCGGCTCTTCGAGGTGAAGGGGAGGGGGCCAAAGCCTGTCCCGGTCCTCTGCTCGTCCATGGCAAAGGCGGAGGACCTCGTCACCCTTTCTCCGAGGGCCCGGTCCCTCGGGTCAGCCCACTGGCCCGGGGCGCTCACGATCGTGGCTCCTCTGAGGAGGGCGGTCCCTCCGGCGCTGACGCAGGGGTCCGGGACGTTGGGGGTGAGGGTCCCTTCGCACGCATTCTGCCTCGACCTGATAGAACGTTGCGGGGGGTGGCTGACCGGGACGAGCGCGAACCTCTCCGGGCACGCTTCGGCCACCACGCCCGAGGAAGCTACAAGGCAGCTAGGAGCCTTGGTCGACATGATCCTTGACGGAGGGGCGAGCGATGAAAGGGAGTCCACGGTGGTGAAGGTGGTCGGGGACGAGGTCACAATCTTAAGAACGGGTCCAGTCGGGGTCGAAACGAAGTGAAGGCCGGACGAACCTCATAGTCACGTCGGCAAAGGGGTTGGAGGCGCGGGCCTCGGCCGAATTCAAGGAGATAGCCCTCCTTTCGGGAATAAGGAAGCTGACCATCGACAGGTCTGCCTACGACGGGGTGATCGAGGTGGACGTAGAGGACCCAAAGGCCTTGGTGTCGTTCATAACCGACTTCGTCAGGTCTGAGCCGTTCAAAGTCAGGTTCATCATGAGGATCATCCCGGTCGACAGGGTCGTCGACACGAAACTGGACGAGATTGTCAAAGCGGTGAAGGAGCTGGGCACCTCCATCGGCCCAGGGGAGACCTTCAGGATAACCATCGAGGCAAGGGACTCCCCATATCCCGACAGGAAGCTGATCGACGCCATCGCCGACGCCATCGACCGGAAGGTCAGCCTCGACTCCCCCGACAAGGTTGTGCTCCTCGAGATCTTCGGGGAGTATGCCGGGGTTTCCGTGATATCCCCTCACGACATCGTCAGCATCACAAGGCTGAAGCGCGCCACCTAACCCCGTTCGACGCTCAGCAGGGCCGCCACCTCCACCCTTTCGAGCTCGGACTTCGAAAGGCTCTTCCTGGGGAGCTCCGACCCGGCCAATCCGGGGATGCCCTTAGGCTGCGCTTTTCCGGCGACTATGAGCAGGAAAGGCCTCCCGGCGTTCGAGCCGCTCAGGCGGATGGCTTTCGAAATCTGGCTCGTCCCGGCGAGCCGCAGGAGGAGGTCGATCTCGGGTCGCTTGGACAAGAGGGTCCCAGTCTCCTGGGCCCGAAGCGTCTGCGCCGCGAGCATCTCGACGAAGAACTCGTTGTCGGCTGTGGCGATGCCGGCGGTCTGGACCAGAAACCCCCCATGCGATGCAGTGACCCGGCGCTTGACCGCTTCGGGTTCCTGTTCAGGGCCGCAGCGGTATGCCCTCGCGAAGTAACTCAGCGCCTCACCCCCCGTGGGAGAACGGGATCAGGACCACGCGGTCCCCCGCCTTCACCCTGCGGTCGCCGGAGGCAGGGACGAACGCCTCTCCGTCTTCCAACATCAGGATCGTGTTGAACCTATTGAACCCCGGCTCCTCCTTTCCGCTCAGTCTCCTCAGCCGCTCGACGACCTCAGGAGCGGGGAGCTCTTCCTCGTCGAGCGACACTTCCTTCGCCCCGACGCTCGTCCCGATGTGGCCGAAGCACCTGACGACGATCATATCCTATCCAGAATCAGCAGCCTTTCCTTATACACCCTCCCCTCGTATCTCGACCCGGGCGGGAGCAGCCGCTCCTCTCGTCCCGCCAGCGCCTCCCTTAGTTTCGCCGACGTCGCCCCCTCGAGGTCCTTCAGGGGGAAGTTCACCGCGACGGGCCTCGGGTCGATGCGGTGCATTGAGGTCTTGCAGGGGAAAAGTCTCCTCGAGCGGGCGGCCTTCACCACGTCGTCCTTCCCCAGGCGCCTCATCAGCACCACCAGGTTCGACTCAGACTGCAGCGGGACGTCCACGTCGTCTTCCGGGACGAAGGTCCGCTCCCAGCCCAACGACCGTTGCATGGCGTCCATGTGCACTATCGCGTCGACGGCCGTGCTGAGGTCCATCCTCTCGTCCGGAACGAAAGCACCTCTCGCCGTGAACGCCGCCAGCCCGCAGTCCCGGCTCTCCAGCGCCCTGAACGCCTCGTCGAAGGTGGCGCTCTTCGTCAGCCTTATCCGCTTAAGCAGGCCGGTCGCGGTCCCAGGCCCCCGCGTCTTGTACACCCTGGCCCACCTTCCGAGGGCGACCGCTTTTGAAGAGTAGTCGACGGAACAGCAGACGGCGTTTTCGATATTCAGTGACTCGAACGCCGCCAGCCGGTGCATCCCGTCTAGGACCGTGTTCGTCTCCCTGTCGACGATCATCGGGTCCTTCTGCACTCCGTCCTTCTTCATCTCCGAGGCGAGCCCTTCGACGTGCGCCTGGATGACCTCTTCGTGGGGGAGGAGGACGCTGACGGGCTTGATTGCTAGGACGAACCCTGACCGCGCCAGGGCCAAAGGCTACGCCTTCTTTTCTTCGTCCTGCGCCTCTTCGCCCTCGGACGATTCCTCCTTGTGCGACTTGGCGATGTACCCAGCGATCCTGTTCCTGAGCTGTTTGGACGGGATCATCGCCAGTTCTTCGAGCGCTTTCTTGTTCTCTTCGAAGTCGGTGCCGAAGACCTCCGGGTGACGCTGCAGCAGCTCCTCCGAAAGCCTCCGGGTCCTGTCCAACTTCTGTCAAGCCCAATGCTGTGCCATGATTAACCTTTCTGGGGCAACCCCAGGAATCGGTTTGCGCTCTCCATCGACGCGGCCCTCGCTTCCTCGAATCTCACCCCCCAGAGCTGGGCCAGCTTGAATACCACGGACGGGATGAGAGACGGCCCGTGGACCCCGCCTATGGGCCCATAGGGGACGGGGGAGTCGGTCTCCGTCAGCACCTGGCCGGGCGGCGCCTTCGACGCCATCCGCTGGAGCTTCTTCGAGTAAAGGATGGCGGGACCGAACGATACGAAGTATCCTCTGGACAGCACCTCCTGCATCACCTCTTCTTTCTCGAACCAGTGCATGAGGACCCACTTTACCCTGAACCCGTCCAGGGTGTCGATAGCCTCCCTTTCGGCTTCCCGAGAGTGAACCTGCACCGGCTTGCCTGCTGCCTGCGCCAACTGCACCTGCGACGCGAACAGCCTCATCTGGGCGCTCCCTGGGCCGATCCCAGAGTAGGTCGGGTCGAGTCCTATCTCACCGATCCCGTCCGCCTCCGCCTCGGCCTCTTCCAGCCACTCCGTGGCCTCCGACCTTTCAGCCTCGGAGGGGTGAACGCCCACGAACGCTCTCAGCCTCTCCCTATGCGCCCTCCCGAGTGCGATTGCCTCCAGCGAGGTCGCCCGGTCCGTCCCGCAGGCCACCAACAGGGTCTGGGTGGCTGAGGAGGATGCCAGCACCCTTCCTGCGTCCTCCTTCCCCAGGTGCAGGTGGGAATCGACAAAACGCACGCCTCGCCATGGTCAAAGTGGTATTTCAGCCCACTCTATGGCGCTAGGACGCAAAGCTGAACGGGAGAACGACAGGGTGCGTTTTTTCCACCTATTTTCCGAATAGGGGTGAACCTGCGCTCCGTAGGGTCGAAAGAGGACTGTTGTGCGGGCGAAACAGCCCAAAGGTTTTTAACCAAAGCCTATGCCCGCGAAACGCGAATGTCCAGTTCGGAGTTCGGCCTTGCGGCTGTCTACAGGGTGATAAAGAAGGCCGGCGCAGAAAGGGTGGGAGACGACGCCGCCATTGAGCTGAGGACTGAGCTCGAGTCAGTGGGGATGCAGATTTCAAAGGCCGCCGTAGAGTTGGCCGCCCACGCCGGTCGGAAGACGGTGAAGCCTTCGGACATCAAACTGGCAGCGAAGTCCGTCCTCAAGCAGAACCAATAGGGCCACACCAGCCCATCTTGGCTGCAAACAGTCTGTTTTCGCAAGAAACTACTATATCCTGACCTTTGAGAGGCACGACGGGCCCCGGTGGTGTAGCCCGGTCAAGCATGTTACCCTCTCGAGGTAGCGACGCGAGTTCAAATCTCGCCCGGGGCAGATTGTATTCGCTCTAAAGCCCGCGTTTTAACTCTCCTCGAGCATGCAAAGCGCCATTAGGAAGGGGTGCCAAAGCGGGTCCTTTCCCTCCGCCGGGCTAGCCTAAAAATGGCGGGCACGGAGGCTTAGGCTTGGCGACCGACGCAGTTTTCGTCTTCTCTATCGTCGCCGCGATCATAGCCGTCGGGTTCGCAGGGGAGCTCTTCTTCAAGAAGACGGGCGTCCCCGCGTTCGTCTTCCTCATCTTCATGGGGATACTGATGGGCCCGGTCCTGGGATGGTTGTCGAGGTCGGCCCTCCTCCCGTCCCTGGGGATCTTCGCCGAGCTCACCCTCTTGATGGTCCTGTTCTACGGAGGGATGGATACCAGGTTCGACGCGCTGCTGAAGGGGGGCGGGAGGGCGTTCGTCCAGGTGGTCATCTACGTGCTTGGAGGCACCGTGGCCGTGGCCCTCGTGGTATTCTTCCTCCTCCGCTGGGATATAGTCTCGTCTTTCATATTCGCATCCATGGTGGGAGGGGAGACGACGGCGGCCGTCGTGATACCTCTTTCGAGGTCCCTGAAGCTGGCCGATGTGACCGCCACCTTCCTCACCCTCGAGTCGGCCATGAACTCGATCTTCTCCATCATTCTATTCTTCGCTTTCCTGGGGGTCTACGAGACCGGGACAGCCAACTGGAGCGCGACCCTGCAGACGGTCGCCGCCAACTTCTCGGTGGGGATAGTCCTCGGAGCGGTCATGGCCGTCGGGTGGATCGTCATCCTGCACCGCTTCCAGGAAAGGAAATACACCTACGTGCTCACCCTCGGGCTCGTCTTCGGCACATACGCCATCAGCTCTCGCCTTGGCGGGAGCGGGGAACTCTCCGTCCTCATATTCGGAATCATCCTTGGCAACTACGAACTCCTCAACAAGATAAGCAGCCTACACCTCAGCATGGAGGTCCTGCAGAAGAGGCTGGGCCTGTTCCAGGAGGAGGTCTCCTTCCTGATGGAGACCCTCTTCTTCGTCTTTCTGGGTCTCACCTTCGAGATTGCAAGCGGCAGCATCTACTCCAACCTTACGATCGGGATTGAGATATTGTTCGTGCTCCTGCTCGTAAGGATCCTGGCGACGAGCGTTTCGACCAGGGGGTCCGAGATGCGTAGCGACTTTGCCTCCATCGTGCTGATGTGCGCCCAGGGGCTCGTCCCCGCGACCCTGGCCATAATCGCGGTGGAGGACGGGCTCCCCAACGCCGACTCGTACCTCAACATCGTGACTTACGTGATCATCTTCACCAACATCGTGACAACCGCCGGGGGGATCTGGAGGCTCCGCCGGCGGAAGGTGGCCTTCAGGGATTTCCGAGCGGGGCTGGAGCCCAGGCATCTGGTTGAGCAGAAAGCCCAACCGGGGTGACCTTCCCGCCCGCCTAAAGGGGCTCTTCGAGGCATTAGTAACAAATTCGTCGAACTTCCTCCGGTCCCAAGTCGGTCCTTGACCTTCGTTCCCTGCCCAGGGAGCCCCCAATCGACGCCGACCGCCCCCGAATGCCCGAAAGGTGCAGATTCTTGCTCCTTTTGGCTGAAAGGTGCTGGCTTGCAGGGCTTCCTAGGGCCATCCGGAACAGGATATAGAGACCCAATAGGAATGGTTTTTATTTCCGTCGAGGAATACCCCTGCTGTCACGTGGGGCAATCAGAACAGCCCGCCTTCCAAAGGAACGGAGACCTCCCGTAAAATCGGGAGCATGACATTCAAGCTTCTCAACGAAGTATAAGTATCGTCGGCGCCCCGGCCGTGTCAACTGTCTTGGTCCTCGACTACTCCAAGCTGCCGCACGAGTTCCGGAGGCGGTTCGTCCCGGAGGGGGTTAGGTTCCAGTGGGAGGACCTCTCAAAGATGTTCGAAAGCCTGTCAGGCCGAACGCTGAGGAGCGCCGAGGACCTCGAGAAGTGGATGGCGGACGAATCGGAGCTCGACGAATACGTGGCCGAGCAGAGGGCGATACGATATGTCAACAGCACCCTGCACACGGACGAACCGAGATACACAGACGAGTACCAGAGATACCTGGACGAGATAGAACCCAGGGTCAAGGTGGCTAGCTTCGGGCTGCTCAAGAGATACTCGGCCACCCCCTACCGCTCGAAACTCCCTAGGGAGGAGTACGGCCTGGAGGACAAGAGGCGGCTCTCCGCCATTGCCGTCTTCAGGGAGGAGAACGTCGAGCTCGAGAAGCAGGATTCGAACCTCTCCCAGAGCTACCTCCGCATCATGGGGGCGATGACGGTGACCTTTCGGGGTCAGGAGCGGACCCTCCAGCAGATGGGGAAGTTCTACGAGGAACCCGACAGGAAGACGCGGGAGGAGGCCTGGCGGCTCGTAAGCGGACGGGCGCTGAAAGACAGAGAAGCCATCGACAAGATCTACGACAAGATGATCCGGATCCGGGACCAGGAGGCCAAGAACGCAGGCTTCGGCAACTACAGGGACTACGCCTTTGTGAAGAAGGACAGGTTCGACTACACCCCCGCAGATTGCGAAGCATTCCACAAAGGTGTGGAGGAATACATCGTCCCTCTGGTCCGAGAACTGGACAGGAAGAGGACCGAGAAGCTCGGCGTGGACGTCTTGCGCCCCTGGGACCTAAGCGTCGACCCCGAGAACCGCCCTCCGCTCTCCCCCTTCGAGGACGCCGCCGCTCTTGTCCGGGGCGCAAAGGAGGTCCTCGATAGGATAGACCCGCAGCTGTCAGGCTACTTCCGCCGGATGGCCGACCTTGACCTGCTTGACCTCGAGAGCAGGAAGGGGAAGGCCCCCGGAGGGTATCAGGAAGACCTGGCGGAAGACAGGCTCCCCTTCATTTTCATGAACGCGGCGAAGAGGGACAGCGACGTCCGGACCCTCCTGCACGAGTCAGGGCACAGCTTCCACACATTCCTGATGAGCGAAAGCGGCCTCCCCTACTTCAACGCCAACGGCAACCTCCCCTTGGAGTTCGCCGAGGTCGCCTCGATGTCCATGGAGAACATCTCAGGCGAGCACTACGAGGGGACTTTCTACGACGCCGAAGGCGCCAGGCGCTCGAACTGGGAGGAAGCGGTAGACAACGTCAAGCTCTTCGCCTGGGTCGCCACCGTGGACGCATTCCAGCACTGGGTCTACGCGCACCCCGACCACGCTCAAGAAGAGAGGGCAGAGGCGTGGGTCCGCACCTTCGGCAGGTTCTCGGGGCTGGAGAGCTATGAAGGGATCGAAGAGAGCATGACCTACCGGTGGCACAGGCAGCTGCACTTCTTCGAGGTCCCGTTCTACTACATAGAGTACGGCATCGCCCTTACGGGGGCCCTCGGGATCTGGTCCAGGTACAGGAAGGACAGGAAGGACGCGGTCGAGGCGTACAAGTCTGCCCTCTCACTCGGGGCATCGAAGTCCCTCCCCGAACTCTTCCAGGCCGCCGGGCTGGATTGGGGGTTCGGGCCGACCGAGCTTAGAGCGCTTGCCGGCGAACTACGGGCTGCCATCGAGGAGTACGAAGGCTAGGTTCAACCTATCCCGAAGAAACCGAGCAGTATCCCCGACACCAGGAAGTACGTCCCGAAAGTGAACAGGACGCCACCGGCGAGCAGGTCGAGCCCCCACCTCGGAAACCGGATCAGGTAGTCGTAAGATATGGACGAGACTACCAACAGAAGCAGGATGCTCACACCCGCTCCAATCATCGTCCACTCCAGGTTGTAGGTCCCCGACGCGCCGAGCACCAGGCTCGCTTCGAACCCTTCCGTGAGCGTTATGGTGAAGACCGGGAGGGCGTTGAGCGGGGAGAAGGGGACGACGGCCGGCTTCTCATCCCCGTACTTCTCGAGGTCCCTTTCGACCACCTCCGCTTCCATACCTTCCATCTTTGCCCTGAACGACCGCTTGCCGAAGTAGTACCTCCTGAACCCGCGGAGGAACCGGTACGAGAAGTACAATATGACCGCCGCTGTCGCCAGGTCGATGTCCGCCTCCGGGAACAGGAGAAACACCTGCCTTATCCCGAGGAAGATCAAGATCGACGCACCCGCGCCCGCAGCCACCCCCAGGAGGACGTTGTCCCTCCCGAGCTGCTTGACGGTGGCGACCGAGAGTATGGCGACCTCGCTCCCTTCGACGAGCACCGCCTTGAACGCCAGGAGGAACGAGGCGACCACAACGACCTCGCTGGTCAATGACGAAGGCCCCCCGGGTTCCCGATTTAGAAGTTCCGCGAAGCAAGACATAAGTTGAGCGCCCTGGGCGCGCCCCACGTTCTGAATTTGGAAGGGATCACGGTCGGGGTGTTCGGCTCGGACGCGCAGGTCAAAGCTTCCTTCCTGACCTCCGTCGCCAAGAAGAGCGAGGCCGAGGGGGTCGCCGTCTACGCGAGGACCGAGGGCGGGCGCAGATACTCGTTCCTCGACGCTCCCGACTTCCCCGGCCGGATTCAGGGGTGCTCCGGGATCGCTTCGATATCGGACCACGCGCTCTACTTTTTCCCTCAGGGTGGTAGGCTCTCTGCCCCCGACGGAGAGCTGGCGGTGCTCCTGAGCGCCCTGGGAGTACCCGGGACCGTGGAGATCGTCGACCGCTCGACCACCCCCCAGGGGGCGTCGGCCGCGCTGAAGGGGACCGCCCCTGCCGGGTACAGGCAGGAGGAAAGGCAGTCCGGGTCCTCGGCCATCGACCTCTCGAACGCCAACGCCAGGGCAGACTTCCCCAAGGAGAAGACGCTGGTCTACATGGACAGGGCCTTCACGGTCAAGGGGGTGGGCACCGTCGCCCTCGGCTTCGTCCTTTCGGGGAAGGTGTCGATCCACGACCAGCTCAGGCCGACACCGGGGCCGTCCGGGCTCAGGGCGGACGTGAAGGGGATCCAGGTGAACGACGTCGACTTAGACTCGGCCGGGCGCGGGATCAGGGTCGGGCTGTCGCTCCGCGGCGTCGAACCCCGTGACCTGGAGCGGAGCCACTGGCTCGACGACGGCTCCCTCGATGTCGCCGACTCGCTGACCCTCGAGCTCGCGAAGTCCCCGTTCTACCGGCAGGACGTCGTTTCGCGGGACCTTCACCTTCAACTCCCAGGAGAGCTGGCCCCCGCCAGGTTCGAAGCCGCAGGGGCCGGCAAGGTCTCTGCCCGCCTTCCATGGCAGGCCCCCGTCTGGGAGGGGATGCGGGCCGCGGTGGTCGACCTGAACGGCGGGAACCTTCGGGTAGCCGGCGGGGCGACGTGCAAGTTTTAATGGGACCGGGGCGCGCGCCGCGTGTTGCCCAACACTGAAATCGCTACCTTCGGGAGCGGGTGCTTCTGGTGCTCCGAAGCCGTCTTCTCCGAGCTGCAGGGGGTGGTCAAGGTCCTCCCGGGTTACGCTGGCGGGACCGTCCCCAACCCTTCCTACGAGGGCGTCTGCACGGACGCAACGGGGCACGCCGAGGTGGCCCAGGTCACGTTCGACCCATCGGTGATCTCCTATCGGGAGCTGCTCGAGGTCCTGTTCTCAACCCACGACCCGACCACCCTGAACCGCCAGGGGGGAGACGAAGGGACCCAGTACAGGTCTGTGATCTTCTACGGGAGCGAACCGCAGAAGGTGGAGGCAGAAGGCGTCATCCGAGAGCTGACGGCGGAGAGCGTCTTCAGGAACCCTATCGTGACGGAGGTGGTCCCATTGAAGGAGTTCTACCCCGCGGAGGACTATCATAGGGAGTATTACAAGCGGAACCCCGGCGCTGGGTACTGCCAGGCGGTCATCGCCCCGAAGCTCGCGAAGTTCAGGGCGCACTGGAAGTCGAAGCTCAAGACGGCTGCGCCGTCGCAGCGAGCCTGATCCCGGGACCTGGCTTGGGCGGAATCCTAGGCATAACGGGGACCCCTGGCACCGGGAAGAAGACGGTCTCCCCCGCAGTGGCAAGGGACCTCGGCGTCGGATGCATCAGCTTGAACGCCATCGCCGCGGAGCACGGCCTCCGACCCTCGCGCGCCCGTGAAATCGCGGTCGACCCCAGGAAGATGCAGAAATGGGTCGCAGAAGACGTCACCTCCCCCGCCGTGGTCTACGGTCATCTCTTTCCCTACGTGGTCCCCGCCGGTGCGGTCAGCCGGGTCGTCGTTTTGCGCTGCGACCCCCGGGTCCTGAAGGCTAGGCTGAGGGGGAGGGGGTACCCGTCGGCGAAGGTGGCCGAAAACGTGGAGGCAGAGCTCATCGGCGTCGTCTCGGCCGACGCCTACGGACGGTTCGGCGAAAGGAGGACCTCGGAGGCAGACACGACCAGCTCGACGCCGGAAAGAACAGCAACCAACGTCGCCTCCGCCCTGAGATCGTCGGGGGGCGTCGGGGATAGGATTGACTGGACGTTGGCCTACGATTCGGGGGCGAAGCTCAGGTCCCTGCTTTCGGTGGAAGGGTAGTCTCCCTTAACCTGGACTAGTACCGGCTTCGGGACCCTCGTGGACCCGACCACCGCCTCCCCTACCCTCAGCCTGGTCAGGTGCTCCCTCTGCTTCGGGGTCAGCCCCAGCGAGTCACCGATCAGGGAGACGTCGTCAGGCCAAGCCAGACGGTGGACTATCTTGGTCCCCGAGTTCTTCACCACCTCCGCGGCCAGATGGGTCGGGAACTGGGCTACGAACATCATCGTCTCCCCGAACTTGCGTAGTTCCGAAATCATCCTTTCCCCCACGGTCGGGGGGTCCTCGGGGCGCCTTGCGGGCGCGACGTTCCTCGCCTCCTCCACCACGGTGAGATGGTCTAGGGTCCCCTTCCGCTTCACCTTCTCTTCGTAGATCATCTTCAGCAGGACGTCCGAGAAGACGGCCCTCGACTGGATGTCCCTGAGATGTCCCAGCTCGACGCAGACCACCGCCCCGAGTAGTTCATCCATCCCCAGGGGTCCAGACCCTCCGAGAGCCTTCCCTGGCTGCCCCTGGGTCAACGGTACGAGCCTCCTGAGCAGGGCGACCTTGGTCTCCTGGTCGTAGGCAGACTTCAGGGGGAAGGACTCGATCGTCTTCACCAAGGCGCCGATGGTGGGAACCTCGTCCGAGGAGGTCTCGCTGAGCCTCTTCTGGACGGCGTTTCTGAACATGTACGCCTGCGGGTGGGTAAAGTGATAGATGTCGGAAAATATGTCGCAGACCATCGCGACGTGCTCGGTGGCGTCGGTGCCGGGGAACACCTCCAGGGGGTTCAGCGCGAAGTCGTCCCTCCCGGGGGCGACCACCTTCCCGCCGGCGTCTGCGACGACCTTCGAGTACTCGTTGTGCCAGTCGAGGACCAGGGTAGGAATGCCGGACTCCGCCACCTGTCGGACCAGGGCGCCTGCCGTCGACGACTTCCCGGAGCCCGTCATCCCCAGGACGGTCACATGCCTCCTGAGGTCGTCGGGCTGGAGGCGGAAGTCATGGTACTCCCTCCCTCCTGACTTGATGGTCCCGAGGAGGTAACCGTCCGACCCCGACTCCGTCGCGTTGGGGACATAGAACTCCGGGGCCCTTTCCAAGTTCGCGGCCACCGGGGACATCTCGTCGAAGGTGCAGAGGGCTCCCGCCCCTTCGGCCTTCACAGACTGGGGGAGGGGCCTCCCGCCTGGGAGGAAGAAGGCCCTCACGAAATCGGACAGATCCTTTCTCAGAAGCCTTGCCACGGTCGCCGTCGGGAGCGCCACGCTCAGCGTGGCCGAGAGTACGCTGGCTCGTTGCTCCAGCATCGCCCCCAGGTCTTCCTTCTTCTTCCCGTCCGCCCAGGTCCCGACCACGAGGTCGAACTCCAGGACAGGGGGGAGCTTGTCTTTCGCCTCGGTCTCGTTCATCACCATCATGTACGCGAAGGGGACCCCGGCCCTCCGGAGCCCTTCGAAGAGCCCCTTCATCCTCTGCTGCTGGAGGGTCGTCTTCAGGGCTGCCGAGTAGTCGACCCTCGGGTCTTCGGCCACGTCGGGGACCCCGACCCTGAACAGCGCCATGCTCCTCGCCTTGGAGCCGTCTGAAGACTGGACGTACTTCCCGTCCGCCACCCTCAGCTCCTCGATCCCGAGCTTCGCCTGCGGCCTGAGCTTCCAGGCGACCTGGGACACGAGCTCTCTGGCAGGGCTCAGAGGGCTCACCAGTGGAACAGGGATCCGAAGACCCCGTTCAGGGAGTTCGTGATGGAGTTCCAGACGTTGGAGGTGTAGGCAGAGCTCTGCTTCAGGATCGACTC
>CAYZDN010000015.1:0-12493 GCA_964477505.1 uncultured Nitrosopumilales archaeon
CTCGAGACGAGGGCTCAGCGGACCGAGGAGTTCGTCCAGAGGATAGTCCAGGCGCCGGTGAGGCGTTGATGGAGACAGCCCAGGAAGTCGTTCGGCTGAGGGAGATCGCATTGCGTACGCGCAAGCTGATTCTGGAGGCCCTGGCCGAAGCTGGATCCGGGCATCCCGGAGGCTCCCTTTCCGCGGTGGAGATTCTCGTGACCCTCTTCTTTCACGTCATGCGGCACGATCCCAAGGACCCGAAGTGGGCAGACAGGGACAGGTTCTTCCTGAGCAAGGGGCACGCGGCCCCGCTCCTGTACTCTGTCCTCGCCGAGGCAGGTTACTTCCCGGTCGAGGAGCTGATGACCCTGAGGAAGATGGGCTCCCGGCTGCAGGGCCACCCCTCCATGGGGATCCCCGGGGTCGAGGCGCCCGCGGGTTCCGAAGGGATAGGACTCTCCCTCGGGGTCGGGACTTCGCTCGCAGCCAAACTCGACGGCAAAGCCTTCAGGACCTACGTGCTGATGGGGGACGGGGAGCAGCAGGAAGGCCAGGTCTGGGAGGCGGCCATGGCCGCTTCGAAGTACCGCCTGGACAATCTGATAGCTATAATCGATAGGAACGGGATCCAACAGGACGGGCTGACGGAGCAGATAATGCCCCTGGAGCCCCTCGCAGCCAAGTGGAGGGCGTTCAACTGGAACGTAATCGAGGTCGACGGCTACGACTTCAACCAAATCATAGACGGATTCGACCTCGCCATGAGCACCAAGAACAGGCCCACCGTCATCGTGGCTCACACCGTGAAGGGGAAGGGCATATCGTTCATGGAGTGGTCCCCTCACTACCACGGGACGCCCCCGTCCAAGGAGAAGCTCTCCGACGTCCTGAGCGAGCTGAATGTGCCTTGAAGGAAATCAGGATCGCCCCATCGATCCTCGCCTGGGACCTCGGCGACCTGGAGAGAGCCGTGGAGATCTCAGTGAAGGGGAGGGCCGACCAGGTGCACCTCGACGTCATAGACGGCCACTTCGCCCCCAACATCACCTTCGGGCCCGGTACGGTCAAGGCGCTTAGGAACCGGACGGACCTGAAGTTTGACACTCACCTTATGATCGAAGAGCCACAACGCTTCGCCGACAAGTTCCTCGACGCGGGCTCTGACCTCCTCACGGTCCACGCCGAAGTCATGAACGGCCCGCGGTTCGACGAGTTCTACAGGCTTGTGAATGGAAAGGGCAAGGAGGTCGGGCTGGCGGTCAAGCCCCAGACCCAGCTGCCGGAGTGGGCGTCAGACCGTCTCGAAAATGTCTCGGCCCTCGTCGTGATGACGGTCAACCCTGGTTTCAGCGGGCAGGCCATGGACATGTCGGTCATGCCGAAGCTGCAGGAGATGCGCTCGCTCGTGGAGAAAAGGGGTTCAGGGGCTGATATCGAGGTGGACGGAGGGGTCGAGCCGGAGAACGTGGGGGAAGTGGTCAGACGCGGCGGAAACGTCCTGGTGGCCGGGGCCGGGGTCTATTCCAAAAAAGACCCGGTCGGCGCCATCGCGGTGCTCAGGGAGAGGGCAGAGAAGTCGGTGAGGTCAGCCTGATGTCGTCGAAGCAGGCGGCGATGAGGGACGCCTACGGGGAAGCGCTGCTCGAGCTGGGGGCGTCCAACAAGGACGTGGTCGTGGTCGGCGCAGACACGACCGGATCCCTGAAGTCTGGAGTGTTCGCTTCGAAGTTCCCGGAGAGGTTCTTCAACGTGGGTATAGCGGAGCAGAACCTCGTCTCAATAGCCGCAGGGCTGGCGCTCGCCGGCAAGATAGCGTACGCCGGGACCTATGCCATTTTCGTCCCCGGGAAGTCGGTGGACCAGATACGCAACAACATCGCGTATCCTGACCTGAACGTGAAGATAGTCTGCTCACACGGAGGGATTTCGGTGGGGCCCGACGGGGCGTCCCACCAGCAGGTGGAGGACATCGCCATCATGAGGGCCATCCCGAGGATGAAGGTTATCGTGCCCGGCGACGCCCCCTCTACGAAGGGAGCCATCCTGGGGATAGCAACCATCCCGGGGCCGTTCTACGTCAGGCTGACAAGACCGTCGACCCCCGTGGTCTACGAAGGCGGGTTCGAGTACAAGTTCGGCAAAGCGAACGTCCTGCGGGAAGGGTCGGACGTCGCCATCTTCGCGTGCGGGATAATGGTCCCCGAAGCCCTGAAGGCAGCGGACTCGCTGAAAACGGGAGGGGTCGCTGCGACTGTGGTGGACGTCCACACCATCAAGCCCATCGATGCGGACACGATCGCAAAGTATGCGAAGCATTGCGGGCGTGTGGTGACGGCGGAAGAGCACAACATACTGGGCGGGATGGGTTCAGCCGTGGCGGAGGTCCTCGGTGAGAGGGTCCCTACGCCGATGAAACGGGTCGGGGTGATGGACACATTCGGGGAGAGCGGCGACGCAGGCGAGCTCCTCAAAAAGTACGGTCTCACCGCTGCGAACATCGAACAGGCGGCCCTTGGACTGACGAAAGCCCATTAGCCATAAATATCGAGAACAGAGGTCCGGAATGAGATGAAGCTCTTCCTCGACACCGCCAATTTATCCCAGATCAAGAAACTCAATGCCATGGGGGTCGTGGACGGGATAACAACCAACCCCACCCTCGTGGCGAAGGAAGCGGGGGAGTTCGAAGACATCGTCTTGGCGATTTGCAAGGAGGTGAAGGGGGACGTCAGCGCAGAGGTTGTGAGCACCAACTTCGACGGAATGGTGACGGAGGCGAAGCACCTCTCGACCCTGGCCCCCAACGTCGTCGTGAAGATCCCCATGATACCCGAAGGACTGCGGGCGACCAAGGCGGTGAGCGGGATGGGGATCAGAGTCAACATGACCCTGATCTTCTCGGCGAACCAGGGGCTCCTCGCCTCGAAAGCGGGTGCTTCTTTCATTAGCCCGTTCATCGGCAGGCTGGATGACATCGGGCAGCGGGGGATGGAGGTCGTCGAGGACCTGGTCAAGATTCGTGACAACTACGACCTGAAGGCGGAGGTTCTTGTGGGGAGCATCAGGCACCCCCAGCACGTCCTCGAGGCTGCCAAGGTCGGGGCCGACATAGTCACGATGCCCCCCGAAGTGATGGAGAAGATGATGCAGCACCCCCTCACCGACGCCGGGCTGAAACGGTTCCTCGAAGACTGGGAGAGGGCCAAGAAGGCGAAGGCCTCCATCACGGTCTAACAGACAAGTTTTTACGAGATGAGAATTTGACATCATTTATGGCTAAGACATACTCACTTCCACCACTACCATATACCTACAAGGCCTTGGAGCCTCACATTTCAGAGAAGACGATGACGCTCCATCACACCAAGCATCATCAAGCGTACGTAAACGGAGCAAACGGTGCTCTCGAAAAACTCGACAAATCCAGGAAGGGCGAGATGCAAATCGACATCAGGGCCGTCCTGAGGGATTTCAGCTTCAACTACGATGGTCATGTTCTGCATTCCATCTTTTGGCCCAACCTAGCACCCGCCGGCAAGGGTGGCGGTAAGCCGGGAGGCAAGCTTGCAGACGCAATAAGCCGAGACTTCGGAAGTTTCGACAAGTTCAGAGCGCAATTCACCGATGCAGGTAAGACGATTGAAGGTGTCGGATGGGCGCTCCTCCTCTACGACCCACTAACAGAGTCCCTCGTTCTCACCCAGATCGAGAAACAGAATCTCATGCACCTCAGCGGTGCGACCATACTTCTCGGGCTCGACGCCTGGGAGCACGCCTACCTCTATGACGTTGGTCCTGATCGACCAAAATACATCGAGAATTGGTGGAATGTGGTCAACTGGTCCGACGTTGACGCGAGGCTTGGGAAAGTCGCAAAGTAGGACTTTCCCTTCTCCTTTTGTGATTTGCCTTATTGTAAGCCTCTTCTGCCTTTCGTTCGTATGCCTTTACGCCATTTCGGATTTGACTCCTTAGGGACCGCACCTCTGAACTCCACCTGCTCCATCTCAACGGTTTGCCAAGACGAAGTACTAGGTCGCGGCGTAGGCACCTTTCCTTGTGTCTTAGCGGAAGCATGCCAAGGACTTCCGTGACTTCATCGTACCTCTGCAGGAGCAGATAGTGCATATCTCCTTTGTATTCTATGTTCCATGCAGGTGTCACGTATCCTTTCGAACGAGTCAGATAAGGCCCATCGGGATGATAGCCGCCTTTCGACAATTCAGTTCTGATGTGTCGGAGAAGCTCGATATCTTCATTTGCAACCTGGAGGTGTACTCTTGCGTATTCCTCGCCGTGGATTATCCCTACTGATCCGTCAGAGTCAACAGGGCCCGCCAGCCAAGCGAAGAATTCGTCTCGAGTTCGATAGCGTGGATATTTGCTACTCTGCTCTGGCAGCATAAAAGCGAAGCTATTGTCGAGTCTGGCCGCAACCTTCCATCTATATCCTCTTTCATCATCATGAATGGGATAGAAGTAGACCGGTCCATACCTTCGGAAGAGTGACTCAAAGAGGGATACGAAGTCCGGGTGTGTCGTCGTCGATGAAATCATTAGTGCCAAACTGCTCACCCTTCTCACATCCAAATCTCCCCGTGCGAAACCCTGTAGGTAAGCACGGTCGAGTCTTGTGCCATCAAAGGGCTTTCTGACGTTAGGGGTTCGTTTCGGGGCATAGAGGCGCCCACCGTCATCCCGCGATCGTAAGGGGATTCCAAGCCTATCGCACATGGACCAAGCAAACCGCTGAGATTTTCCCAGAATGTCTCCTATCTCCGTCGTGGATAGTTGCTCTGAATTGTAGAGGTAGTCAAAAAGTTCTCTCAACTCATCAAGCGTCTCGTCGTTCAACCACCTGAAGTCCACTCGCTTGAGATTCGAAATACCTTCGATGACGGCAGCGTATTTGTGATTCGTCGGTGAGATTTCAGACACGAATCAAGCAAGTGGCAGACCGCCAATTAACTCAGGTAGAGATTGGGACTGCCCTGGAGGGGAGTGGCGCGAAAGTACTCTTTCGGACTTCCTGTCCCTAGTTTCGTTTCTGCCTTGAAGTTTCCGCAAGCCTGCCGCTCAGCGCTATTAGGTCCTTGATGTCCTTGGAATTGTGGCACGTTGAGATCCCACCAGGATGACCGGGGAGCAGGAATATCCCCTGGGCCATGAGATAGAGCGCGTAGTCTTTACTCAGCTGCTTGTCCCCGAAGGCCGCCTCCTCCGCGTTCCTCGGCTCCGGCCCGAAGTGGGTGAGAAACAGCGACCCCATCCCCGTAGTGTGTGTTTCCATCCCGTAACCTGCGAACTCGCTGTCGATTCCGTTCCTTGTTTTTTCTCCCAACTTCTCCAACCTGGGGTATATTGAGCCGTTCCTTCTGAGATGCTTTAGAGTCGCAAGTCCGGCTACCATCGAAAGCGGATTCTCGGAAAAGGTCCCGCCTCCGATTGAAACGAACTTCTCATGGCGGGTCGGATCGGCTAGCGCCAGGATTTCCCTCCTACCCGCTACCAATCCTAGGGGTAGGCCTCCTCCCGCAACCTTCCCGAACGTAGCCAGGTCGGGTGTCACCCCGTAGCGTTCTTGGGCCCCGCCAAGGGCCACCCGGAACCCTGTGATTATCTCGTCGAAGGCGAGCAGCGCCCCCTCCCTGTCGGCGATCTCTCTGAGGCCCTTGAGATAGTCCCTGTCCGCAGGGATGCATCCGCCCGCCCCCAGGACAGGCTCGAGGAAGATTAGCGCCGCGTCTCCGTGCGATTCCTTGACAGCGCGCTCTGCGGCGTCAAGGTCGTTGAACCTGACGCTCCTGACGGACTCCTGTTCCTCTACGAGTATGCCCGCGCTCTCTGACTTGTCGAAAGGCCGGTGAACCCCCTTGTTGAGCTCCGTGTTGTAGCCGTGCCAACCGCCCGCCATCTTAATCACTCCGCGTTTGCCGGTGTACGCCCTGGCCAGCCTCACGAGGTACATCGTCGCCTCGGCCCCCGTGTTGCAGAGCCTCACCGCTTCAGCGCAGGGGACATCTTTCTGAATCTCCTCGCCTAGCTCGACGGAGAGCCTGCTGCTCGTTCCGAAGTGAGTCCCGTTCGCGATCTGATCTCTTAGGGCATCCACCACCACCTTCGGCGAGTGCCCGAGGATGAGCGCCGTGTGCCCCATCCAGTAGTCGGTGTACCTGTTCCCGTCCTCGTCCCAGATGTGCTGCCCTTTCGCCTTCTTCACGAAGATTGGATATGGCTCGTAGAACCTCGCGTTGTGGTTGACACCGCCGGCGAAGACCTTCTTGGCCCTCTCGAAGAGCCGTTTCGAGGCCCCCGTCCTGCTTTCATACCGCGCCGGCAACTTCACCGGGGCCCCGCCCGCGCCTATTTCAATCAGGTTCCTTGCACAACAGTCAATTAGCTCGCGGTTCCGGGACCGTTAAGGGTTGGAATTCACCGTACCCCTCGACTCCCCCTTCAGTCTCGAATACACAGTCGAGAGCGGACAGCTCTTTCGCTGGGAAAGGAAAGGAGATTGGTGGTCCGGGGTCGTCGGCGGCTCGGCGATAAAGGTCAAACAGGAGGGGGACCTCCTTCGTTGCTCCCCGAGCTCAGACCGGGTCGACGGCGTCTTCATCAGGGAATACTTCAGACTCGGCGAGGACCTTGACCATATCCTCACCACGATCTCGAAGGACAGGGTGATTTCAGGTGCGGTACAGAGGTTCTATGGGCTTAGGCTCGTCAAACAGGACCCGTGGGAGTGCCTCGCTTCCTTCGTCCTGGCGACGAACGCGAACATCCCCCGAATCAAGAGGATGGTCGCGGCGATCTCCGAAGAATACGGAACGGCATTCGAGTTCGACGGCGAGACTTATCGCGGATTCCCCAGCGCCGAGGCGCTCGCCGGTTCGCCGGTAAGGGTCCTCAGGAGGTGCGGTCTGGGATACAGAGCGCCGTTCCTGAAGCGCATTGCGAAGTCGGTCGCGGAGGGCAAGGTCGACTTCGGTGAAATCCGCTCGATGGATTACGAGTCAGCGCATCTGGAGCTCCTCAAGGAGGTGATCGGGGAAAAGGTCCTCCCCGGGGTAGGTCCGAAGGTCGCGGACTGCGTGCTCCTGTACTCCTGTGGAAAGGACGAGGCGTTTCCAATCGATGTCTGGATTGCGAAGGTCCTGGCGAGGTCGTATCCGAAGCTGTTGGGACCGACCATCAGGCCAAGGCTGGCGCACGGCGGGAAGCTCTCCCAGGTGGGCTACGAAGCGATGTCGAAGGCAGCGAGGAAGCACTTCGGTCGTTACGCTGGTTATGCCCAGCAGTACCTCTACATGGCTGCCCGTGAAATGGGAATCTAGGACTTTTCCTTCTTCTTCGGTTTGGCCTTCAGCTTTCCGACCTTTTCCCTTACCGCTTTCTCTGACTTCTTCGCTTCCTTCTTGACTTCCTTGGCGACCTTTAGCACTTCTTCGCCCGCTATGACCGCTTCTCTCTCCACCTCTTCGCCAGCCCCTTCGAGCTCTCCCTCAATCTTCTTCGCTTCGTGCTCAACCTCCGCGGCCCTCCCGGTCGCATGCCAAGCTTTCAGCGCGCTGACGTTCCCATCAAGGACGCTCCTCCGCAGCGGGTCGACCTTCACCCCCCAACTCGACGCCTTTCCTCTGGACAGCCCACCTCCCGAAAGTTCGCCGATCGAGAAACCCCTTCCGGTTCTTGTGATCATGCCGTGAGCATGGCGTGCTTCCACCATCGCCATGGGGATGCGGCCCGACGGCTTTGCCGGGGCTTTCCGCCTTTCGACCTTCCGCTCAATCTTCCTCTCTACCTTCTTCGCTTCCCTGACGGCTGCTTTCTCTACCTTCTTGACCTCTTCCTCAACCTCTCTGGCCGCGCTCTCTTTCTTCTTAGGTTTCCCGCGGCCCCGAACCCTCGAACTCAATTCAGTTCAAGCCCGCCCAGACGGGGATAAAACGATTCCTCGGAGTCAGTCTTTGGGGCTGCGTAGCCCCCAGCCCATGGCTATGGCCCCTGCAGCTGTAAGGAGGGCACCTGCGATTTCGAAATACAGGTTCTTGTAGACCAGGTACCCCGGTATCAGCACCGCGTCCACCCCGATGAGAAGTACTATCAGCCCGAAGGCGAAATACCTCCCGCTTACGAACTGGACCGGGGTGACCACCCTTCCGCTGGGAAGCTGGACCTTCGAGGGTGACGCCGGACCTCTGCCGAAGCTGGGGAGCCCTCCCTTCATGAGCCCCATCGGAAAGAACATGACCCCCAGTGCGAGCATGATGCTGGAGGTCCCCTGGGCGGCCGAGGGCTCCGGGCTCGAGATCAAGCAGTAACATCCGTCGCCGGAGGGGGTCATAACCGGGGCGAACGAACCATAGGTGAAGAGGCTGCTGAACAGGATTATGCCCGTGATCCCCAGGATCATGAAAACGACCGAAAGGGCAAGGAACTCTTTGTCCAAGCTTGTGCTTCGCGAGGGTCAAACCTTTCTTAAGGGTTTCTCGAGTCTGACGTCTTCTCCTCTGGCGCGCCTCTCCTGAAGATCAAACCAGCGACGACGAGCCCGATGACCACGGCAGCGAACCCCGCCGCGTTGGCGAGCCCTACGGACGTCGACCCCTGGCTCTCAGTGGCCGTGATCCCGTAGAAAAGCAGGTAGACTGCCACGACCAAGGCGATGGCGGCGACAGGGACCCAGAGTCTCAAAATCTGCGCGACCTTCTTCTCCTCCGCCATATGCCTTTGGGGCGAACAGCCGCTCTCAGTCTGAATCAGGTGTCCCGCAGGTCGGATTTGAGCCGACGACACTCCGGTGACTGTGGCCTGAGTAGGCTGGACGGGTCAGCCATTGGCCGACCTCTACAGCCGGAAGCTTGTGGCCCCTCGCGGGTCTACCAGGCTGAGCTACTGCGGGACGGTCGGCCGACCTCTCATAGATTTCTTAAGCGTTTCAGCGCGCAGGGAAACTCAAAATACACCTGTCAGGGGTCTTGTCACCAATCAGGCCACACCCGTTGAGTTTCTCCGACTATCTGGCGCTCACGAAGCCGAAGATCACGCCGCTGCTCCTCATGGCGGCGTTGGCGTCATCGGTGGTGGCCGCCCGAGGGATACCCCCTCTTCCGGTGGTGATCGGGGTCCTCGTCGGGGGAGCGTTCGCGTCAAGCGGGGCGTTGGCACTGAACAGCTACCTCGAGATGGGGATGGACGCGAAGATGAAACGGACAATGGGGAGGCCCCTTCCCGCGGGGCGGATCGTGTCCGTATCCCATGCGCTGTACTTCGGGCTTGCCCTTCTCGTCGCTGGAATCCTGATCGCGGCCGCGACCCTAGATTATCTTGCCACGCTCTTCATCGGCTTGGGGGCCTTCATCTACGTGCCTGTGTACACCCTCTTCCTAAAGCCCCGGACGAGCTGGAACATAGTCCTCGGGGGGTTCGCAGGGAGCTGCGCCGCCCTCGCGGGGTGGTATTCGATCCCGTCAGCCTGGGGCTCCTGGTACGTCGGGTGGCTCCTGGGTGCCCTGGTATTCGTATGGACCCCGAGCCATTTCTGGTCCCTCGCTGTCATCACCGAGGAAGACTACTCTGCCGTGAACGTCCCAATGCTCCCCTCGGTCGTTGGCCCCGAGGCGGCATCCAAGTACATAGTCGCGAACACGCTGCTCCTCATCCCGGTCAGCCTCCTGTACGTCTTCTACTTCCTCGGACTTGGTTTCGTCGTTTACGTGGCGGTTACAGTGGTTTTCGACCTCTTCCTGCTCGGGACGAACATCAAGCTCTTCAGGTCACCGACCAAGGCGAACGCCTGGCTCGCGTTCAAGTTTTCTAGCCCATACCTCGCTGTGATCTTCCTGGCGGCGATGGTGGCCGCGATTCTTCACTAGGTTTCCCGGCAGGTTTTTACTCGGTCCTGCACCTGACGGCGGAAGGGCATGACGTCGAAGTATGTCGTCCACTACGACGAGATCGCGCTGAAGGGGAACAACCGGGCGGACTTCGTCAAGGCCCTCAGGAAGAACATCAACAGGGCTCTCTCGGGGCTGGAGCACCGGGTCGCATATTCTGAAGGGAGATTCGTGGTCGACGCGGCGGGCGCAACCGGAGTGGTGGGGGGGAGGCTGTCGTCTGTCTTCGGCGTGTCATGGTTCGCGCCTGTCTCGGCGGTCCGCCAGGACTACGGGGAGATACTGGGCGCCGTGTTGAACCTGGGCAAGGGGTCCACCGGTTCGACGTTCAGGATCGCTCCGAGGCGGACGGACAAGACTTTCCCCATGTCATCCCAGGAACTGGCGGTGAAGCTGGGGGCCGAGGTCGCGAAGTCGACGGGGATGAGCGTGGACCTCTCAAATCCCGACCTGACCGTACACGTCGACGTCGTGAAGGGGAACGCGCTCGTGTACAGCGACCGGTCGAGGGGCCCAGGGGGGCTCCCGCTGGGGACGGCAGGGAGGACGATCCACTTATTCTCTGGAGGGATTGACTCGCCGGTCGCCGCATGGCTTCTGATGAAGAGGGGAACCCGCCCGGTGTACCTCCACTTCTACCTGGCCCCGACGCCTCAATCCGCCCTCGAAAGCAAGATCGTCAGGCTGATCAAAGCGCTCTCCACCTACGAAGGCAGGAGCACCATGCTGCTCGTCCCCTTCGCCGAGTATCAGCTGGCCACCGCCGGGGTCCCGCCCGAGCTCGAGCCTTCTCTCTTCCGCAGGTTCATGCGCATGACCGCCGAAGCGGTCGCCCCAATGTTCGGTGCCTCGGCGATCTCGACGGGGGACTCGCTCTCTCAGGCCGCTTCGCAGACCATCTGGAACATTGCCAGCTTCGACGACGGGAGCACCCTCCCGATACTGAGGCCCCTCTTGACCTACGACAAGGACGAGATAGTGGCCCTGGCTCGGCGGATAGGGACGTACGACCTGTCGCTGGAAGAGTACAAGGATTGCTGCGCCATCATCACAAGGCACCCAAGGACCAGGCTGAAGGGCGCCGTCGTCACGGAGTACATCCAGACGTATGGGCTCCAGAGCCTCGTCTGGAAGTCCTTGGACGCCTCGACCCTGGTCACATACAACAGGAACACCCGGGCGCTGAAGGTCACCCGGCTTGCCGAGGCCATGCCGAAAGCGAACGTCTAGTTAGCCCAGACCCCCATCGGGCCGAGGCAGAATTATAAGCAGGGGAAATCCGGCTTTTCATAGAGCGAATTGGCAGACACAGTGACGCCCATTCAAGGCAACAGGTTCCAGGACGAAGTCGTGAAGGCGAGCCAACCCGTCGTGGTCGACTTCTACGCCGACTGGTGCGGCCCATGCAAGATAATCGAGCCGGTGATACACAAGCTCTCCGAGGAGTATAAGGGGAAGGTGAAGTTCGTGAAGGTCGACACCGACGCCAACCAGGAGCTGGCGATGCAGTTCGGGATAATGAGCATACCAACCGTGATGTTCTTCTCGAACGGCAAGGTCGAGGATATCGTCATCGGCGCCGTGCCTTCGACGGTGCTGAAGTCCAAGGTCGACGCCCTGGTAAAGCACTCCTAGAACCATAAAAGCCCCTGTTCGAGGGGCCCGCCAGATGCAGACGAAGTACGCTCTCCTCCTTGCGTCCATAGCTTCCCTGTTCACGGTAATCGTCATAGGGGCGTACGTGACGGTGGCGAACTACGGTGACGCCTGCGGCTCCAGCGTCCCCCAGGACTGGCCGACGTGCCTGGGTGGGGTCTTCCCTCCGCTCCAGATCGCACCTGTCATGGAGTATCTGCACCGGGTCTTCGCGGCCCTGTCGACCCTCTTCCTCCTCCTCACGACGGTGGCTTTCTGGAGGGCTTATGACACCGGCAGGGACGTGAAGATGATCGTCTACATTGCCTTCATGCTGCTCATAGTCCAGGTCCTCCTGGGAGGGGTGGTCATCGCCCAGGAAGAGGAGGCGATCCTCGTGGCCGCCCACCAGGCGCTGGCCATGCTCACGTTCGGGGTGGCCATCGCAGCCTACGTCCGGGCGACCAGGCCTGCCTGAAGGCTTTAACAATACACGGGGGTGCCGCAGCTAGAGTTGGACCTCGAGTCCCGCTTCCAGCTGGTCAGGAACATCGCCGAGGAGGTCATCACCGAAAAAGAGCTGAGGTCCATCCTCGAGTCCAACGGCCACCCCACTGCCTACGACGGGTTCGAGCCGAGCGGCCTGGCGCACCTCCCCTTCGGGGTCCTGAGGCCGATTCTGATCGACGACCTGCTGAGAGCAGGGGTCCGGATGAAGCTCTGGATCGCCGACTGGCACGCCTGGGTGAACAACAAGATGGGCGGGGACCTCGAAAAGATCCAGGCGGTCGGGAGGTACTTCCTGGAGGTTTGGAAGGCAGCGGGGGTGGACATGAGCAAGGTGGACGTGTTCTGGTCCAGCGAGGCGGCGAGGGACGAGGCGTACTGGAAGCGCGTCGTGACGGTCGCCCAGAATTTCACTCTCGTCAGGGCCCAGAGGGCGCTCACCGTCGCAGGGCGGTCAGCGAAGGAATCGGTCC
>CAYZDN010000016.1:0-9151 GCA_964477505.1 uncultured Nitrosopumilales archaeon
ATCTCCTTGAGCTTCTTCTCGAGGAGCTCTATGGCCTTCAGGACGATCTGCTTCGCCGGGAGCCCCCCGGTCGACTCGACGGTCAGATTGAAGATTCCTTCCCTCTTCCCGTCCGTCAGGGCGGCCACCGTGCAAGGCTGCCATTTCGCGTGCTCTTTGCCGCGGCCGAGCCGGGCGTATGCTTCGAGCTTGACAGACTGGCCGAGGGCGAGCTTGACGAGCGGGATGCTCTCGCTTACAGGCCTGACGTCCCTGTCCTCCGACACCAGGTCCCCCGACGTAACCGTGGAGACCTTCTCCTTCCCCTTCGCGTCGAGGACGAACAGCACCCGGCACTTGTGGCACCCGAGCGGGTTGCCGCAGTCGCACTCCTCGGGGAGGTTGTACTTCGTGAGGTCGGTCTTGATCGGGATCATGCCGAGCCTGTGGGCGAGGATCTCGTCATATAGTACAGACGAGTTCTCGAGTATCACAACGTCGTCGATCGCCATGGCGGGGACCTCCGCTATGCAGAACCTTCGGACGGCGTTCGCGTATGACCTGTCGATCCCTTCGAGCTGCAGAGACACGGTGTTTCCGCCGTCTTCCAGCACCTTCACTTCAACCAAAGACTACACCTGCTGGGAGATTACGAGCTCTCATGAGACGCCGCGTTTCGGTTTCGCCGTTTCGTTCTGGTTAAAAAGTTAGCGGGTAGTTCTGTGGAGTTTGCTCAAGCGGGGGCAGGCCGGAGGGCCCCATGAAACGACCAAACCTTATATCCGAACGGGGGCGGGGACGCCCAGAAAATGTCGGAAGCCTCGGAGTTCAGGCATCTTGTCAGGATTTCAGGGAGGGACCTGAACGGTGGGAAGAAGCTCATAGTGGCCCTGTCGGACCTGAAGGGGGTGGGCCACAACTTCGCCAACGCCATCACCACGAAGCTCAGCCTTGACCCAAGGGTGAGGCTCGGGACCCTTTCGGACGAGCAGATCAAGGAGATAGAGTCCGCGATACTGAGCGCAAGGACGGACCTTCCCAAGTGGTATTACAACAGGAGGAACGACCCGGAGACGGGGGAGGCGAAGCAGCTGCTCGGTTCCGATCTGGAGTTCATCCAGAAGAACGACGTCCAAGACGAGAAGAACATCCAGAGCTGGAAGGGGATCAGGCACGGCCTCGGGCTCAAGGTCCGCGGACAGCGGACAAGGACCACCGGGAGGAAGGGGAGGACGGTCGGGGTGAGGAAGGCGGCCCTGGTGGCCGCGGCCAAGGAAGCGGCGAAGAAGGAAGAGAAGTAGAGATTGGGAGACCCGAAGAAGGCGCGCAAGCAGTACAGCAGGCCCCGCAGCCCCTGGAGGGCTGACCAGCTGGCCCAGGAGCTGTACCTCCTCGGCACCTTCGGCCTAAGGAACAAGAGGGAGCTCTGGAAGGCGCAGACCCAGCTTAGCTCCGTGAGGAAGCAGGCCAGGACCCTCCTCGCTGCGACCCAGGCGGTGAGGCTCAGAGAGGAGAAGAAGCTCCTCGACAGCCTGAAGAGGAAGGGGCTGATCAGGGAAGAAGCGACGCTGGACGACATACTCAGCCTTACCGTCGAGGACGTGTTGACGAGGAGGCTCCAGTCGATGGTGTTCAAGAAAGGGATGGCCCTCTCGCCGCTGCATTCGAGGCAGCTCATAGTCCACGGGCACGTTTCAGTCGGAGGGAGGATCATAACCATCCCCGGGTACGACGTCGGAGGGAGCGAGGAGGGGACGATCACGCTCATCGGTGGAGCAGCGCGGAAGGAGCCCCCACCCCAGCCGGCCGGACAGGAGCCGCCTGCGGAACAGGCGCCCAAGGCGCAGTGAGATAGATGTCGGAAGACGAAGCCGCACTGGCGGACAAGTGGGCCGTCTGTCACATCTATTCCTCGTATAACAACACGATAGTCCACATAACGGACCTCACGGGGGCTGAGACGATCGCGTTCTCCTCAGGAGGTAGGCACGTCAAGGCGGACAGGTTCGAATCTTCCCCCTATGCTGCCATGAGGAGCGCTTCGGCTGCGTCGGACGTCGCGAAAGGCAAGGGGATAACGGCCGTCCATATCAAAGTCAGGGCTGTCGGCGGGACGGGCCCTAGAACACCGGGACCCGGCGCGCAGGCGGCGATCAGGGCCATCGCCAGGGCCGGATTCAGGATAGGGCGCATCGAGGACGCCACACCGATCCCCCATGACACTACCAGGAAGAAAGGCGGACGCAGGGGCAGAAGGGCGTAGCCTCTAGCGGCGGTTCAGCAGGTCCACGGAGTCTACCTTCCCGTCGCCGTCTTTGTCCACCCCCCGCAGCAGGGCTGCGAAGTCACCGGACCTGTACCCCTGGAACAGGGTGTCGGCGTAGTTGCAGACCCCGATGATGGCCGCCTTGGTCCCCGCGCCGCTGAGGCCGGCGGCTATGACGCATGTCTTTGACTTGTCCCAGGGGCTTCGGACCTTCTCTACGAGGCAGTCGAGCTCGGACCCGTAGGACTTCTCCCCGTCGACGATCGACCCCCAGAAGCTCCCCTGGCCGAAGCGGATCGGGAGGTGAGGGTTGAGCTCCTCGGCCACGACGTTGTTCCTCGGCCCCCCCACGACTATGAGGTTCGAAGCAAGGAGCTTTTCCGCCTTGAGGTCGACGTCCAGCTTGACCGGGAACTTGGCGGGGAGGTTGACGAACTGCCCGAGGGCGAAACCAAGCTGAACCGCGTAGTGGCCGTCTCGCGCCTGGGTCCCGGTCTCCCCGTGCTGGACCGGGGAACCCACCACCACCCACCCGTCCAGCTCCCCCTCCCGAAAGAACTCGGCGAAGAACCGGCCCAAAGCCCTGGAACGCCCCGACGACTTCAACGTCGGGAGGGGCTCCCCCTTCACGGGGAACTCGACGGCGTATCCGTCCGAGGCCAGGGCGAAGAGGTTGGCTTCCCCCCCGCGGATCTGCTCTGTCCTCACGCGCGAGATCAGCCCAGCTTTTTCGAGGCGGCCGATGTGATAATATACGGTCTGGTATTGGATTCTCAGAGCGCGGGCCATCTCGGCCGGATACTTCGGCCCCGAGGAGAGCTGGGCCAAGATCTTCTGGCTTACCTTCCCAGAAGCGGGCTTGAATCCGTCGGGCTTGTCGGAGACCAGGACCCGCTTGGCAAGCGGAGAGCTCGCCTTCGGGTCGAGGAGGATCTTCTCCTTGGCCATGAGGGCGCAGGCGGGGCGACCCTACATAAACGGTTTTGCATGGTAGCCTCCTCGCGCGGACCGCCCATGGGGAGACCATGCAAGCACAATTGTGAATGGTATGGAGAAATGTTTTGCGGGGTTTAAAGGGGCAACCGCCAGTGTTCGCTCGGTTTGTGCGGCATCATCGGCTGCGTCGCTGAAGAGCCAGTGGCCGGCATAGTCCTCGAAGGCCTGAGGAAGGTCGAATACCGCGGGTACGACTCGGCGGGCCTCGCCACGATAAACGGGAAAGGGCTGAAAGTGCGGAAGGGGGCCGGGAGGATCGCGGAGATCGAAAAGAGGAAGAGGCTGTCGGAGATGACAGGAAACGTCTCGCTTGGGCACACGAGGTGGGCGACCCACGGGGGAGTCACCGACGAGAACGCCCACCCTCACGCGTCCTGCGGGGAGCGGGTAGCGATAATACACAACGGCATCATCGAGAACTACCTCGCCCTGAAGAAGGGACTGATGGCTCGGGGGCACAGGTTCAAGAGCCAGACGGACACGGAGGTCATCTCTCACATCCTGGAGGAGGAGTACGGCCGGAGCGGGGACCCGCTAAAGGCGACCCTGGCCACCGTCAAGAAGCTGAAGGGCCAATACGCCATCGCCTGCCTTTTCCAGGACAGGCCGGACGTGATTACCGGGGCGCGCAAGGATGCGCCCCTGATCGTCGGCCTCGGCCAGAACAAGATGTTTCTCGCGAGCGACGTCCTCGCGTTCATCGCCCACACCGACAAGACAATCTTCCTGGACAACTACGAGGCGGTGCTGCTGACGAAGGACAGGGCCAAGATCGTAGGATGGGACGGGAGGGAAAGGATGCGCCGACCGACCCAGGTGGCCTGGGAACTTTCCGACCTTTCCAAGAAGGACTACGCCCACTATACGCTCAAGGAGATAAACGAGCAGCCCCAGACCGTGCTCGCCGCCTCGGTTCAGGACCCCTCGAAGGTCGAGGAGTTCGCGCGTGCGATCAGGAAGGCGAGTCCGCTCTACCTCACCGCTTCTGGGACCTCCTATCACGCCGCTCTCCTGATGAAGCACCGGCTGAGCCGGGAGGCCCGGATCAGGGCCGAGACCATCGTGTCTGGGGAGTTGAAGGAGCATTCGGGGTTCCTGGGGAAGAAGTCGGTGGTGATCGCTTTCTCTCAGAGCGGGGAGACTGCAGACCTCCTGGAGGCGGTGAAAGAGGCGAAGAAGAAGGGGGCGAAGGTATACTCGATAGTCAACGCTGCCGGCTCGACGCTGGCAAGGGAGAGCGACGGCGTGCTGCTACTGAACTGCGGCCCCGAGGTGGGGGTCGCGGCGACCAAGAGCTTCACGGCCCAGGTGGTGGTCGCCAACCTGGTGGTCGACGCCGTCCTGGGGAAGCGGCGCTCGAACGGGTTCAAGGAGCTGTCTCAGGCGGTGGCAGACGCCCTGAAGTCCGAAGAGCTGGTCATGGGGCTCGTCTCCAAGTACAGGGACAGACCGGACTTCTATTTTGTGGCCCGGGGGTACGAAAGCCCCGTTGCCATGGAGGGGGCGCTCAAGCTCAAGGAGCTCTCGTACGTACACGCGGAGGGGATGCCCGCCAGCGAACTGAAGCATGGGACGCTCGCCCTGATCGAGAAGGGGACCCCCGTGGTGGTGTTGAACCCGAGCGGGGACAACCACGCCGACTCGCTCTCGAACGCAGAAGAGCTGAGGGCGAGGGGGGCCGATGTCATCGGGGTGTCCGACGTGGAGGACGAGGTATACACGCACTATATCCGCGTCAAGAAGGTCCAACCCAAGTTCACTCCCATCGTCGAGGCGATTCCGCTGCAGCTCCTTGCCTATCATTTCGCGCTCGCAAAGAAGAACGACCCCGACTACCCGAGGAACCTGGCGAAGTCGGTCACTGTAAAGTGAGCCCCGGCGGCATTCACAAGATAATTAAGCAAACCTGGCAGACGGCCGGCCGTGGTGTCCAAGAAGGAAGTCCTTTCGAAACCGGTGGCGACCATCGAGGTCGGCAAGAAGAGCGTCTCGGCGCTTTTGGACGAGATGTCTCAGACGGGGTTCCAGGGGAAGAAGCTCGGAGAGGCGGCGAAGATCTGGTCCGAGATGGCCAGGCAGAAAGACCTCACCGTATTCCTGGGGCTCACGGGGTCGCTGAGCACCACGGGACAGTGGAAGATCATCCGGTGGCTGGTAGAGAAGAGGTACGTCGACGTGATCGTGAGTACCGGGGCCAACATCTCCGAGGACATACTCGAGGCACTGGGGTACCACTATTACCAGGGGACCTGGCTGGCGGACGACGAGGAGCTCCTCAGGCTCAAGGTCGACAGGTTCTATGACGTCTACGCCGACGAGATGCAGTATCGCAAGCTCGAGAACACGATCTACAGGTACGGGGCGACCCTGAAGGCCGACAGGGTCTATTCCACCAGGGAGTTCCTCTACGGGTTCGGGGAGTTCCTCTCCAAGAAGGGGGTAGACAGCATCGTAGCGGCGGCGTACAGGGCCAAGGTGCCGATCTACTCACCGGGGCTCATCGACAGCGGGTATGGGGTGGCCCTCAGCCTTCTGAAGAGGGACAAAGGGAAGATGATAAGGCTCGACCAGACAAAGGACATGGAAGAGCTGGCCCAGATCGCGGAGAGGACGAAGAGGACGGGGGTGGTGTACCTCGGTGGAGGGGTCCCGAAGGACACGATCCAGCTCGCGACGATAATCAAGTCCCTGGCGAAGGGGGGCGAAGAGGAGACCCCGCACGAGTATGCGATCCAGATAACGGCAGACAGCCCACAGTGGGGAGGGTTGTCTGGGTGTACCCTGGAGGAGGCGATCAGCTGGGGGAAGATAGCGTCCGACGCCAAGAAGGCGACCCTCTACGCCGACATAACCCTGGCGCTTCCCATAGTCGCCCACGCCCTCAACGAGAAGGTCGAGAAGAGGAGCCACCCGGCCGACCTCGGCTGGGTGTTCAAGAACTAGGCTCGGTTCCGGTCGGCCCTTGCCGATCCCGGGCGTCCTTGAAACCGCTGGCACCGTCGTAGGACGAATCAGAGCTGGATTGTCTTTGATCTCTCTTCGCCGTGCGATACGAGCGCCACCTCGACCCCCAGTTCCTTCTCAAGGTAGCCTAGGAACTTCCTCCCCTCTGGAGGGAGGCCACCGTCGTATTTCGCGCCGTGGATAGAGGGTGGTGCCTCGTAGACGGGCTCAACTTCGCCGAGGTGGCCAAGAAAAGCCAGAAAGTCGGTTGACTCGCTCCCTTCGCGCCTGTAGGCCACGCAGACCTTCGCTTCCCTGACCTGTGACAGCACGTCGAGCTTGGAGATGGCGACCTTCCTTGCCCCGTTCAGTCTTATGGTGTACTTAAGCGCCACCAGGTCGAGCCACCCCACCCTCCTGGGCCTCCCGGTGGTAGCCCCGTACTCGTTTCCGAGGGTGCGCAGGCCTTCTGCGAACGGCCCGCTGATCTCTGTGGGGAAGGGGCCGCCCCCGACCCTCGTGGTGTAGCATTTGCTGACCCCGAGCGGCTCCCCAGCGAGGGATGGGGAGATGCCAAGCGCTGCGGGGATGTAACTCGACGTGGTGTGGGTCCCGGTGACATAGGGGTACGAGCCGTGAAGGAGGTCCAGGAGGGTCCCCTGGGAAGACTCGAATATTACAGACCCGCCCTTCTCCACAAGAGAGGAGATTCGGCCGCTGACGTCACCCCTGAGTTGGGACAGGAGTCTCTTCGCGTCTTCTGCCCACCCGGGCATTCCGTCGGCGGCCATCCCTATCCTCCTGTAGAACCGCAGGAGGGGCTCGAAGTCGAAACCTGCGACGACGTCCATGACCCGTGGGGAGAGCCGGAGCGCTCTCATCGCGTATGATGGTCCGATCCCGCGCATCGTAGTCCCGATGGCGGAAGAGCCCCGGAGCTGTTCCAGGAACCTGTCGAACTCCTTTTCGAGAGGAGAGACGAGGCTGCACCTATCGTCGACCGTCAGCCTGCTCCTTACTTCATCAGGCAGGAGAGCGAGTTCCTCGCCGAGGACGACGGGGTCGACGACCACTCCTGCGCCCACGAAGAGCGCCTTTCCCTTAAGGGCCCCCGAGGGGACCAGGTGGAATGTGTGCTTGGCCCCGCCGATAACCACGGTGTGCCCGGCGTTGCTCCCTCCGTTGAACCTGGCCACCCCGTCGAACTCCCCCGCGAGATAGTCGACTATCTTGCCCTTCCCTTCGTCCCCCCACTGAAGACCTACGACCGAGAGATTGGCCGTGTCAGACGACCTTCTGGATGTCGTGAGGGAGGCTCTCCTTGTACCCCGCAGGCGTAATCCTCATGAACTCCGCTTTACTTCTGAGCTCCGAAAGGTCGTGGGCCCCCGAGTAGCTCATCCCCGAGCGGAGCCCCCCCACGAGCTGCTTGACGACTTCCTCGACCCGCCCCTTGTACGGTATCAGCCCCTCTACCCCCTCCGGGACGCTCTCGTCGATGACCTCCTCGATGACTTCGTCCTCCTTTGGCCCTGTCCTGCTCGTTTCCCTTACCCTCCTGTCGACGGTCGCGGCCAAGGATGCCATCCCCCTCGTCAGCTTGTACCTCACCCCGTCTCTGAGCACGGTTGGCCCCGGGCTCTCTTCCGTCCCGGCGAAGAGGCTCCCGATCATTACAGATGACGCCCCCGCTGCCATGGCCTTGGTGACGTCACCGGGGTTCCTCACCCCGCCGTCCCCTATGATCGGGGTGCCGGACCCTTTTGCTCCCGCGACGCTGTCCATTATCGCCGTCAGCTGAGGCACTCCTGACCCGGTCACCACTCTCGTCACGCAGATGCTCCCTGACCCCACCCCTACCTTGACGGCGTCCGCCCCTGCCTTGACCAGGTCGGCCGCCCCTCTCGAGGTGGCCACGTTCCCTGCCACTACTTCCACATCGCCAAACTTCCTCTTGATCTCCTTCACCGTCTCGATCGCATAGTCGGAGTGGCCGTGGGCGATGTCCACGACAAGGGCGTCGGCTCCGGCGTCGAGGAGCCGCCTGGAACGGTCCATGCGATCTCCCTTCACCCCCACCGAAGCTGCGACCCTGAGGCGTCCCTTGGAATCCTTGGTGGCGGAAGGGAACTGTCGACGTTTCATGATGTCCTTTGAAGTGATGAGCCCTGCGAGCCGGCCCTGCCTGTCGATGACCGGGAGCTTCTCGATCCTGTTGGCGTGCAGGACCTTCTTCGCCTCGTCAAGGGTTACCCCTTCCCGGGCGGTGATGAGCTCCCGGCGGGGGGTCATGACCTCCTTCACCCTTCGGTCCAGGTCGTCCTCGAGGTTGATGTCCCGCCGGGTGAGGAGCCCCAGCACCTTCTTGGACCTGCCGACGATCACGATCCCTCCGATCTCCCTCTCTCGGATCACCTGCCAGGCCTCCCTGACGGTGTGGTCGGGACCGAGCGTGATCGGGTCTTCGATCAGCACGCCCTCTGACCTCTTCACTTTGAGCACTTCGGCAACTTCTTCGTCGATGGTCAGGAACCGATGGATCACTCCGATCCCCCCGAGTCGGGCTAGGGAGATTGCCATGGCTGACTCGGTCACCGTGTCCATGTTCGCGCCGACTATCGGCACATCGAGCGAGATTCGCCTAGAGAACTTCGTGCGGGTGTCCGCGTCTTTCCTTGACTTCACGTCTGAGAACTTTGGGACAAGTAGGACGTCGTCGAAAGTGAGGCCGACCCTGAGGTCGGAGGCGGAACCCTTCACTTGACGTCGGCTTTCTCTGTGGGTTTATACGGGTTATGGGAGAGAACGCCGGGAGTGGGATTTGAACCCACAACCCGCGTTAGCGAGACAGGCTCGCCGGTCCTTGGGTTTTCCAGGCTTGCGCAATTGCATTCCTGCGCCCTACCAGATTAGGCGATCCCGGCGTTCACAGGGCCGGCGTTCGGGCGTTTAAAACCTAGACAGTCC
>CAYZDN010000017.1:0-6855 GCA_964477505.1 uncultured Nitrosopumilales archaeon
CGAGGCGTGGCGCCCGACACAGTTTTCGTCTTCTCGATCGTCGCCGCGATCATAGTCGTCGGGTTCGCAGGGGAACTCTTCTTCAAGAAGACGGGGATCCCCGCCTTCGTCTTCCTCATCTTCATGGGGATACTGATCGGCCCCGTCCTGGGCTGATTGTCGAGGTCAGACCTCCTCCCTTCCCTGGGTGTCTTCGCCGAGCTCACCCTTCTGATGGTCCTGTTCTACGGAGGGATGGACACCAGGTTCGGGGCCCTGTTGAAGGGGGGCGGCAGGGCGTTCGTCCAGGTGGTCATCTACGTGCTGGGAAGCACCGTGGCCATCGCGCTCGTGGTGTACGTCCTCCTAGGCTGGGACATCGTTTCGTCGTTCATATTCGCGTCGATGGTGGGAGGGGAGACGACTGCGGCCGTGGTGATACCCCTTACGAGGTCCCTCAAGCTGGCCGAAGTTACAGCCACTTTCCTCACGCTCGAGTCGGCGATGAACTCGATTCTGTCAATCATATTGTTCTTCGCCTTCTTGGGGGTCTACCAGACTGGGACTGCCAACTGGACCACGACCCTGCAGACCGTCGCCGCCAACTTCTCGGTGGGCATAGTCCTCGGCGCCGTTCTATCAGTGGGCTGGATAGTCTTTCTGCACCGCTTCCAGGAGAGGAAGTACACCTATGTCCTCACCCTCGGGCTGGTTTTCGGTACATACGCCATAAGCTCTCACCTTGGCGGAAGCGGGGAGCTCTCGGTCCTCATCTTTGGAATCATCCTTGGAAACTACGAGCTCCTCAACAAGATCAGCAGCCTGCACCTGAGCATGGAGGTCCTGCAGAAGCGGCTGGGGTTGTTCCAGGAGGAGATTTCATTCCTCATGGAGACTCTCTTCTTCGTCTTCCTTGGCCTCACCTTCGAGATTAGCACCAGTAGCATCCATTCCAATCTTACGATCGGAGTAGAAATATTGTTCGTACTTCTGCTCGTAAGGATGCTGGCGACTAGCGTATCCACCAGGGGGTCCGAGATGCGGAGCGATTGGGGTTCAATCGTGCTGATGTGCGCCCAGGGGCTCGTCCCAGCAACCCTGGCCTTGATCGCGGTGGAAGACGGGCTCCCCCTCGCCGACTCGTTCCTCAACATTGTGACCTATGTAATCATCCTCACCAACATCGTGACATCCGTGGGGGGAATCTGGAGACTCCGCCGCCAGAAGCTCGCCTTCAGAGACTTCCAGGCAGCACTGGAGCCTGGACACCCCGCAGAGCAGAAAGGCCGGCCGGGTTGACCTTCCGCCGACCCTGAAGCGCCCAGCGAAGCATAAGTAGCGACGCCGCCGACCCCGCCATCCGGTCCCCAGTTGGTTTTGGACTTCAGTTCTCTGCCAAGGGAGTTCAAGCGAAGATACCTCCCCGCCGAGCTGGATTTCGAATGGCCCGAGCTCTCGAAAATCTACGACGAGCTGTCATCGAGGCCGCTCTCAAGCCCTGCGGAACTCGAGCAGTGGCTCCTGGACGAGGCAGAGCTTGACTCTTTCGTCTATGAGCAGCGGACGATAAGATACATCAACAACACGCGTCAGACGGACAACCCGGAGTATGCCAAGGCGTACGGACAGTACCTGCAGGGCCTCGAGCCCAAGATCAAGATCGCGAGTTTCGGTCTTCTGAAGAGGTTCTCTTCCTCCTCCTTCCGGAGCGGGCTGCCCACAGCAGCCTACGCTCAAGAAAAGAGGCGCAGAGAGGCCGCGGTGTCCATCTTTAGGGTGCAGAATGTGGAATTGGAGAAGGAGGATTCGACCCTCGCCCAGGCCTATCAGCGCGTGATGGGGGCGATGACTGTCAACTTCCGGGGCCAAGAGAGGACGCTGCAGCAGATGTCGAAATTCTACGAAGAAACGGACAGGTCGGTGAGGGAGGAAGCATGGAGGCTCGTGGACAGCCGCGCCCGCAAGGACGCCGACCAGCTTGACGACATCTACGGGAAAATGGTGAAGCTCCGGGACGTCACCGCCAAGAACGCTGGTTACAGCAACTACGCGGACTACGCATTTGTGAAGAAGTTCAGGTTCGACTACACCCCGCAGGACTGCCTCCGCTTCCACCAGGCTGTGGAAGAGAGCCTCGTCCCCCTTAGCCGGGAGATCGACAGGCTCAGAATGGAGAAGCTTGGAATCGACACCCTACGGCCCTGGGATCTGAGAGTAGACCCCGAAGGGCGCCCCCCTCTTGCTCCGTTCGACGAGGTGGGTGGTTTGATCAGCGGCGCGTCGAAGGTGCTCAAACGCATAGACGGCCAGCTTTCGGGGTACTTCGACCGCATGGCCCAGCTCGAGCTCCTCGACCTCGACAGCCGCAAAGGCAAGGCTCCCGGGGGCTACCAGGACGAGCTCACCGAAGTCAGGCTCCCCTTCATATTCATGAACGCGGCGAAGAGGGACAACGACGTCAGGACCCTCCTCCATGAATCGGGGCACAGCTTCCACACCTTCCTGATAAGAGAGCGCGGCCTCCCCTACTTCAACGCAAACGCGAACCTCCCCGTCGAGTTCGCGGAAGTAGCCTCCATGGCCATGGAGATCATTTCAGGAGAGCATTACGAAGGTACGTTCTACGACGCCGACGGCGCCCGACGCTCCAACCTGGTTGAGGCGGTCGACAACGTGAAGCTGTTCACATGGATAGCGACCATCGACGCATTCCAGCATTGGGTATACGCGCACCCGGACCATTCGCGCGAGGAGCGGGCGGACGCCTGGGTGAGGACGTTCAACCGTTTCTCGGGGCTGGAGAGCTACGATGGGTTGGAGGCGAGCAGGGCTTATCGCTGGCACAGGCAGTTGCACCTCTTCGAGGTCCCCTTCTACTACATCGAGTACGGGATCGCCCTCACAGGGGCACTCGGGATCTGGTCAAGGTACAAGGAAGACCCCTCGGACGCGATACGATTTTACAAAGACGCGCTGTCGCTGGGCGCCACACGGTCTCTCCCCGAACTGTTCGCCGCGGCTGGACTTGAATGGGGGTTCGGCCCCAGTGCCATGGCCAAGTTCGCGGGGGAGCTCCGCTCGGCCATCAAGATATACGGCGGCTAACCCCCACCAAAAAAGGCCATGTAGAGGCCCGAGGAAAGGAAGTATGTCCCGAACGTCAGCAGTACGAACCCCGCGAGCAGGTCGAGGCCCCACCTGGGGAATCTGATCAGGTAGTCGTAGGAGATCGCGGACACCACCACGAGGAGGATGATGCTGACCGAGGCCCCTACGACGGTCCATTCGAAGTTGTACGCCCCCGACGCGCTCAGCACAAGGCTCGCCTCGAACCCCTCGGTGAGCGTGATCACGAACACGGGGAGGGCGTTGAGGAGCGAGAACGGGAGGACGGGCGGCTTCTCCCCGCCGTACTTCTCCATCTCCTTTTCCACGACCTCGGCTTCCAGCTTCTCCATCTTCGCCCTGAAGGACCTCTTGCCGAAGTAGTATCGCTTGAATCCCCGGAGGAACTTGTAGGAGAAATAGAGTATCAGGGACCCGGTGAAGATGTCAATGGCAGCCTCGGGGAAGAGCAGGAAGATCTGCCTGACCCCCAGGAATATCCCCACAGATATAGCGCCCCCCGCGAGGACGCCTAGCAGGACGTTGTCCTTCCCGAGCTGCCTTACCGTCGCCACGGAAAGGATGGCGACCTCGCTCCCTTCGACGAGGACCGCCTTGAAGGCCAGCAGGAACGAGCCCACGATGACGATCTCGCTGGCCAAATCGAGGGAGCGCCGAATGATTGGCGATTTATTCATTCCCGTAGAAGTAAGAGATAAGATTGGCTGTCCGGGGCGCAGTCAGGAACTTGGAAGGGATTACCATCGGAGTCTTCGGTACCGATCAGCCGACCAAGGCAGCTTTCCAGTCGTCCGTGGCAAAGAAGAGCGAAGCCGAAGGCATGCTCGTGCACACCCGCACCGAGGGCGGCCGCCGTTACTCCTTCCTCGACACCACGGATTTTCCTCAGAGGATACAGGGCTACTCGCGCATCGCATCACTTGTCGACCACGCGCTCTACTTCTTCCCGCCCTCAGGGAGGCTCGCTGCCCCCGATGGAGAGCTGGCGGTCCTCCTGGGAGCTCTCGGCCTCCCCGGGACCCTCGAGCTCGTCGACGGGTCTTCGACCAGTGAGGCGGCGAGGGAATCCCTGAAGGGGACGGCCGTGGCGGCATACGGCATCGACCAGCGGCAGTCGGGGTCAGGCGCCGTGGACCTTTCCAAGACGACCCCGCGGCTCGCGTTCCCGAAGGACAAGCCCCTAATTTACATCGACCGCGCTTTCACCGTGAAGGGGGTGGGGACCGTCGCCCTCGGTTTCGTGCTTTCGGGGTCCGTGTCCGTCCACGACCAACTGCGCCCCATCCCAGGTCGGGCGGACCTGAGGGCGGACGTCAAAGGGATCCAGGTCAACGACGTAGACTTCGAATCGGCCGGTCGGGGGATCCGGGTCGGTCTTTCGCTGCGCGGGGTCGAACCCAGAGACCTCGAGAAGAGCCACTGGCTGGACGACGGGTCCCTGCCCCTTTCCGACGCTCCTGCCTTCGAGTTCGAGAAGTCCCCTTACTACAGGCAGGACGTCGCGTCGAAGGAGCTCCACATCCAGCTCCCCGGGGAAATCGTCCCCGCGAAGGTCTCGATGACGGGTGGGACGAGCCTGGTCGCCGGGCTGCCATGGCAGATTCCGACCTGGGAAGGGATGAAGGGGGCTATAATCGACCTGAACGGCGGGAGCCTGAGAGTCGCTGGGGGCCTCACGGGCAAGTTTTAATCTCAGGGCTAGAGGTTCGCGAACGTTGCAGAAGACAGAGGTCGCGACCTTCGGGAGCGGATGCTTCTGGTGTTCCGAGGCTGTCTTCTCGGAGCTCAACGGCGTCGTAAAGGTCGAGCCCGGTTATGCCGGAGGGACTGTCCCCAACCCGACATACGAAGAGGTCTGCACTGACACGACAGGCCACGCCGAGGTAGCTCATATCACGTTCGACCCTTCTGCCATAAGCTACAGGGAGCTCCTCGAGGTACTGTTCTCCACCCACGATCCGACCACCCTCAACAGGCAGGGAGCCGACGAAGGCACGCAATACAGGTCGGTCATCTTCTTCGGCGACGAAGAGCAAAGGTCCCAGGCGGAAGGTGTCATAGCAGAGCTTACCGCAGAGAAGGTGTTCAGGAACAACATCGTGACCGAGGTCGTTCCCCTCAAGAGCTTCTACCCTGCGGAAGACTATCACAGGGATTATTACAGGCGAAACCTCTCGAAGCCCTATTGCCAGGCGGTCATCGCCCCCAAGCTGGCCAAGTTCAGAGCCCACTGGAAGGCAAAACTGAAACAGCCGGCAGAGGCTCCCCGGACCTGACTGGCGCGCGGGAACATCCACCTGCTGGAATTTTCGGGCTGACCGGCACGCCAGGGACGGGAAAGAAGACCGTGGCTCCCCTGGTGGCCCGGAGACTCGGCATCGGGTGCATCGGGATCAACGATTTCGCCCGTTCAGCGGGGCTCGTCAACCGTTCTGACCCAGACGGCGAGGTTGACGTCAGAGAGCTGGGACGCAGCCTGGAACGGGAGGTGAAGGGAAAGGTGCTTGTATACGGCCATCTGCTCCCCTACGTCGTCAGGAGACGCGCCCTCAAGGTGGCCGTCGTCCTCAGGTGCGAGCCTGCCGTCCTCAAGAAAAGGCTCAGGGCCCGGGGGTATCCTCCCAGAAAGGTCGTCGAGAACGTGGAGGCAGAACTGATTGGACTCGTCTCCTCAGACACCTACGACGCCTTCGGCAACGACGTCACTCTAGAGGTGGACACTTCGCACACCCCACCGGAGGAAGCTGCCGCAGAGGTTGCGGCTCGTCTCAGCGGCTCGGGCCCCGCTGGTCCCAGGATTGACTGGACAGCGAACTACGACTCGGGCGCGAAATTGAGGATCCTGCTGTCAGGCGCCTGACGCTCCGCGTTAACCTGAAGGAGCATTGCCCGCTGAATCCTGCCCACCCCGACCACCGCTTCTCCGGGCCTGAGCCTGGTAAGGTGCTCCCTCTGCTTCTCGTTTAGGCCCATCGAGTCGCCGACGAGGGCGACGTCGTCAGGCCACGCCAGGCGATGGACTATCTTGGTGCCTGAGTTCTTCACCACTTCCGAAGCAATGTGCGTAGGGAACTGCGCCACGAACATCATCGCCTCCCCAAACTTACGGAGCTCCGAGATCATCCTCTCCCCCACCGTCGGTGGGTCCTCCTGCTTGCGCGCCGGGGCGATGTTCCTCGCCTCTTCCACGACGGTCAGGTGGTCCAAGCTCGATTTTCGCTTCACCTTCTCCTCGTAGATCATCTTCAGGAGGACGTCGGAGAAGACGCCCCTCGACTGGATGTCCCTCATGTGGCCCAGCTCGACGCACACAAGCGTCCCCATGAGCTCGTCTAGCTTCAGCGGCCCCGAGCCCCCGAGGGCCCTCCCGGACTGTCCCTGGGTAAGGGGGACGAGCCTGCGGAGGAGCGCGACCTTGGTCTCGTTATCGTAGGCCGATCTGAGGGGGTACGCCTCGATCGTCTTTACAAGCGCTCCGATAGTCGGGACTTCTTCTGCCGAGGTTTCGCCGAGACGCTTCTGCAGTGCGTTCCTGAACATGTACGCCTGCGGGTGTGTGAAATGGTAAATGTCGGAGAAAATATCTGAAACCATTGCGATGTGCTCCACAGGGTCAGAGCCCGGCCCCATCTCCAGGGGGTTCAAGGAGAACTCGTCCTTGCCAGGCGCGAGCACCTTCCCCCCAGCGCCGGTGATCGTTGAGGAATACTCGTTGTGCCAGTCAAGGACAAGGGTGGGGAGGCCCAGCTC
>CAYZDN010000018.1:0-12036 GCA_964477505.1 uncultured Nitrosopumilales archaeon
GTGCCTAGCCCGAGTGGAGTACGACTCGCAGAGAAGGAGCTTCTGGCTCCTGCTCAGCTTTTTTATTTCAGCTTCTCTCCGGAGAGCGCTGCTTCGGCTCTCGGCTCGCTCCACGAAGGCAAGAAAGACGGGGAGCCGCGAGCGTGTATACTTCGACGCTTTCCCGGAGCTGTGCTCATTGATCCTGCGTCGCACGTCTTTGGTCGAACCCGTATACAGCGACCCATCTGAGCACCTAAGCATGTAGACCCAGTAACTATCCACATCAGGACGGACGTCTAGATACGTTACAACCGTTTCGGAACCTGTTAACAATGGTTTACTAGAGCCAGGCAGTCGAATCGCCATGGGCAAAGCGGGGGGAGCAGCAAAGCACGTCCTTGCCTTCATCTGGACGTTCGCCCCCATATACTCCGTAGAGAAGTTGGCTGACTACTACTTCCTCACGGACAACACGACCTCGTTCTACTTCATGTCAGGGTGGCGGCTTATACTCTTCATCGTCTTCGTCCTCTGCGGATCCTTGGCGGCAGGGGCCCTTCTAAGGCAAGCTTGGAGGGCTGCTGCGACGCAGTGGGCGGCCGTCGCAGCGGCGCTCATCCTGTTCTTCTGGGCGTGCGACCCTCGGGTCTGCTTCTCATCCGGACCAGATGGCCTCGAGCCGCTGCGCCTCGGGTTTTTCCTGGGTTCCGTCGCATTCTCCGGGACCGCGCTGGGCGCGGGCCGCCTAAGGGGGGAGATTGGGGATTCCGCCTCACTAACGGCCGGGTTCTTGGGCTTGGCCGCTTTGGGATTCTATCCCGTCGTCTTCACCTTCGCCGGCACAAAGGTACTTCCTCCCTTGCACCCTTGGGCCTCCGCCGCCATCCTGGGGGTTGCCGCTTTTGCTGTGACAGCGAGCACGTGCGTCAAGTTCGGCCCCGTGAAAGGCTTCCTGCTTCCTCTTGCCTCGATGGGTGCACTGCTCCTGGTTTCTCTTGGGATCGCGGCGGCATACTTTCAGACTGTGGCCTGGGGCGTTGGGGTGCTTACGATGTCAGTCACGGCTGCGGCGCTAGCGGGGGTCTTGTTCGCGACCAGAGGGAGGAGGCTCGCAGCAGCCCACAGGGCGCAGTTCTCCTCCCTGTTCGCTGTTGGGATTGCCCTCGTCCTCATGATGATGCTCTTTAGCACCCCTGACGCGGTCAACGGGGTCGTACCCGCCGCGGGGTCTTCGGCTACGTCGTTCGTTCAAGGCATCCCCGTCTACGCGGGGGCGTACATGGCTGGCCCGGCGGGGCACGCCCAGGGAGCGGGGATAACGGTGAGCTTCACAGGGACAAACGCTTCCGTGATTCAACAGGACAACTACCTGTCGGCCGGCATTGGCATACACGCCGCAGGGTGCTGCGTGGATGGCGTCGACTATTCCTATCGTTATGACCTTTTTCTCTTCCATTCTGGGGATGAGTCGATGGTGGCGAGCGCCTGGGAGGCGTGCGATGATAACGCAGCCTGCGGAGGACACCCGTGGAAGGTCCTGATGTTCATGGATGCGATGCAGTTCGGTCAAGGGCATGTGGAAGATAACGTGACATTGAGAATGGTATGGACCCAAGGAAGCGGCGGAGCGGAAGTCGTCTGGTCATATTCGATGCCTGGACTGGGGTCCTTCGATTTCACAGGATTCACAGTCCCGGCAGCCGAGAATCACGACTTCAACACTGGAGTGCTTGCGGGCGGGCCGCCAAATTCAATCCAGAAGGCGAGCTACTTCTTTCAGTTCGGCATCATGAGCAGCTACCCCATCGGCCAAGGCGGCTGGAGAGTCCGGCTATCGTGCCCGTCGCTTCTCGAAGGTACTTGGGGCTGCGTCGACCATGCGATGACATTGTCTGGAGGCGATTCGTTCTGGAAGTATTTCTGGAGGTGGGGGGAAGACTACAAAGGCGTATCAATAATCAGCCCGCGGACCGGCGAGGTGACGTTCGCGTACGCCGGAGCAAATGCGCCCAGCTTCCTTCCCCTGTGGTGACGCTTAGGAAGCGTGCGCTCTCCCTCACTTTGACAGGTCCGTCGAAAGAAATTTCTTCCTGCGGGGATAAAGTTATAAGAGAAAAATCTCGGGCGTGCACTAACAAAAAGTTGGTCGACACTCGCACGCAGCCCGTATCTCGAGCGGGTGTTGCGGCGCCGAGGTTTTCAGATAGAGAGTTGTACAGCCTAGCAGAAAAGTACGGCACACCGTACTTTCTGATAGACGAAGCGACGCTGAGGAAGAAAGTGACCGACATGGAGCAGGCGTTCTCAGCCTTCAAGGGGGTCTACAGGGTCGCCTACTCGGTGAAGGCGAACTTCAACCCCTCCGTGATAAGGACCTTCTCAAGCGAAGGCATCCTCTTCGACCTGACAGCCCCGAGCGAGCTCGTGTTCATACTGAAGTCAGGAGGCTCGGCCGAGAACGTGATGTACACCAGCATCACTGAGACTTCGTCTGAATACGAGGAGGTGCTCAAGATGGGGGTTCGGAAGATAGTCGTCGCCAGCTACAACGGCCTGATGAACCTGGCCGAAGCGGCGGGGAAGGCCAGCGTCACGGTGAGCACCATGATCAGGGTGAACCCCGAGGTCCACGTCCACGCTGAGCTCAGGGGCTCCATGGGTCATGGGAAGTTCGGGCTCCAGTTCAACGGGGGGAGCCAGGACAGCGCGTTTTACGTGCTGAAGAAGCTGCTCGGCATGCCGCTGCTGCAGTTCGAAGGGTTCCACTTCCACCTGGGGAGCCAGATCGAGGACCCCGCCTGCTACGCGGAGGCCATCGAAAAGCTTGAGGCGTTCATCCTCGACGCCAAGAGGCAGCTGGGGGACTTCACAGTCAGCACGCTCGACATCGGCGGAGGCCTTCCGGCGCCCTACGGCAGGAGGGTCCCTGGGCCCAAGGACGTGGCGGCTAAGATCGTCGAGCAGCTCAACAGCCTGATAGAGAGCATCGGCAACAAGTTCACGCTCGTGTCAGAAAGCGGCAGGTATCTCACCGCCGAATCGACCGTGCTTGTCTCCCGGGTGGTGAACACCAAGAGCTTCGGAGAGAGCAAGTACGTGTATGTCGACGCGGGCTACCACGTCCTTCTCGACTCTGCCCTCCTGCGGCACGAGTACCCGGTGGAGGTTGTCCCTGGAGGGAAGCAGACTCCGCAGAAGGTGGTGCTCGTCGGGAGGCTCTGCGACCCGCTGGACGTGTTCCCGACCTCGAGCAGGTCCAAGCTCGGGGGCGCCGAAGTTGGGAAGCTCGTCATGTTCCGGGACGTTGGGGCCTATACGCTCGTCATGAACATGCCCTTCCACAGCCAGCCGAGGCCCTTCGTCTTCATGCGCAACGGCCAGGGGGCCATCATGGTCGCCCGCAAGGGGCAGGACGTCGAACGCCTCTTCGCCGACGAGGGCGGGGACTGCCTGGCGAACTAGCAGCGTTCGAGCGAAGACCCCTGGGTTTACTCCGGCCTGCAAAAAAGCGATAAATCCCCCCTGACAGTGCGCGGCAAAAGTTGACACTAGAGGTGATCATAGGGCCGATGTTCTCAGGGAAGACTTCTGAGCTGATCCGCCTCGTGGAGAGGGAGGTCTACGCGAAGAAGAAGGGCGCTATCTTCAAGATCGCCTTCGACAAGAGATACAGCTCGAGGCAGGTGGTGACTCACAACGGACTGAAGTATGACGCATACACCGTGGCGTCGTCCAAGGAAGGACTGGAGAAGATAGAAGGGGTGACGAGGTCGAACGGCCTGGACGCCATAGGTGTGGACGAGGTGAACTTCTTCCCCGGCGCTCTAGTGGGAGTCCTGGACAGGCTGGCCGACGACAAGAAGGTCATAGCTTGCGGGCTGAACCTGAACTTCCGGGCCGAGCCCTTCCCCACCACGATGGAGCTCGCCGCCAGGGCGGACAGGGTGCGATATCTCAGCGCCGTCTGCGTGGTGTGCGGCCAGGAAGCCACGCGGACCCAGCGTCTTATCGGCGGAAGGCCGGCGCCGAAGGAGTCCCCCCTCATCGTAGTTGGAGGGAAGGAGATGTACGAGCCCAGGTGCAGGAACTGCTACGAGCCTCCGGAGTAGTCGGTCGCGAACCCTTGATAACCACCAGGAGCACGCCGAGGGAGCAGGAGAAAGTTGGCTCAGGAACCTAAGGACGAAAGCGGTAGGCCCTATCACGTCAGGCTCTCGAAAAAGGACGTGGGACGCGTCGCCTTCCTTCCCGGGGACCCCGGGAGGGTTCCCAGGATAGCGGAGAGGTTCCAGGGGGCGAAGGAGCTCACGACCCACAGGGAGTACTCGGCCTACGGAGGGAAGGTCGGGGACGAGAAGGTTGTGGTGGTCAGCACGGGGATAGGGGGACCGGCGGCTGCCATTGCGATAGAGGAATTGGCGCGTCTGGGGGTGGAGGTGATGATCAGGGTGGGGACGTGCGGTTCCATAACACCCGACGTGAAGGTCGGCTCGGTGATAATCGCTGACTCTGCTGTGAGGATGGACGGCACCAGCGCCCAGTACGTCCCTGAAGGTTACCCCGCGGCGGCGACCCCGGGCGTCGTGATGGCCCTTGCAGAAGCGGCGCGGTCTGCGGGGAAGAAATCGGCCGTTGGGATGACAGCGTCAACGGACTCGTTCTACGTGGGGCAGGGGAGGAGGTCATTCGGAGGTTTCCTCCCGCCTGACAAGGCGCACATAGTGGAAGACCTTCGGGCAGCGAGGGTCCTTTGTTTCGAGATGGAGGCGGCGACCCTGTTCACACTCGGGAGGGTCTTCGGCCTGAGGACGGGCGCCATCTTCGCGGTCGTGGCTAACCGCGCAACGGACGATTTCAGGCTGGAAGCCGGTGTGGATGACGCCATCGACGTGGCGGTCCAGGGGGTCAGGCTGCTGAAGAAATACTCCGTCTGAAGGCGCCACTGAGCACCCCGTCCAGGACGTCTCTCCCCATCAGGTGGCCGAGTGAGCCCCGTCTCGAGTTTGGTTCGTCGAACCTCATCCCGTCCCCCCTGCCTTCCACTGTGACGAGGAGGGGCACAGGGTCCGAGGAGTGCATCTTGATGGTGCAGGGGGTGGCATGGTCGCACGAGACAGCCAGCTTCGCACCCTCGGTGGCGGCGAGGGCGGCCGAGAAGAAGTCCCTGTCGATGGACTCGATGCTCTTCTTCTTCCCCCTGGCATCTCCGTCGTGCCCGAACTCATCGGGGCCCTTGATGTGCACGTAGACTACTGTCCCCTCCCGGAGCTCGGAGGAGAAGAGCCTGGCCTTCTCGTTCATGTCTTTTCTGTCCCTGATAGGCAGCATTTTCATCCCCAGCATCTTCGCGATCCCCACCTCCGCAGGCATCTCCACGACTGCGGCGCCCTTCATGCCGTACCTCTGCTCGAAGGTCGGGAGGCTGGGGACGTGGTCCCCCGCGTCGCGCAGGAGGACGCAGTTGGCAGGGAGCTTGCCAGACCGTACCCTTTCCCTGTTCACTTCGCTCCTGTTGAGGACCACTCCTGCCCGGGCGGTGAACTCGTTTACCAGCTTCGCGGCCCTCGCAGCGCTTTCCTCTTTCGATTCGGGCTTGCTCTGCATCACTGTGTCGGCGCCCTTGGTCTCTTTGGCAGCCCCGAAACCTCCCACCCGCGCGTAGGCGGGATCTGTGTTCGAGATGGCAGCCAGGAGCGGCCGGTCCGCCCTGATGACGAGCACCCCCCGGTAGGAGACAGTCGCCCGGAACTCGAAGTCCGCTCCCTTCAGCTCGACCTTCTTCAGGTCCTCAGCCAGACGCTCCGCTTCCTCCTGGGTCAGGTCCCTCCCGGCCCTCCTGTCGACTATCTTCCTCCCTTTCGCCGAGGCGAGGTTCGCCCTCAGGGCAAGGTCCCCGTCCCGCATCTCCAGGCCCGAACCGATTGCCTCGACGACCCCTCTACCTGGATAGCCTTTGTCGAAGGAGTATCCGAGCATGTTGAACACCGCGATGTCCGACTCGGGGGCTATCCCCTCCCCTACGGTCGTGACGCTACCGAGCTTGGACCTGCTCGCTATCCTGTCGAGGTTCGGGGTGTAGGCGGCTTCGAGGGGGGTGGTGTAGTTCAAACCGGGGACGGGCCTGTCACCGCAGCCGTCAAGGAGGACGTATCCTATCTTCAATGTCTCGCACCGGAGGCGGACGAACTGGACATTTCTCCCTTTCGCGATTCCGTTTGACCATTGCAAACTCTAATATGACGACCAGGGCGCGAACGGGCGCCCATGGTCGAGATCAGGAAAGACTACTTCACTGAAAAAGTCTCGATCATCCTCCCTGACAGGGGTCTGAAGCCCGGCCAGGTGATCCCACAGAGGGCCGAGAAGTGCAACTACTGCGCCGGGAACGAGGAGATGACCCCGCCCGCGGACCTCGTCCTCGTCAAGCGAGGAGATACGCTGCTCAAGCAGACGGATTCTGAAGGGGACGTGGTGAAGAACTGGTCGGTCAGGATATTTCCCGCGAAGAACCCTGTCGTGATCCCCAACGCGCCCCCCTCCTACGGAGAGTCACCGCACTACAGCGAGCCGGCTGTGGGGTTCCACTACATACTCGTGGCGACCCCGAAGCACGACCAGCCCTTCGCGAAGATAGACATCGAGCAGTGGACGAACATACTCGCCTCCCTCCAGGACAAGGTACGCTGGCTCTACTCGCAGAAGGGGGTGAGCTACGTCCTTGTGTATGCCAACAGCGAAAGGGAAGGGACACCCACTGCCGTCCATCCCAGCATCCAGTTGGTCACGACCCCCAGGGTCCCGCCGACGGTGGAGGTGGAGGCCGAAACCGTGCAGACCTCCCTCAACGACCTCGGGGTGTGCCCCATGTGCCAGGTGGTGGGGACCGAGACGGGGGGGCCAAGGCAGATACTGGCGACAGATTTCTTCCTGGCGTTCGCTCCCTGGGTCTCGACGCATCCATACGAGTTCTGGGTGTATCCCAAGAGGCACATGACGAGCGTATTGAAGCTGTCACAGAAGGAGATGATGGACCTCGCCCTCATGCTCAGGTCGACTCTCGGCGGGCTGGCGAAGGCGCTCGACTCCCCGAGCTTCACGATGGTATTCCACAGCTCCTCCGAGAAGAAGACCACGAAGCAGATACACTGGCACATAGAAGTCTACCCCAGACGAGCCCATTGGACGGGCCTCGAGCTGGGAGGGGGGATCTACGTAAACGAGGTCTCCCCCGAAGGGGCCGCCCAGGTGCTCGGGGCGAGCTCCAGGAAGGAGCTGGCCCAGCTCGTCGGGATAAGGTGAAGACCGGGCAGCTCTAGTGCGAATCCGACCCGCCAGTGCGCCCGAAGGGCACTTCGACTTGTTTCGACTTGGCGGCCCTTCCGTAGTCGTCCTCCACCCTTACGATATCATCCTCTCGGAAGTCCCCGAACCCGACTTCGAGTATCTCGACCCCCAAATTCGACGACAGCCTGTGCAGGCTATTCCGAGGGATGAATATCTTCTTCCCTGCCCGTAGCCTGTGCCGTCCGTCGTCAAGCTGCGCTACCCCGCTCCCCCTCAGGCAAAGCCATTCCTCGTCCCTATGCTTGTGCTTCTGGAGGCTTAGCCTGGAGTGCGGCCGGACTTTCAGGACCTTGACCGTGATCTGGGGCCACCTGCCTACGACCTCGAACTCTCCCCAGGGCCTCTTCTCTATTTCAGGGGGCATGGTGAAATCGCCGACTAGGCTTTCCGATAAGGCTTGCTTTACGTTACGGCCTCTAGCCTGAAATTCTCAGAGAAGCATGAAGGAGACTCGAGGTCTCCTGGGTCCGTGGCTGCCTCTCGTTCCCTTGGCTTCGGAGACGGGCGGCCCCTTTGTCCCTCGCTCGTAGGCTCGCACGACCCCGGCTCCGCGCGCGCCCAGCTGCTGCAAGAGGTGGCCGAAAATACGCCAAGAAGCCTCGTTGAACCCTCTCCCAACGAAGAAGTCTCTGTCCCCGGCGGCTATGTCCCTCACGATCCTCTCGTATTCCGTCTCCTTCGACCGGGCCACCTCGAAGACCGGAGTGAATCCCCGTTCGGACCGGCCGGCCGGGGAGGCATCAACGGTTCCTATTTCGACATCCTCCGGCGAATCAAGCCTCAATCTGAGCCTATTCCACCTGACCCTCGCCTTCTTCACCGTGGAGGTGTGCGAGCTCTTGAAGCAAAGGACGACCTCTGTCAGATCCTCTTCCAACATCTTGCCCGATCTCAGGATGAACGGGACCCCGCGCCACCTTTCGCTGTCGACGCGCAGCGCCAACCTCATGAACGTCGGAGTAGACGAACCGAGGCGGACGCCTTCGACATCGGCGTACCCCTCATACTGGCCGACGACCGCATCTTCCAACGAGGGCGTCTTCACCGACTCGAGGACGCGCAGCTTCGCCTTCTCCAGAGCGCCTTTGTTTGACCTTTCTGCGGCCACGAGGCACATCAGCTGTAGGAGGTGGTTCTGCACCATGTCCCCTACGACACCGACGCCGTCGTAGAACTCGCCTCTCCCATCGACGCCGAAGGACTCGTCGGCGACGACGTCCACCTGCTCGACGAAGCTCCTGTTCCAGAGCCTCTCGAGCCCGAGGTCCGATCTGATGCGCATTAGTTCCCGGACCAAGGCCTTCCCCAGGTAGTGGTCCACCCTGTACACCTGGTCCTCTCCAAAGGCCAGGTCCAGCCCTCTCTGAAGGGCTTTGGCTCCCTCCAGGTCCAGGCCGAACGGCTTCTCGATCGCGATTTTGGGCCGCCCGTGCCCGCCGCGGTTGAGCCCAGAGGCCCTCAGATTCGAAACGATCACCCGGAAAAGATCGGGCCCGGTCGCAAGATAGAAGATGAGCTCGCCGCCCTGCGGGAGGCTCATCTCACTAAGGGTCGATTCGAGCGCTTCGTAGGTCGACGTTTCTCTCAGGTCCCCTTTCACGAACCTAGACATCGCCAGAGGACGCTGTTTCGGCTGTCTTGCGTCCACCCCCACCACACGGATTCGGCCTGGCGGCTTCCCGCCGACCAGCCTTCCGATGGCAGGGATGAGGCGGTTCGTTGCGAGGTCCCCTGTGGACCCGAAGACCACGAATGTAATCTCCCTCTGCCTCAATTCATGGTCCACTTCCCTGGACTCCACGTTCGGCCACCGCAGCTACCTGAGGCGGCCTTTCTTCACGCCTGCCCTCGAGCGCTCCATGGCGGTGCTGGCGAACACCTTCCTGATCAGGGTCTCTTCGCTCCGGGACAAGACCAATCCCCTCCTCTCCATCATCCTCCTTTGGGTCTCGATGACCGATTCCAGCAGGAGCTCCACCTTCCTCCGGGTCCATGAATCGTAGAAGGTGAAGCTTGGCACGTCGTCCCCGGCCATCCCCGACACATGAGAGCCCACCCCGACTGACTTGCCTGCATAGACGAGCGCCCCTATGGAGAGCTTCGACATGTCGCCGACAACCGGCCCTAGCTTCAGCATGCCGCTGTCGACCTTCTTCCCGCCTACGTTCATCCTGACGTTGCCGTAGGTGTTCTTCAGGTTGCTGAACGTGCACCCTGCTCCAAGGTTGACCCACGACCCGATGTACGAGTCGCCGACGTACCCGTGATGTGCCTTGTTTGTAAAAGGTAGGAAGACCGAGTTCTCCACCTGTCCCCCCACCTTGCACGACTCGAAGATCGAAGTCCCTCCGCCGATGAGGGCTGAATGGATCTTCGCCTTCGGGCCTATGTAGCACGGGCCCATGAGCCTGCTGAAGCTTTCTACCGACGCTCCTCGGTCGACGACGACGGGTCCAAGCCTCGCATCGACGGTGACGTGCCCCTCTATTTCTGCCCCGGGGCCAAGGGTTACGTTTGTGGGAGGACCCCTCACTTCGACTGTCCTCGGCAGGGAAAGGGGTTCTTCGAAGCGCTTCGCCTGCCCGGCGATGGCGAGGCCGTTGCTCTCGACGAGGTCCCAGTACCCTCGGAAGAGCGGTTCCCCTTGCATGTTGACCTTCTTGTGCCTCTTGGCCAGGCCGGCGACGTCCCTCTTTGTCACAACGCCCGGCTTCAGAGGGATAGAATCCAGCCTAGCCGCGACAAGCTCCCCGTTCGAAATCCCCACGAAGGGCTCTGACCACGATGCAGGGAGAAGGAGTCCTTCGTTGGGTCTGGCCCTCGCATTGACCATGAAGGCGGGGCCGTACGCCTTTTCGTTGTAACCCTCCTTGGCTGCTTCCTTTATGACTGCAGACAGTTCCTGCCTACCCCAAAGAGTGACGTCCGTGGCGTCGGGTATCTTCTCCACCAGCGCGTCTAGGATTCGCTTGGTCCCCCAGAGGAGGGTGCTAGCGTGCCGGAGGTGGGTAAGCGGGCCGAAACCTCCGAGTCCATCGTCCTCGAATATGATGACCTTCATGGCATGGCGCGCCCGTTAGAGGAGCTTTCCCATCTTTTTTGTGAACTCATCGTTTGCCTCCCTGTATGACTTGGTGTCCCCGATGTCGATGAAGCGTCCGCCCACCTTGATGCCATACACACCGCCGTGCTTCATGGCCTCACCGAAGGCTTCTCTCATCCCGTACATCTGGTTAGGGGGGATGAAGCGAAGGAATGCCTTCTCCATGACGTAGCATCCCACGTTGATGTATCCGGAGATGAGCGGCTTTTCCTTCCATTCGGTGAGAAGACCTTTCCTGTCCGTCTCTAGAAAACCGTACTTCAGATTGGTGCTGTATCTCATCAGCGCCATGGTAGCGATTGACTTCCGCGCCGCATGGAACTTGAGCACCTTCTGCAGGTCCATCTCAAGGATGGCGTCCCCATACAGGCAGACGAACCTCCCCTTGATCTTGCTCTCAGCCGATTTCAGCTGTCCCGCGATGCCCAGCGGGTGGGGCGAGGCGGCGTACTGAACCCTCACACCCCAGTCCTTGCCAGTCCCAAAGTACTCCTGTATCGTTTTTCCAAGGTACCCCGTGGTGATGATGATGTCTCCTATGCCGTTCCCTTTCAGCCACTCGATGATGTGTTCGAGGATAGGCCTAGGACCGACCGGCAGCATAGGCTTTGGGAGAAGAAGCGTGTAGGGCCTGAGCCTGGTACCGAGCCCGCCCGCGAGAATTACTCCCTGTATCTTACTGTTCTTCTGCAAGCGTCCCCCTTGGGCTTAAGCTTGCAATTTCCGCTTTATACGCTTGGTCTGGCAGATTCTCAATGGAGCATGCCCCGGTCACTTTCACCCTAACCCTCTTCCCAACCATGGATAGATCGGGTAATAGATGTTTTGCGTAATTCACCTTCTTCCTTGGCGGTATGGCCGTCCGGATTCCCATAATCTGTCCATCTCCTCTCCCATCATCATCGTTCACTCGCCCGCTCTCGTTATTCTCGCGTTGACCAGGCCGCAGACTATGTCCGTCATCGTGTCGTAGAACCTCAGTCTGTTCCGGAACTCTTGGCCGAAGATGCTGAATTTCTTCAACCTCGAGATGGTGTGCTCCACGACCACCCTGGCCTTCGAGAGCTGCTTGTTGAACCCCTTCTGCTCAGGGGTGAGGCCCTCTGCCTTCTCGCCCCTGTGGCCCCTCCCTGGGCTTCTCTTCTTGAACGGTATGACGCACTTGAGGTCCGGAAAATAATTCCCGACGCCGTCGTACCCCCTGTCGAAACCCTGCTCCACATCCTCCGGCAACGATGGAGGGCTCTTCACGTAAACGTCGAGGTCGTGCCTCCTGCCCCTGGCGTGGGGCGGCTTGTGGACGACAAGGCCATTCCCGTTCACGGTGAGCTGCGTCTTGACCGTGTGCTTCCTCTTCTTCCCGGAGTAGTGGGTCTTCCTCTTCCTGGCGTCCATCGGCCTCGGGATCTCCTGCTCCGTCGCGTCGACGTAGGCCTTGAACCCGGGGAAGTACCGCTCGACCTCCTCCACCGTCCCCAGCCTCTTCACCTGGGCGTGGATCTTCTTCGGGAGAGGGACGCACTCCCTGACGACAGGCTCGAGGTACCTGATGTCCCTCCAGACGTTGCTCAGGTCGAGGTCGAAGAGGAACTGGGTCAGGGCGAGTG
>CAYZDN010000019.1:0-5650 GCA_964477505.1 uncultured Nitrosopumilales archaeon
CTCCCGTCCCTATTACTCCAATCCTCGGCATCTGAAATCAAGCCTTGTTTGCTTTCGATTTAGGGTTATCCGGCCTTCCGCCTTCTGTCTCAGATGTACATTCAAGGAGTTTGAAAACTGGCTCTCCGCGTTTTCAAGCGCGTCGACTTATAGTTCGTCTTCTTCCAACGTTGTCCGTGCATAGACTCTCTGTGCTAAGTCTGGCCGCCCTCCTCATAGTGGGCGGAGTCCTCGCCTTCGCCATCTTCGTCAGCCCCCACGCCACAGCCGCACAATCTGCTCCACAGACCCCGTCGCAGACCGTCACGTCTCACACTTCAAGCATTGGTACCAATGGGACCCTCCTTACGCAACCGCCGGCGCCCAGCGGGGGAACCGGGAGCGACGACGGCTCCACCTTCGACAGCTAGGTGCCGACCCCATGGTCCAGGCGCTTCTGCTCGGCGACCTTAGCGGGTTCGCCGCGCTCGCTTTCGTGGGGGCGTCGGCCGCCATAATGGCGTTCAGGGCGAAGCTGGTGAAGGCCCTCGGGACAGACACCCTGAGGACCGTCCACGTGGCGGTATCAGTATTGGCCGCGGAATCCCTCGGCATACACGTCGCCCTGTTCTACTCCTACCCGCTCACCACGGCGATGCTCCTCGGCTACGCCGCGTTCACGTTGGGGGTGGTCCTCTGGGCGACGGGGATCGGCTTCCTTGAGCGCAACAAGGATTCCTTCTTCCTCCACGGCGCCCTGGCAGTTGCAGTAGTAGCACTAGTGGTGGTCCACGCAGCCGCGTCCGGAGCGACCCTTCCTTCGGACGTCTCGGTCCCAGCGCTCGTCGCCTCAGGATCGGTCGCCTTTGCCAGCGCCTCTTACAACATCAAGAAGATGCGGACGAAGCCAAGGTGAATGGGAGTGGACAGGAGGGAGTTCCTAAGGCGGGCCTCCATGGCCGTCGTGTTCGTCGGGATTGGCGCAGCCGCCTTCTATGAAGCGGTCGCCAAAGTCGAAGCTCCAGCTCTGGTGACGATCGGCCAGACGACCGGAGGGGGGAGCCAGTCCCACTCGGGGACCCAGTCTCAGACCCAGGCCCTCCAGGCTCCGGCGGGGTACTTCTACGTGGCCCCGGTATCCGCCCTGTCAGGGAAGACTTCGGCCTACTTCAATCACCCGACGGCGGGGTCCTCGATCCTCGTCGATTTCGGAGGACAGTGGCGCGCCTTCAGCGCCTACTGCACCCACGCCGGGTGCGTCGTCGAACTTTCGGGGTCGTCCATCTACTGCCCGTGCCATGCGGGGTACTTCAGCCCGGTCGACGGATCGGTAACCGGAGGGCCCCCACCTACCCCCTTGCCTGAGTACGGGGTCGTGATGCAGGGAGGGGACCTCTACGTGAGCCAGAACAGAGTCAATTGACGCCTAGTCTCTCGTAAGCGCCGTGGTCGCCGATAGGACGGTGGCCTCCACGCTCCTTTGGTCCTTCTTGGCCTGCTTCATCAGGTCCAGGTCGTCCTTGGAGCACACGATCACCATGTTGTGCTTCAGCGGGTCGAGGAGCTCGCCTCCCCCCTTCCCCCTCGGCCTCGAGACCACCTCCACGTCGGTGACGTAGTCCCTGAGCCTCTGCTGGATGCTCTCCGCCACCTGCAGCCTCTCCCCCCGCATCTCGTACTTGTCGAGGTTCCACAGGAGGGAGATCTTTGTCCTGCTCGCCTTGAGCTGCTTCTCCTTCAGCACCTCGCGGGTCTCGTCGACCACATAGCGGACGTAGTTGTCGAAGCCCTTCAGGGCGGCGCCAGCTAAATAGGATATCGACTCTCCAGTCTCTTCGCTCGCCTGAATCGCCTTCAGCTCGTACAGGAACTTGGAGAACTCGTCCAGATACGTGCTGGACGACCTCTGCAAGGAGACCTTAGCCTCCCTCGCCCTCCTCGCCATCTCGATCTCGGTAACGGAGGACACCGCTGTGTCCATGACGCTGGACGCGTACTCGAGCTCCGCCGAGAAGACGTTCTGGGAGTTGGGGGCGAACCCCAGGGAGAGCAGCGCCCCCTTTTCCCCCAGCCCCGCCGCCGAGACGACCGCGGGCTTCGAGTCCCTGGGCCTCAGCGGCATGTACCAGTAGACGAGGGAGGCCCCGACCTGCAGCCCCGTTTGCTTCTCGATTAGCATGATGTTCTCGGAGTTCCCTCCCGGCCCGGTCGGGAGGGAGTTCACCAGGGTCACCCCCCGGGAGAGGTACTTCGCGAGGTCCCTGAGCTTGGACCCCGCCTCGATGAGCGTCTCGTCCGACGGCCTCCTCAGCCTCGGCGTGTAGAAGATGACCTGGGCCTCTCCGAGCACCTGCTCGAGGGGCTTGAAGCTCAGAAGTGGCTCTTCAGCCATAACAGCCTGCAGGTCCGGGTTCTTCTTGAGGAAGGCGGGGTCTAGGTCCATGGCCATCTGGAGGGTCTCGTCTATTATGGTGACCTGCGCCTTGTCCACAAGGTCGGCAGCGAGCCTGTACGCCTCGCTGGTGAGACCGTACATCGCGACCTTGATCTTTGGCAAAAGCTCCTCTGGCTCGGTGGCGGTCAGGTATTATGCTTTGAAACCAGGCAAACGGATTAGTAGGCAGCGGCTCGGTCGGAATCGCGAGGAATAAGCATGCGCGTGTGGCTCGACCTACTCACCCCCAAGCAGACACTATTCTTCAGGCCCGTGATAGATGAACTGAAGTCGGCCGGGGCCGAGGTCCTGGCCACCTCCAGGCGTTACAGAGAGGTCGGACCTCTGGCCGAAAGGGCGAGCCTCGATCTGATGTACGTTGGTGAGAGAGGGACCAAGGGTCAGGAGGAACAACTTCTCGCGGCCACGCGGAGACAGGCCGAGATGATACCAGTCATCAAGGAGTTTGGCCCAGACGTGGCGGTGTCGATTGCGTCAGCCGTCTGCGCCCGCGTCGCCTACGGATTCGGGATCAAGCACATCGCCGTGAATGATTCCCCGCATTCCGAAGTCGCGGGGAAGCTATCGATTCCGCTCAGCCACCACCTCCTGTGCCCTTGGGTCATACCGTTCAAGGCGTGGGAGAAATACGGGATTGAGCGGAACCGCGTTTCAACCTACCGCGCCCTCGACCCTGCCGCCTGGCTCAAGCGGGAGCCCCTGCATGGGCCCTCGCCAAAGCTGGACTCGTCCAAGAAGACGATCACGGTCAGGGTCCAGGAGAGCGACGCCCCCTATCTTGCAAAGGCCGACATGGGGTGGACCGACAAGCTCCTCTCTGGATTGGCGGTTGCCTTCCCCGACGTGAATCTGGTCGCCTTGTGCAGGTATGACTTTCAGGTCGAAGAGGTCAGGAGCAAGTTTGGTTCGAAGGTGCACGTCCCGGGTGAGGTGGTGAGCGGGTACGACCTGCTTTCTGCCACTGACCTGTTCGTGGGGATGGGCGGGACGATGAATTCCGAAGCTGCCCTTATGGGGGTCCCGACAATCTCTGCTTTTCAGGGAGAGCTTTACACCGACCGCTATCTCGAGTCCGTAGGCTTGATGGCAAAAGCGTCGACCGTGCCGACCCTCCTATCCCAGGCGAGGCGGAACTTGGCCGATGGGTTCCGAGCGTCGTATGCCAAGAAGGCAAAGCGCATCCTCGATTCGATGGAGGACCCTGTGCCGATCGTCGCGGCCTTCATCGAGAAAACGGCAAAGCAAGCCTAAATCACCACGCCCTCGCGGTCTGAACCTGCAGCCCGGTCGTCTAGTTGGTCAAGGATAGAGGCCTTTGGAGCCTTTGACCCAGGTTCGAATCCTGGCCGGGCTACTTCAGGCTCCGCCCAGGGAGACGATCAGGTCGGTGACGAAGCCGAGGCAGAGCCCGAGGAAGACCCCGCTCATCATCAACCCGCTGCTGTACCGCCTCCTCCCCGTGTTGAACATCAGCATCGTGACGTAGACCAGGGCGCCCCCGGCGAGTGCGAGAAAGAACACGTAGGCGTCAGGAGAGTAGGCTATGCTCCCCAGCAGGGTGCCGATGAGGGTCGGGACGCCTCCGATGAACAGGACCCTGGCCAGGAACGAAACCTTGGGCTTCACCTCCATTCCCACCAGCGGCGCAGTTATCCCGAACCCTTCAGTGGTATTGTGGGCTGCGAATCCGACAGCCAGCACCACGCCCAGGCCCACCAGCCCCGCGGCGAAAGACTGACCGATTGCGAGCCCCTCGCTCAGGTTGTGCGCCCCGATTCCAAGGGCGGTCATGGTCGAGAGCTTCGCAGGAGCGACTCCTTCCCCGGTCTTCCCCATGTAACTCCTCTCGTAGACGACCAATCCGAGCAGCCCGATTGTTATCCCGGCGAACATCAGAAGAAGATACGCCAAAGCGTCTCCCATCGACCCTGTCCCCTGGTAGGCAGCGACCGCCGCGCCGGTGGTTGTGTCCCAGGCGTGGCTGAACACGTCGACGATGAGGAACATCAGGATCCCGACCGCGAACGCGTTCAGGAACCCCCTGATTCTATCGCTCACCCCCAGGAGGACTACCGGGAGCCCGAGGAAGATCGTGAAACCGGCAAAGCTACCGATGAGGGCGAGCTCCAGAAGGTCTACCAAGAGTCTGACCCGCGTGCTAATAACATATGTTATAACCGTTTGCCGGAACGACATGAGAGGGCTGCAAACCTTAATGGCGAGCGGGCAAACCTATGCTTGGATGTCCCTCGGGGCTAAGCTGACCAAACCGTCTGGAAAGAAGGCCGACCTCTACAGGGATCTCCCCAATGGAAGGGTTCAGTGCACCGCCTGCGCCCGCAACTGCCAGATCGGGGAGGGACAGGTGGGATTCTGCGGGATTCGGGGGGTCGTAGGGGGAAGGCTGTACCTGCTGGCCTATGGCAGGGTCACCGCCGGGCACATCGACCCCATCGAAAAGAAACCTGTAGTCCACTACCGTCCTGGCTCGAAGATATTCTCCATCGCGACTAGCGGCTGCTCGTGGGCCTGTTCCTTCTGCCAGAACAACGACATCAGCCAGCTGAGGAAGATAGAAGGAGTTGAGGCCACTCCAGAGGAGCTCGTCGGCAACGCCCTGGCCTACGGCTGCGAGGGGATGGCCTACACCTACAACCAGCCGACGATCTTCATGGAGTACGCCAGAGACGTCGGGAAGATCGCCAGGTCCAAGGGGCTCTTCAACATCTTCGTCACAAACGGCTACGACACCCCGGAGACGGTGGCGATGATGGACGACTTCCTCGACTGCGCGACGGTGGATTTCAAGGGGAGCGGCGAGACGAGCTTCGTCAGGAAGTACATCTCCATCCCCAACGCTGACCCCATCTTCCAGAGCCTCCTGGAAATCAAGCGGAGGGCGAAGGTCCACGTCGAGATAACAGACCTGATCGTCCCCCGGGTCGGCGAGTCCCTGGAGGCAGCAGAGAAGCTCTGCAGGTTCGTCTACGACAACCTGGGCCCCGACACTCCCGTCCACTTCCTCCGCTTCCACCCTGACTACAAGATGATGGACCTACCCTGGACCCCGGTGGAGACCCTCGAAAAGCATGTGGCCATCGGGAGGAAGGCGGGGCTCAACTATGTCTACATCGGGAACGTCCCAGGCCACCCGGACGAGAGCACCTACTGCCCCGGGTGCAGGAACGTCCTCATCAAGAGATACGGCTACGAGAT
>CAYZDN010000020.1:0-3566 GCA_964477505.1 uncultured Nitrosopumilales archaeon
GTCGAGATGTACGCCCACCAGATGCCGACGTTCGTCCTCGCGGACCCCCGGGTGAAGAAGATAACGGCAATCTCGACAGGGTACATCCTCGAGCAGGTGAAGCAGCTCTCCGCCATGGAGGGGGTGGAGGCCATCGACGTCGCCACCGTCCCGCACCAGGCCAGGGGCGGTCCCTTCAGCGTGCTCGACTACGCGACCCTGGGGGTGATCGCCAACCTTTCGGTGAAACCGGTCCTGCTCCGCGCCCAGAAGAGGCTGACCCAGGGGGACATCTCGAAAGTGACGGCGCTCGGAGTGAAGGGGCTGATAGTCGACCCCTGCGTCCTCTCGGGGACCGATGAGGCCTATAAGGACGAAATAGCCGGCCTCAGCCCAAGGGCGAAATCTGGCTGAGCAGCGGCAAAATCCAGGCAGTGATACTGGCAGGGGGGCTGGGGACGCGGCTCCGCCCCTACACCTTCCTCCTCCCCAAGCCGATGCTACCCGTGGGACCGAAACCGATCATGGAGCACCTGCTTGAATGGCTCAAGAAGTGGGGGATTACCGACGTCGTCGTTTCGACGGGATACCTTGGGAAGATGCTTCAGGAGTACTTCGGGAACGGGAGGGAGTGGGGGGTGAGGATTACATACGCCACGTCGCCTCACCCGCTTGGGACCGCCGGCCAGCTCAAGGCCGCAGAGTCGAAGGTCCGAGGCAGGTTCGTCTGCCTCTATGGGGACCAGCTCCTGGACTTCGACCTGGGGAAGGCCATCGCGTTCCACCAGAAGAAGCGGGCGTCCGCCACCATGGTGCTGATGAAGTATCAGACGGAGCTGAAGTACGGGTTCATGGAGACGGACGGCGAAGGCAGGCTGACGGAGTGGAAGGAGAAACCGACGATCACAGGATACATCAACGTCGGGTGCTACGTCATGGAGAAGGGGTTCCTGAAGTTCATCAAGCCGGCCCGGGTGTACGAGATGAACCAGGCGTTCAACGAAGCGAAGGCGACGGGGGCCAGGCTTTACGCGGTCAAGATGGTGGGGACGTTCGTCGACATAGGTGACAGGAAGTCGTACCGAGAGGCAAACGACCTCTACACCAGAAGCCCGGGGGACGGTGGCATCGCGCGACGAAAGTAATCGTTTTCGAAGACGAGGCGCTGTCTGGGTTCGGGCCGCTGACCCTCCTCAGGCATACGAGCCTCCTGAGGTGGGGGACCAGGAGCCTCCTCGACGCCCTCGTAGGGAAGATCCCAGACGCGACGGACGTTGGAATCTGGGGGCGTGGGGAACTGGCAGCTGTGACGAAGGAAGCCACCGGGAAACCCTACAACGAGAAGGTGCACGGCGCCGCCTTCTTCGTGAACGCCAGGGCAAGGCCGAACGAGGGTATCCTCTCGCTCGCTTCCCGGAATGACCCCTTCGTCGCCCTCTCGGGAGGAGAGTTGGTGGCGGCGAGGCTCGAATCTGGGCTGCTCACTCCGGGGGTGGTCCGGAAAAGCGATTCCACCAGGGTCGCCAGGCGGGTCGGGAAGGCAGGTGCGTCCGGGGAGCCGCTCTTCCGTGGGTATTGGGAACTCGTCCAGGGGAACGGGCTGGCGATAGCCGAACAGGCGAGGCACTTCGCAGAGTCAATGCCGCTCCCCAGGAACGTCGAGGTCAGGGGGCCTTCGGCCAACATAATGATAGAAGCGGGGGCAGACATCGAGGGCCAGGTGACGATGGACGCGAGGTTGGGGCCGGTCATAGTGGAAGCGGGCGCCGCCGTCGAGAGCTTCAGCCGGTTGATGGGCCCATGTTTCATAGGGGCGAAGTCCAAGGTCCACTCGGCGCTCATTGGAGGAGGGACATCGATATTCGAGTCGTGCAATGTCGGGGGGCAGGTTGAGAACTCCGTCATCATGCCCCACACCAACAAAGCGCACCACGGGTACGTGGGCGACTCCTACGTCGGTTCCTGGGTCAACATCGGGGCCGGATGTACCTTCAGCAACCTGAAGAACACCTACGGGAACGTCAGGCTCCACGCCGGAGGGAAGAAGGTGGACACGGGGATGCTCAAGCTGGGACCGGTCGTGGGAGACATGGCCAAGCTCTCCATCGGCTCCCTGGTATACGCGGGGAGGGCGGTCGGGACGGGGTCTCACCTTTCCGGGCTCGCCGGGTCCGACGTCCCGAGCTTCTCCTTCTTTGATTCGAACAGCGGGAAGAAGGTAGAGCTCCTGCTGGAATCAGTCCTTGAGACTCAGCGCAGGATGATGGAGAGGCGGGGTCTCACCCTCAGCAGGAGCGAGGAGCTCCTCATAAGGCGGACCTTCTCTTCTACGTCCGGTGAACGGAAACGGGCCGGAGCGAAGAAGGGGGCGCTCCAATGACCCACAACCAGAAGAGGGCCCTTGACCGCTGATGCCGTCAGGAGGCCCTGGGGGTCCTACAAGGTCGTCGGGCGGTGGTCAGGGCGGATCACCGTCAAGGTCCTCAAGGTGAGTCCTGGGGCGAGGCTGAGCCTCCAGCGGCACAGGCATCGCGACGAAGAGTGGCTCTGCTTGAAGGGGGACGCCGAGGTCATCGTCGGGGACAAGGTGTTCACAATGAAGGTCGGGGACAGGACGGTGGTCCGCCGGAACCAACTCCACAGGATATATTCAAAGAAGGGGGCGGAGTTTCTGGAGGTGTCCTTCGGGAAGTTCTCCGAGTCAGACGTCGAGCGCCTGGAAGATGACTACGGCCGCGCCGGCTGAACCCGCGCGCCTACCTGATGCCGACCAGCTGGGCGAGCTCCTTGCGCGAGCTAGCCCCCAGCACCTGGGCGGCCCCTTCGGGAGACACATCGTTCACGTAGATCCCGCCCCCAAGCTCCAGCCCGGTCCACTGGGCCCTCTTGGGGTACACTTCGATGTGCCAGTGGATCTGCTTCGTCGTCTTCTTCTCAGAGGAGCTGTGGAAGACCATGGTGAAGCTCGGCCCGTCGAGCGCCTTCGACATCCCTCCAAGCGTCGACCTCAACATCAGAGCTAGGTCCATCATCTCCTTCTGGGAGAGCTTCAGCAGGCTTGTCATGTGGCGCTTGGGGTAGACCCAGAACTCGAACGGGTGGGTCGACACCCACGGGGAGAAGGCTAGGAAGAAGTCGGTCGCAAGGATCTGCCTCGGCCCCCCTGTCTCCGTCCCCACTACCTGGCACATGGGACATATCCCCAGGTCGTTGAGCGAGGTCTGGACCGTGTCCGCCTCCTCCTCCACCGCAGGGGGGACCCGCGGGGTGGTGACCATCTGGATGCTCGGATGGACCGCCGTCGGCGGACCCTCCCTCTCGCTGTTGACGTAGGCAAGGACGTAGCTCACCCCCTTCTGAGAGTAGAGCCACCTCACCTTGTCCTGCAGGGACGCCAGTATGTTGGTCCACTGTTCGACGTCTATCTTGGAGAAAGGCTGGTCGTGCTTCGGGGTGGCCACCAGGACATAGTGGTATCCCACCGCCGGCTCGCTGTAGTGGGGGGGCTCGCCGTACGATGGCGGCGCGCTGGGGGTGACGACAGGGTTCTTGGCGGGGAAGATTCGGACCGCCCAGTTCTTCACGAT
>CAYZDN010000021.1:0-12207 GCA_964477505.1 uncultured Nitrosopumilales archaeon
GGGTCATGGACTTCAGGTCTTGAACGATGAACGCGCCCATCCACCTCCCCATGGTGGCGTTGACAGCCTTCGAGTACTGCTGGGGGTACTTGATGAGCTGCCCCAGCCTGCCGACATATCCGGGGACCCCGCCCTGGTCACAGAACTCCTGCAGCTTCAGCTGCCCGCTCCTCTCTCCTGCCAAGCTCTCCGACATATGCCTGAACGCCTCCTCCCTGGACATTTCGGCCGACGCCTTCTCGAGTATCTTCGACGCCCCCTGGATCGACGCGACCAGCTTCTCCCTGGTCTTCTCCGTCCCCGAGAGATTGTCGTCGAGGGAGTTCAGTTCCCTCGTCGAGCTGTCGTATAGCTCGAAGAGCTGCTTCGTGCTCGTCTCGAGCTTCGAAAGCACTTCGGAGTAACCGTCCACCCTAAGCTTCAGCTCGTCGAGGCGCTTCTTCTCGACCACGAGGCTCGCGTTGGTCGCGTTGATGGTGAGGTCCACCTGGGTCAGCTTCTGGCCAAGGTCGGCCAACTTGACCTGGACCTTCGCTGTCTGCTTCCCCTTCTTCTCGATGGTCCCTCTGAGCTCTTCGCCCGCCCGGAAGAATTCCTTGAGCCTCTGCGCCAGCTCAGCGTGCTTGGCGTCGAGCTTCTCGATCTCGGCCGTCAGCTGTTTCACGCTGGAGGTAGCTGCGTTGGCCTCCCTCTGATTCTCGGAGACGACCTGCTTCAGCTGCGGGACCGTCTCCCCCTCGAGCTCGGCCACGTTGGATTCGGCGGTCTTCAGGTCCCCCTCCAGGGTCTCGAGCTCATTCCTTAGCTCGGCGAGTTGGAACTGGAGCTCGACGTGGCTCGACCCCCCGCCTTGGATGACGTCCACGATGAACCGGGTCTTGTCGTTCTCTACCTGGCCTATTCTGTTCTCCAGCTCGACGAGCCGCGCGCCCAGGTCGCTTATCTTACCGTTGAGCTCCTGCTCCTGCGACCGGAGGATGGCGAGCTTCCCCTCGAGCTCCCCGATCCGCTTGGACGTGAGCACGGCGTTGAGCCAGTTGATCTGGGACTCCAGGAGGTTGAACCGCATCATGTCCGTCCTCTGCGAGTCGAGTGATTCGAGCGTGCTCCGCATCTCCCCGATGCGAGCCATGGCCACCTCGAGGCGCTGGTCCGCCTGGCTCAGCTGTCGTTGAGCTTCTGCTTTCCTTTCGTCGAACTTTGAGATGCCGACCACCCCTTCTATCACCTTTCTCTTCTCCTCGGGGGTAAGGTCTGCCATCTTGGTCGCCGCGCCCTGGGCGACGATGTTGAACCCGCCCGGCGCCAGCCCCGCGAGGTCGATTATGTCGGTGAGCGAACCTCTCGACGTCTTCCTCCCGTTGATGTAGTAGGTGTTGTCCCCGTCTTCCCTCAGCTCTCTGGTGACGGTGACGAGGTCGGAGTCGACCGGGATCGCGCGGTCTGCGTTGTCGAACTGCAGGGTGACCCTGCATGCGCTCAGTTTGGCTCCGGTCGTTTCCTCAGACCTCGGGTCGTAGATCAGGCCCGAGAGCCTCCCGTTCGCTGCCCTCAGCGCCTTCGGAGAATTTTCTCCGATCGTGAACGCGATGGCGTCGGCGAGGTTTGACTTGCCGCTCCCGTTGGGGCCGGTTATGACCGTGAACCCTTTCTCGAAGTTGACTACCACTGTCCGGGGGCCCGAGGACTTGAATCCGCGCATCTCCAGCCTGCGAATGTGCGTCACTGCGTGAATTGCCCCATAGGAGACACGTATGCGAATGGATATAAGCGCTTGGTTTTCTAAGGCTAGAAGCTTGACGGTTTACGCCCAGAGGCGCAAAAGACTGCTTTCCTTGGCAAAAGGTAAGCAGGTCGCGGTATTTACTGCCCCCAACCTGTTTTACCTGACAGACTTCTTCGGAGTGGGTGCCGCTGTTGTCCATAAGGACAAAACGGTGGTATTCACGACCTCTCTGGAGGCAGACAGGGCCGGTGAGGTGGCCCACGAGGCGGAAATCGTGGTGGTGAAGAAGTGGAAGGACATCGGGAGGGACCTCATGAGGCAGGTGGCCGGGAAGGGGGTAGTGGACGAGCTCCCCGAGGGCATAAAGTCGAAGCGCCTCAAGGCCAACCCGGACCTCTTCCTGGAGGCGAGACGGGTCAAGGACGGACTTGAGCTTGAGAGGCTCCAGAAGGCCTGTTCAGCGACGGACAAGGTCTACGAGGCGGTCCAGAAAGAGATGAAGCCAGGGAAGACCGAATGGGAGATGGCAGCCGTCGCGATGAAGACGGCGCTCGAACAGGGGATGACCCCTTCGAACTCGGACTCGTCTCTCGGGCCCGTCATAATCGCTTCAGGGCCCCACGGCGCATATGGTCATTCCGAACTTTCAGACAGGAAGATGAAGTCAGGTGACTTCGTGGTAGCAGACCTGTTCTTCAGGTTCGAGGGGTACAACTCCGACGAAACGAGGACCTTCGCCATCGGGACGGTGACCTCGGAGATGAAGAAGCACTACGAGATGGTCAAGGAATCGCAGCAGGCCGCCCTGGACGAAATCACCGAGGGGGTCCGATGCGGGAAGGTCAACGACGCGGCTGTCGATGTCCTCAGAAAATACAAGATGGACAGGTACCTTAACCACAGCGTTGGACACGGGGTCGGGATAGACATCCATGAGCTCCCGCAGATCAGGACGGGCAACAAGGCCAGGCTTGTTAAGAACGATGTCATAACAGACGAGCCCGGCGTCTATCTGGTCGGGAGGTACGGCATAAGGATAGAGGACACCGTCAGGGTCGACAGGAAACCGGTCCTCCTGACCAAGTTCACGAAGGACCTGGTCACCTGCGGCTAGGCTGAACCCCCGCTCTTGTAGAACCGACTTCGAAGACGTCCACACGGACCCCCTTCCCCATGGACGCCATCGCCTTCGCGACGGCTTCGCGCCTGTCTTGGTCGACCACGCTGTGGACGGAGTAGCCGATCATGTTCTGGCTCGCGTACCTTGCCCCCGAACCCTTCGCCAGCCCTATGAGCTTCCTCACCTCCACCGACTCGAGCCCCAGCTCTCTCGAGAACCGTTCCCCTTGCTGGGCCAGGTTGTCGAAGGTGGGGTCCGCCCGGAAGTCTTCCAGGGCCCGGCTTCCGAGCGCGTTGATCCTCCTGCTGATGGCCTCCGAGGAAAGGGCGTCCTTCTTGTCGTAGGGGGCGACAAAAGCGGTGACGATCCAGGTCCCCCTCGGTACGGGGACCGTCATGAACCTCGCCTTCCCAGGTTCGCCCGGCACAGTTATGGCACCCGCACCTACGGCGTCGTACAGCACCGACACGGTCCCCAGGCCTGTCTGCTCCAGAATCTCCGCCCTGTGGGCGAAGAGGGCCAGCTCTTCCTTTGACATCGCGATCCCTGCAGCTCCCGCAGCCGCATACACCCCAGATGTCGCCGAGGCTGCGCTCGCCCCGAATCCTGAACCGATCGGGGTCTCGACCGTCTGCTCGATCCGCAGCTCTCCGGCGACGTTCCCGGAAGCTAGCAGGAGCTCGACCGCCCGGCGGGTGGTCCTGGCGTTGTATCCCGCGTCCCCATTGACTTCGGTGACCACCCGGGGCACACCGGAAGGGTCGAACGCCGCCAGGGTCCTCGTGCCTTTGGAGAGCACGAAACCGCCCCCGGTCGCCCCGATCGGGTGCGGAGACGAGTTGTAATTTATCTCGAAGAAGTTGGTGATCGCGGCAGGCGCGAACGCGGTCGCCGTGTTCCTAGGCAGCCGGATTCGCCCCGGGCCTCTTCCCGCTCAAGAGGCTGGCGAGGGGACCAAAGATGACCACCACCACGCCTGACAGCGCGAAGTACGTCGCCAACCCGGGCCATCCTGAGACCGTTGACGGCGCGAGGAGGAATATCCCCGCGCCCAGCGCCACGAAGAGGAGAGCGAACGAAAGAGCGACCGTCATCTGCCTCCGCGACACGATAGACCAGTCAGGGGTGTAGCGGAGGATCTTAGACCTGCCGATCACCGGCCCCGTCGCCCGCAGGAGGAGGGGGACTCCGATGAGTATCGCCGGAACCGACGTCATGTCCCAGTAGACGGTGAATCCCAGTATCAGCTGGACTGGGAGCGGGACCAGGTAGACGAGCAGAGTACCGGCTATTATGTTCCCGAGGGTCAGGAATGAAACGGTGGCCGCCACGAACGCCGGCCAGGACCTGTACCTCCTTACGAACACGGCGAGCAGCAGCGTTGCGACGAAGTTAGCAGGGGCACCTACCGTGATGGCATAGAAAGGGGTGGTGGCCCCAAGCGGCACGAGGAAGAATATGTCCCCGAGGAACGATCCGAAAAACGCACCGAGCGCAGCCGGAAGCGGGTCGGCGGTGACCGCAAAGAAGGCGGGGACGAACGACGCGATGAACAGCTGGCCCACCCCCCAAGGGGTCCCGATGGGCGCGGTGATCCCCTTCGCGACGGCGAACAGTGCGGCGGAAATCGCAATGACGCTAACCTGGACGGCGACGCTGGTCCGGCCCACGGTCGTCGTTTCAGACACGAGGTTGACAAGGCAATCTCAATATTTCAAAATGCCCTCTAGAATCTATAGAGTTGTAAATAGAGCTCCGGCGTGGACCTTCTCACGGGCGGCGTCTTGCCTTAAGTAGAGCCGGAGCCGCCGGAGCCCGTTCCTTGTCCGGCCGGAGCCTCTTGCGACATCTGCTTTCCATCGAGCTCTTCGGCCTCGTCCTGTTCGTCTTCGCAGCGGGGTTCCCTCCGTTCGACGACGCCACCGAAGTGGACCTGACAATGCACATGCTGCAGCACGTGCTAATCGTCTTCTCTGGGATCCTGATCGCCTATCCGCACCTCGGCAAGAGCATGGCCAAGAAGGAAGAGAGGAGGTGGCTGGCGACCCCCGCTTTCTTCCTCTGCGCTATCATCGTGGCCTTCTGGCACTTCCCCGGCCCGTGGGACGACGCCGTGCTGAACCCTGTGGTCCACTTCCTCGAGCACTTTTCCTTCCTCATGGTCGGGCTCCTGGCAGGCTCATGGCTCATGTTACTCTCGGACTCGGGGAAGATCGGCGCGCTCCTGGCGGCTTTCTTCGGGCACATGGGATATGCGGTGGCCCTCATAGCCCCCTGGGGATACCAGGTGTACGCCCTCTATGCCCTCCCTGACCAGGTGATCCTTGGTTGGGTCCTCCTCCTGACGGGACCCACCCTTGTGATCGGCTTGGCGTACGTCATCGCAAGGAATCCCGACTGGCTGGGAGGTTTCGGGGGGCCCAGGAGCATCGAACCCAGAAGGAGGCAGACCATGCTCAACAAGGTCAGGGTACCACGGTGGGTCGTCCCCACCATGAGCTTCGCCCTCGTGGCGGTCCTCGTCATCTACTTCGTCGCCGTGGCCTACGCGGTCGGCACGTCGGCGGCTCCGGGCGGGGGCCCGACCGTTTACATCTCGGAGAGCCCTGTCTCTTGGCAGTACTCCCCTCAGTTAATCAAGGTGGTTCTGGGGGTGAACTCCACGGTCACCTGGGTCAGCCGGTCGATCGCCTACGACACGGTCACCAGCAGAGACGGCGCCTTCGCATCGGGGGCCATCCCTCCCGGGGGGACGTACAGCTACGCCTTCACCTCTCCGGGGGTCTACGACTACTACTGTCAGTATCACCCCTGGATGACCGGGACCGTGGTGGTCTTGGCCAGCGGGTGATGGAACGCTCGCTACTTCTCTCTTGGACGAGGGTACGTCGCAGGCTGATACCCCTGGCTCTCGGTCAGCATCTGGAGCAAGAAACCGTAGGTCTCGAGGTACTTCCTCCCCTTGACCGTTGTCCTGTACTCCACCTTGGCGCTTGGAGGCTCTCTCTCCTTCTCGAGCAGCCCCTTGGCCAGCAGCGACTCGATATAGAAGTGAAGCTGTTTCGAGTTCAGGTTGCACCTGAACATCACGTGCGTCTTCAGGGCCCCGTTCAGGCACACGGAGAGGATAGTGTAGACAATCTCCATATACCCGCGGGGTCCGTGTCCGGTTGGCTCAGATCTGTAGGCGCTCATTTCCATCAGACCAGCTGCGGAATCACTAGCCTCTGGGATGAGCGTCGGGGTAGGCCCCTATGGCGAGTATTTCCACGAGGAACGGACGTTAGGGACGATATATCGATTGTTGAATAATTTACTGTAATCAAGTTATGAGACAGCTCCAGCTTCTTCGGCCCTGGTGTAGGTTTCTGGTGAAATGTACCGCCTGCTCTCCACACCAACGTTCATGAGCAGGTCGATTATCGACATGTTCGGGACGAAGTCCTCGGAGAATCGCCGGCCGTAGGGAGCAGGGGAGTACTGCTGATATTCCAGCTTCAACCCCGCCGCGGGAACATCGACTCGTCCATGTACCCCTTCCCCCCTTTCCCCGAGACGTAGGTGTCAGCTCAAAGGCCCTGGCGATTCGGACAAGCCTCTCGATCCCCTCCCCTTCCACCCCCAGTTCTGACTCGAGCACGATCTTCACCTTGATTCCGCGCCAATCCAGGACCTGCCTGGTGGTATCCAGGTCGAGGTCCAGCAGCGCGCTGTGCTCCCGGCCGTACAGCGCTTCGAAGTATCCACCGAAAACGCGGAACCCCCTTGCGTTACTGTAGCTGTACGAGACCTTTTTTCCAGTGCTCCTCCCTCCATGGGAGAGAGTTGTTGATCCGCACCTCCCTGTTCCTGGCGAACTTCTGGGACTTGTCCATTGGAACGCTGAGCCAGATGGGGCCCGACGGCGCCAGGGTCATGTTCCTTTTGGTGAGCCTCTTGTCGTACTGAGCGTCGTCCATGACGACCCAGGCGTCCACGAGGGTGAGCTTATGAAATAAGCCGGGGCAGGGGAAGAACTGCGGTTGGTGTAGGGCGGGCTTCGTGGTCAGACGCCCTCCTTGTTGTCTGCTCCCGTCAAGACCGGGTCCCGTCCAACCGGTTCGAAGAGCTCTCAGCTCGAGCCCGAAAGGGCCGAAAGCATCTCCGAAACCTCGAGGCTCCTCTTCCTTATCGTGATCGGGGTCACCCCGGCGGCGTACGCAAGGCGTAGCTGAGTGGTCCTGTCCCCGTTCTTCACCGAAGCAAGGTAGAGAGCCGCGGCGGCCAGAGAGATCGGCCTCTTCCCCACAAGGCGAGGGTCCCCCCTTACCTTGTTGAGGATGTCTATCGCCATCCTTTCCGTGGTCCCCTGCAGTGAGGCCCTCGCGGCGACAGCCGGGACGCAGTTGACGGGCGACGGGATGCTCCTAGTCTCCTGTCCCGCCAAGAGAATCCTGTAATAGTGCCTGAACTTCCTCTCGTCCACGTCCGCCTTCTTGGCGACTACGTCGTTGGGAGGGCGCGCAACGTCCATCTGCCTGCACGCCATGCACACGCACGCGGCGGAAACGGCGGCCAGGGACCTGGTCCGCACCGCCTTCGCGTTGAACTCCTTCAGATAGATCTTGAACGCACGTTCGCCCAGCGCGGGGTTCAACCCAAGGGACTGGACCACCCTCTGCACTTCCATTGATACCTTCCCCAGACGCCTCTTCTCCGAGTTCCAGGAGACCATAGTGTTCAGCCTCCGGAGCTGCTTGAGGTCCCTGCTCTGACCCAGCTGCCTGCCAGAGGCGTCTACATCCCTGTATCCGATTGTGGTCGAAACCCCTATGTCCTCGGCGATGGCTGAAGCTGCAGAACGGTTCGCACGTTCGGACTCGGGCCTGACCATGGTGACGCGCGCGAAGAGGTCGGCCTCGCTGCGAGACACCGCACCGCAACTGGTGCAGACCCTCTCAGAATTCTCCTGGTCCCAAAGCAGCTCACCGAGGCAGTGCTGGCACACGCTTGTGTCGGCGACGCTTGCCTGGCCCGTGGAATCCATGCGACGATACAACTAGGATAGCGCTTTAAAGTAGCGAGCAGGAAAGTTAGAGAAGAAAGTTCCTGTCCTTGCCAGGCGTGTTAGAAACATGCGGAAAAAACTCTAGGAAAACGCGGTGGAACGCGGAAATCGGGCCTAGGAGACTTCGAGGTTCTTGTTTCCGTTGACGCTGATCAGGTCGCTGATGCCTTCGTAGGTGCGAAGGAGCTTCATGCCCGTCTCTGTCAGCTTGTAGAGCCCCGTGCCTTCTTCGTAGGAGATGAGGTTCTTCTCGATGAGGAAGCTGAGGTATTCCTTGACCTGGGCGTAGGAGAGGTATGCCCCGTACATGATCCTCGTCTTGGTCGCCCCGTTCACGGCGGCGCGCAGGATCATGGCGATGATGTCTGTTCTGCTTCTATATTTCATCAACAACCAGAGTGTCCTTCTACTATATAAGCGACATGTAATATTGTTCCTGTTCAGTGTTTTTTTCATTTGGCTCGACCGGGCAGAAACGCGCCCGGGAGTCGTTCAAGAACCACATGAACCTCATCTCTGTGTCCGTGAACTACGTGTATGTCCTGTTTGTGATGTCGAATGAGGAGATCCCGTGGTCCGGGATGCCGGAGTAGAGCCTCCCCGCCTCCGTGTAGAGCCAGTCCGCTTGGGTCGAGGCGTCCATGGTGGACAGGCGTTCTGCCGCGCAGTAGCAGCTCAGCCCGGCCCTGACATGCGACCCCCACTGCATGCAGAGGACGGAGTACTTGAGGTAAAGTACGGCAGCCGACGAGTGGACTTTCGCTTCTTCAGCCTCCCCAGCGGTCAGCCAGAGGGTCGACTCGTCAATGATCTTGTCTAGCCACGTAGTAACGCCCATTCATGAGAAAGAGAACGGCGACAGGCTATAAGACGACCTTAAACTTGTTCTGAAGGTTCTTATGAAGCACCCCCTCTGCTGGACGCTCGGGCTCGAAGCAAAATCAGATATATGCACTCCCGCTCCCTTAGGGGAAAAGATGTCCGGGAAAGGCCAGGCGCAGTCGAGCCCTGTTTCTGCCTTCGCTGGCCTTCCTGAAGAGCTCTCAGAGTTCCTTTCCAAGGACACATATTCCCTCCTCATCAAGGGGGACTCGGGGACGGGCAAGACAATACTCGCGCTCACCATCCTGAGGTCGCTCCGCCCTCTGGAGAACCCGCTCTACCTCTCGACCCGGACCTCCCCCCTCCAGCTGGTCGAAAACTACCCGTGGGTAGAGGAAATATTCGGGCCGCCGAACGCTGTAGGCGTCGGGCGAGGCAGAGATACCGAAGGGTGGGACACCATTGTCGATGCAAGGCTGGACGAGCCCAACATTGTCTTCGAAAGGATAACCAACGTCCTGATGGACCGCCAGGCCCCCATCGTCGTGATCGACTCCTGGGAATCGCTCAGCGACGCGCTCGGGAGCGAAGCGCTCCGGACAAACATCAAGGTCCTCCAGACCTGGAGGGAGAGGGCAGGTGCGAAGTTCATCTTCGTGGGAGAGGACCCGGCCAACACAGCGATCGACTACATGGTGGAAGGGGTCGTCGTTCTGAAGGATCGCGTGGAAGAAGGGAGGAGGCTGCGAGAGGTCGTCCTTTCGAAGCTCCACGGGGTCAAGATAACAAAGCCTTCTTACTTCTTTACCCTCCAGGGGGGGATGTTCTCGAGCTTCCCGAGCTACTCCCTGCGCGATTACGAATTCAGGGCCCCGATTCCCGTAAGGTTCGAGCGGCCGTTCAAGAGAGGGACCAGAATCCCGACCGGCTATGACCCCCTCGACGACGTGCTGGATGGGGGGCTACCGCCGCGGTCCACCGTGTCGCTGGAGCTAGATAGGAGCGTGGATGCCAAGGCGGCCCTGATCCTTCTCAGCAGGGTGGTGCAGGACTGGACATCCTCGGGAGGGAAGGTCGTCATGGAGCGCCCCGACGGGGTCGACAGGCGCTATCTCAGGCAGTATACGAGGTCGTTCGCCGCAGGGAGAGGGAAGGTCGAGCTCGAGGGGGAGCACAAGGCCCGGCTCGAAGGGAGGGCGAAGGCAGGGAAGACTCTCGTCATCCTCGGAGGCGGTGAGCTCCGTGCCGAATCAGTGCGAACGACCCCCCAGCTCGTATTGAAGATAAGTCGCGAGAAAGCAGACGACGGCAGAGGAAGGCCCGCGGTGTCGCTGAAGCTGGAGGAGATCGAAGGGACCCTGTTCCTGGAGTGCCTACTCCCTTCGCCGGCCCTCTTCGGGGTAATCCCGGTGACAAGCGGGGGCAACCCGTTGATGCGGATCGAACCTGTGGTCTGAGACCGTTTCCGTACCGATGTTGATTGGAGCTCCCGATGGTGCGGGAAGGAGGATAGCGGCTAGGAGTGAAGAAGTACATCAGCGTTGGGCCACCCCAAGCTCTTGAAACCCCCCCCCATCGAAAAATATGCGCTAACCCTTATAGAACAAAGCTAACAGACTGGGTTTCGATGCAGCGCCGGGTCCTGATCGTAGACGACGAAGCGGACATAACCGACGCTCTGAAGGCAGGGCTCGAAAGGCGGGGGTTCAAGGTGCAGACGTTCAACGACCCCGAGGAGGCCCTTTCGAAGTTGAAACCATCCTCCTTCGACATCGCCATACTCGACATCAGGATGCCGAAGATGAACGGGTTCGAACTCTACAGGGAGATGCGGAAGGTAGACGGCAAGGCGAGCGTCTGCTTCCTTACCGCCTTCGACGTCCACATGGACGAGTTCGAGAAGATGTTCCCCGACGTGAAGGTGAAGGCGTTCCTCAAGAAGCCGATCACCATAGACAGCCTTGTTTCGAATCTCAACTCATTACTTCCAGAATAAGAAAATCTCCTCCATAAGATTGTAACTCGTGCCCTAAATGCCTCTGAATTAGAATCAGATGGATTGGCGCAACGGTCAGGGAGCGCTGAAGAGACTATCAGCCTTGCGAAGGCGGCCGCAGAAATCGAGAACGCGCTTGACACCTTCGCCTCCAATGCCCGGCGGGAGATCGACGTCTGCTCTGACCGGCAGAGCCTGGCTGCGATGGTGGCGTCGGGGGAACTGGGCAAGATATTGGAGAAGGGGCGGAAGGCAGGATTCAGGGTCAGATACCTGACCGAGATCACCAAAGACAACGAAAGCTACTCCAGGGAGCTCGCGAAGAAGGTGGAGCTTAGGCACCTCGACGGGGTGACCGGGAACTTCGCGATATCGGACGTGCGCGAATACGTAGGGCCCCTCGTGACCGACGACGGACGCCTGGGACAGGTGATATACAGCAACGCCAAGCCGCTCTTCGAGCAGCATAGGTACCTTTTCGACACCCTCTGGGAAAGAGCGGTCCCTGCGGAGAACAGGCTAGGGGAGCTCTCGGGGGCGGCCCCCCCGGTGGTCACGAGGCTCATGATGGGGGAGACAGACATCCTCAGGAGCCTGAAGAAGGTCCTGGAGGCATCGGACGAGCTTGTAGGGTGCTTCACGGTCGGCGCCATCGAGACGGTGATAGACGCTCTTCCTGGTCCGCTCGCGGGGGTCGTGAACCGCAAGCGGGGGGAGACGGGAGGAATCAGGTGGGTGACGTCCATAGACGAGTCAGACGCCCCGATCATCGATCGGTGCCTCCGGATGGGGATATCCGTCCGCCATGCGAACAGGCTCCCTCCTCTCAGCTTCGGATGCAGCACCAATGCCCTGGTCGCCTCGATTCAGACTGAGGGGCAGGGGCTTTCAATGCGGAACGTGCTTACAAGCAACGAGGCGGCGTATGTGAACCACTTCAGGCTTGTCTTCGAAGAAATCTGGAAGAACGGAGTCGACGCGGAGAGGAGGCTCGACGAGCTGAGAGAGGGACAGGAGAGGTCTGAGGTCGAGATAATCCAGAACGCCCGCGAGTCGATGAAGACGGCATGGCAGGTGGCACGTTCCGCAAAGGAGATCCTCATGCTCTTCTCGACCCCCAGGGCGTTCACCCGACAGGTCAACTCGGAATGGGCCGACGAGATGAAGGAGGTCCTTACGGACTCGCAGACGAAGGTGAGGCTCCTCATCCCTGAGGACGAGAGCATAGCCGCCATCGTCGACGAAGTGAAGAGGACCCTCCCCAAGGTGGAGATCAGGACCATGAACAAGAGCCTCAAGACCAAGATATCGATCCTGATCATGGACAGGGTCAAGACCATGGTCTTCGAGACGAAAGACGATTCGAGGGACGACCTATACGAGTCCATGGGGGTCACGGCCTTCACCGAGAGCAGGTCCCTGGGGGAGTCGTTCGCGACCATCTTCGACGGCATCTGGAAGCAGACGGAACTGTACGAGCAGCTCGAGATACACGA
>CAYZDN010000022.1:0-29333 GCA_964477505.1 uncultured Nitrosopumilales archaeon
GGAGCTGCGGCTCAAGCTGGAGGAGAAGTTCGGTACTCTTTACGCCGCCCTTGAAGTCGCCGCAAGGAAAGGCTTGGAGGGACTGGCCCCTGCGGAGCTCCCCGACAAGGAGGCGAAGGCAGTCGCAGAAATAGCGTCGGAGAAGATCGTCCCACCGAGATACGAGGTGGGGGCCCTGGTGGAGATCTCGTCGAGGTCGCCCGAGGGCATCGAGCAGGTCAAGAAGACGCTTCTTGCCGCGGCAGAAGCTCAGTCGGCCGAGGTTCACATCACCTATGCTGGCGCTCCCCATTACAGGGTCAGGATAACGGCAGACGACTACAAGCAGGCAGAGAAGGCGATGGACCAGGTGCTCGAGAAGATCAAGGATGGGGTCGGCAAACACGACGCGTTCACCTTCAAGCGGGAGATATCGCGGAAGTACGGCGGGTCGTCTTGAAGAGCCTGATGCTGAAGTGCGCCGACTGCGGCAGATACACCATGGCAGAGAAGTGCCCTAGCTGTGGTGGGAAGACGGTCACGGTCCATCCGGCCAGGTATTCCCCCGACGACAGGTATGCGAGGTACCGCAGCCCCCTCGCCTACGAAGAATCTCACTGAACCAGCTGATAGAGCAGGATGGCGTCGAAGCAGTACAGCCCCGAAGCGCCGGGGCACGCGGCCGAAGAGTCCCCGTTGGCAGCGGCCTGGAAGCTGGGAGATACGTAGGCGAGCTTGAAGGGGCCTGTGCCGTTGGTGGGGAAGGTGAAGCTCCCCGGGTCGGTGAAGACCTGGAATGGAGGCTGTCCGCTGCTCGCGAACTGGTACGACGTGGAAAAGCTGCAATAGAAGAGCGAGTCACAAACCGACCCTGCAGAGGAAGATGAAGACGGGACCACGTACCCAGCGAGCCTGAAGGGGAGGAGTTGGCCGAACAGGGTGTCGTCAGCCCCGTAGGGGGTTAGGTTGTAATCATCCACTCCCGTGCACGGATTCCCGGCTGAAGTAGTCTCGCTGGAGCTGAGGCCAGGGCACTCCAAGTACTTCGACTCGGTCAGGTTGCCTATGCGTATGAACCACTGTTTCTTGCTCTCGTCACCACCCCCGGCGGTCAGGGTCCCACCGTTGGGGACGTACAGGCTGAAGTAGTTCTGGGTGCCCGACGAGCTCGACACGCTCATCACGCTCCCTGTGACGAATATGGCGACGTAGGTGGGCCTCCCACCACCCATGCTCTTGGCCATGGCCGCGGCCTGGGTCGAGTTGGACATCAACAACTGCCCCACTTGGGCGATCCTCGTGCTGTTCAGGGTCGCGTTATCCACCACTGTCGTCCTATTGCCCATGACAGCGAACCAGTACCCGTAGTCCCACCAGGAGATGATCACGGCGTTGGTCGGGGTGTTCTGTCGGACCCATTGCAGGGTCTGTATCCAGTCGCCGAACGCCGAACGGCTGTATATCGTCGCGCCGTTTACGAGGCTCACCCCTCCGTCGGCAGGGCTGTTGTTGCAGAAGAGCTGGCCCGAGTAGGTGCACGAAATCGGGTTCGGAATCCAGTAGGACCCCGCGGGGAGGACGAGGAGCGCGATCACTGCTACCGAAAAGACGACCTTCATCTCGTTGCGCGAAGTCGGAGCCTGCTTTGCTTTCTTGACTATCTGGGTGCTGCCCGGCTTTACGATGGCGTAGGCGAGCTCGGCGAACCCAATCCCGCCGAGAATCCCCAGTGCGATGGACGAGTAGACCAGGAGGCGTGAGAAGGCCGCGGAGAAATAGAGCCCGGTGATCCCGAACACCAGGGCATAAATCATGGGGATCCCCCTGCGCCTGAACGCCACCAAGGCGCCGGCCATCCCGAATGAAAGCAGGATGGCGTAGGACGTGAAGTAGTCAGCTCCCGTTGGGACGAAGTGTTCTGCCACCGACTCGACCAGCGCGTTGCCTGAACGAGCCCAGGGGGCTATGGCCGAAATGTACCTCAGGGTCAGTCCGCCCACAAGGCCGAAGCTGAGCAGGGTCAGCCCAGCCAGGGCGAACGCGAAGATGAGCTTGAACAGCGTGGCCCGGTACTCCGTCGGCTTGACCCATGTCTTGGCCCACTGCGCCACGACGGCGAACAGCGTCCCTCCGATAAGCACCAGGCCCACCGGGTTGGTGACTATGGCCGGGCCCGGCCTCGGGAAGACGGCGCTCATGAAGAGCGTGGAGGCTGTGAAAGAGATCATGGCCGGGGTGTATCCGGCGAGGTCGAGGTTCAGGAAGGGGATTATCAAGAAAATCAGGCCGAAGGCTGCGCTGAAGTAGTCTCCGCCTCCCCAGGCGGTGTTTGCATACCCGATGAGCAGCCCACCGATCACCGAGCGGAATACCCTCCCCCTGACCGGTCGCTCCTTGTCGAAGACCGTCAGCATCAGGTAGCTTGCGGTGATGAACAGGAAGATCGCCAGCGGCTCCGACTTGAACCATCCCAGGTTCCCCCTTTCGATCAGGGGAGGAGACACGGCGAACATGAGCGCTGCGAATAGCCCCGCTGCGTCCCCGGCTATCTTCCTCACGAGGAAGTAGAACACCACCGCGGTCAGGGCTCCGAGGAAGACCGGGAGGACCACGAGCCAGGTGTAGAGATCGATGGGGACCCCGAACACGTCGTGCACGACGAGGTAGGTCAGGGCTCCGAAGACCTGCAGCCCTCCTTGGGAGGTGGCGGCGACGTTCCTCCCCACCGGGAACCAGGTGTTGATATCGTGCCAGTAAAAATAACCCTGCATGCTATGGCAGGCGGTGTATACCGTGGGCCCGCAATCAGGGGGGTTGGCGAAGAAGGCGGCCCAGAGCCCCTGGGCGTGGAAAAGGTTGACGATGTGCTGGGCGGCGTAGTAGTCGTAGTAAGGGTCGAACTCGTTAAGGTAGAACCCGTACTTCGCGGCGTAGGCCCTGATCAGGACGGCGATGGCGAACACTATGGAGAGCACCATGGAAGCCATGATTGCTCTGCGCGAGACCTCGGGCCTTCGCAACGAAGACCTTAGGGTGTCCAGTAGCCCCAAATCTGGAAATCGGGCCCTTCTGGGCTATTAAAAGCGTACGGTACTTTCCTTTACTTATTCAGGAGCGTCCGGAGATAGGCCGCGTAGGAGCCCGCGTCCAGAAGAGACTTCGAGTCTGCGGCGAAGTCTGTGACCTTCACTTCGATGAGCCACCCCTCCCCATAGGGAGACTTGTTCACGAGCTCCGGGTGGGAATCGAGCTGGCCGTTGACCTTCGTCACCATCCCTGACACGGGAGAGTAGATCTCGGAGACTGCCTTGATCGACTCCACGGTCCCCATCGATTTCATCTGCTCGACCTTCGAGCCCGCCTTTGGCGACGTGACGTAGACGACGTCGTTCAAGGTCTTGGCTGCATAGTCGGTCACCCCGACCCTCACCACCCCCCCTTCTTCCTTCGCCCACTCGTGCTCCTTGGTGTACTTCAGGTCTTCGGGGATCTGATAGCCTTGGACGTCCATCGGAGTCCCGCCGCCTGGCCCGCTAATTACCCTTCTCCCTTTTCCAGCCGTAGAGCTTCTCGTCGAAGAACGGAGGCTTGGTGATGGTCCCGGGTATGGAGGCGCCCCTGACCTTCACGCTGACCTTGGCCCCGAAGCTCGCGTGGTCGGACCTGATGCGGACCTGGGCGACCCCCTTGCGGATGAGCGGAGAGAACGTCCCGCTCGTGACCACCCCCACCCCGCCGGACGGGTCTTCGACTTCGAAGCCGTGCCTCGGGATGCCGGAATCGAGGACGAGCCCCCTCCTGATTGAGCCGGGGTCCCGGGCTGATGGGTCCGCCAGGGCGTCTGAGCCGACGAAGCCCCCTTTCCCAGCTGTGATCACCCACGCGAGGTCGGCCCCGAAGGGGTTAGTCCCCTGGTCGATGTCGGAACCGTGGAGCGGGAGCCCCGCCTCGAGCCGGAGAGAGTCTCTGGCGCCGAGGCCGCACGGCGTGGAAGTGGACGCGAGCTTCTCCCAGACCTTCATCGCCCCCTCGGGGCGATCTGTGGTGGTACCGTGCACTATGACCTCGAACCCATCCTCCCCCGTATACCCGGTCCTGGAGACGAGGGCCCGCTCCCCCGCCACCCTGGTTTCGGCGCACCTGAACCTCTTGAGTTGGGCGAGGTCAAGGTCGGTGATGGGCTGCAGGGACCCGGTCGCATTCGGCCCCTGCACCGCTATCATCGCCGTGGATTCGGTCAGATCAGACATCTCCAGCCCCGGCGGAGCGTAGGCTTCCATGTGTCGCGCGTCCGTCTCGTGGTTGGCGGCGTTGACCACCACCATGTACCTGTCGTCGGCGAGCCGTTCGATGATCAGGTCGTCGATTATCCCTCCCTTGTCGTTGAGGAGGAGCGTGTAGAACGCCTTGCCGAGAAGTTGTGAACCGACGCTCGTGGGGACCAGCCCCTCCAGGAACTCGGTTGCATGAGGGCCCCTCACGTCGAACCTGGCCATGTGCGACACGTCGAAAATCCCCGAACCGTTCCTTACCGCAAAGTGCTCGTCGGTGGTGGTCGTGTACCAGAGCGGCATGTCGTACCCCGCGAACTCGGTCATCTTGGCGTGGGCCGCGTGGTACCCATGGAGCTGAGTCGTCTTGAGCATGCCCGCCGAGACGGCCGACTCTATTTAAGAGAGCAACGGCGCGCGGCGATGTTTGCTCACCCTGACCCCGGTCCTTGCCCCGCCCAAGAGCTCGAGGTTCGACCTCGTCGGGCTCATCGAGGACAAGCTCGGAGGACGGCTGAGGGATGGCGACGTCCTGGTAATCTCGAGCAAGTTCGTGGCCGTCTCCGAGGGAAGGGTGGTGAAGCTTGAGACGGTCAAGCCCGGAGAAAAGGCGTGGGCGCTCGCGGCGAAGAACCATATGGATCCGAGGCTCTGCGAGCTGGTTATCCGGGAGTCTGACGAAGTAATCGGGGGGATTCCTGGGTTCCTGCTGACGAGCAAGGACGGCCTCCTGACCCCGAACGCGGGGGTCGACAAGTCGAACGTGAAGCATGGCTCCGTCGTCCTCTATCCCCGAAGGGCCGACGTCTCGGCCTGGAGGATTAGGGAAGCCCTGAAGTTCTCCACGGGGATCTCCGTGGGGGTGGTGATCTGCGACAGCAGGTTGTCCCCGACGAGGAGGGGGACCACAGGAGTCGCTGTGGCGGCATCTGGGATTGAGGGGGTGGTGGACATGAGGGGATGGGCGGACCTGTTCGGTAACGTGCTCAAGGTGACGGCGCAGGGGGTGGCCGACGACCTCAGCTCCGCAGCTGAGGTGCTCATGGGGGAGTCAGACGAGTCGACCCCCATCGTCCTGGTCAGGGGGCTGAACAGGCGTTCGCTGGCGGAGACAGAGTATCCAGGGAAGAGGTTCGCGATCGCCATGGACGAGTGCGTCTACCTGAGGAGCCTCGGATATTCCGGCCCGGCGGAATAGGCTAAATCCTCCGTGCAGGTGGGAGCGGCGTTGACCTACGAGATTGTTTGCTCGTCCTGTGGGACCCCCCTCTACTCCGGATTCGATCTAAGGTCCCCAGGGGACATCTTGAAGGCTGCGGATTACAGATGCAAGAAGTGCGGAGCGAAACTTTCCCCCGCGAAGTTCCAGGTTGACGTCGAGAAGATCGACGGGTCGTTTTCCTAGTTGGGCTAAGGCCCGCTGCGATGAGATGGAGTTTGCGTTGACCACTCGGAGCGGCTACACCCTCGTCATCTGCGAGAAGCCTGACGCGGCCAGGCGGATCTCGGACGCCCTCTCAGGAGGGACGTCCAGGACCGAGCTGGTTGAAGGGACGACGGTGCACAGGTTCAGCCGCCGCGGGGAGGAGTTCGTCGTCTGCTCCGCCCAGGGGCACGTATACGGCGTGTCCGACCCCTCCGATGAAAGGGCCGTATACCCCGTCTTCGACTTGGAATGGTACCCCTCAGACCTCTTGGGTGAAAGGAGCGTGGGGGCCGCCAAGAGGATTGCGGCCGTGAAGAAGCTGGCGCCGGGGGCAGTGAAGTTCGTCAACGCCTGCGACTACGACGTAGAAGGCGAGACGATAGGGTACAACATACTGAAGTACGCCTGCGGAGGGGCGCAGAAAGGAGCGCTGAGGGCGAAGTTCTCCGCCCTGACGGAGGAGGACCTGGTCAGAGCCTTCGACGGGCTCGAGGCCCCCGGGAAGGAGGGGCTGGCGCGCGCAGGGAGGGCGAGGCACGTCATTGACTTCGTCTGGGGGGTCAACCTTTCGCGGGCACTGTCGCAATCGGCCCTCGGCTCGGGGCACAGGTACAGGACGCTGAGCGTCGGGAGGGTACAAGGCCCGACCCTGGGGTTCCTTGTCCAGAGAGAGCGGGAGATACGCGAGTTCGTCCCCATCCCGTACTGGAAGGTCGACGGGGCCTTCGAGAAGGACGGCGTGAAGTTCACCGCTGGATACGCGGCCGGGAAGGTGGAGATGGGAGCGCTCGCGGCCAAAATCCGCGAGGATTGCGAAGGCAAAGAGGGGATGGCGAAAGAGGTGCGGCGGAGTTCGGTACAGGTGGGGCCTCCGGCGCCGTTCAACATCGGGGACCTTCAGAAGGAAGCGTACCGGACCTTCGGCTACCACCCGAGCAGGACCCTCCAGGTCGCGGAGCGGCTTTACCTGAGGGCGCTGATCTCCTACCCGAGGACCGGGAGCCAGAGGCTCCCCGCTTCGGTCGGATACAGGGAGATACTTACTGGGTTGGGGAAGGTCCCCGAATATTCGACCATCGCGGCCGAGATCCTGAAGGGAGACCCGAAGCCGGTCCAGGGGGCGAAGGCCGACCCGGCGCACCCGGCGATCCACCCGACCGGGGAGAAGCCCCGGAATGCGCTTGAAATCGCCGAAGCCAGAATATTCGACCTGGTGGTGAGGCGGTTCCTGGCAGCGTTCGGGTCGTCGGCCCGCAGGGAGCTGGTGGATGTCACATTGGCCGTGGGGGAGCATGAGTTCAGGATGGCGGGAGGGAGGACGGTCTTCCCCGGCTGGATGCGGTACTATGGAAGGTACGCGGGGTACAGGGACGTGGAACCCCCGGCGCTGAGCGAGGGGGACAGGTTCGCAGTGTCGGAGGTGAAGGTCGAGGAGAAGTTCGAACAAAAGCCCCCCCGCTACAACCAGAGCACTCTCCTGGAGAAGATGGAAAAGGAGGGGATAGGGACGAAAGCGACGCGGGCCGACATCATAGCCACCCTGGTCGGCAGAGGGTATGTCGGAGGAGAGGGGATGGAAGTCACTGAGCTGGGGCTGTCCATCGTGGAGACCATGGCAGAGTACGCCCCGTCGATAGTCAGCACCAGGCTCACCAAGGAGATCGAGGAAGAGTTGGAAGCCGTCGAAGGAGGTGGGGAGGGGGAGACCTCCCTGATGAGGGTGACGGTCAGGTCGCTCGTGGAGCAGCTTTCGGAGCTCAGCGCCAACGAGGAAGCCGTGGGGAAGGAGCTCGACTCGGCCCTGATGAGCACCCTAGCGAAGACGTTTGTGCTCGGTAGGTGTCCCGTTTGCAAGACAGGCCAGCTGAGGGTCGTAAGGTCGAAGTCGACGAAGAAGAGGTTCGTCGGGTGCTCGAACTACCCCGCCTGCCGAGCCTCCGGTCCACTGCCGCAGAGGGGGACGGTAAAGGCGACCAGCCGAGAGTGTGAGCGCTGCAGGTGGCCTCTGGTGTACATAGTCGGAGGCGGGCGTCCGTGGAGGCTCTGCGTCAATCCCGCCTGTCCGGGGAAGAAGAAGCCATGAAGTGCCTGGTCTGTGGGAGCGAGGCGGAAAGAGACCTCTGCGTCTACCACTCGGCGGCGAAGGAGAAGGTGGAGTCGACTTACCCTCTTTGGGTGAAAGCCTATGGAAGAATCGAGTGGAAAGATTATTTGGATAGCGTTAAACGCAACCCTCAAACGGGCCAGTGGGCCAAGGAGATAGCAGAGTTCCTGGTGGTTGATGCGTGATAAGAGAAGCGCTCGGGTCTGTGTATAAGAGGACGCTAGGGACGATAGAGGACGCCCTCGGCGGCTTCTTCACGTCGCTCACGAGGGGAGGCGGGCTGATCCAGGGCCTCTATGTCGTCCTCGTGGTGGCGCTGATGGCGGGGTTCGTCAACGCCGTCGTCTTTCCCGTGGCGAACCAGAGCTACGTCCCCTACCCCAGCAGCGGCGCGATGACCATCGCCGAGGCGGTGGTGGACGCGTTCGTAATCATCGTCGGTGGGGCTGGCATCTACCTGGTGTACATGAGCGGAAGGCAGACGACGAGGACGAGGACGGTCAACCTCTACCTCGGACTCGCCCTGCTCCTGCTCATCGTCTCGGTGTTCACCGGGATAGACTTGGCGATACTGAAGGGATTCGGGTAGAGTACGGCCCATCCGGCCAGCCGGGTCCCCGCTCACTTCTGACCCGAAGCTCGCCCCCTGTGACCTCTACCGAAGCGGTCACGTCGGAGAGGCTGGAAATCGGCCTGGCGGCCCCTGCACGATTGAACCCTTCGCGCCTGTACATGGTCAAGACGACCGCCTTCGAGTTGGCCCTGGCGAGGTATGACAGGCTCGCCAGGGCGAAGGTGAGCTTCCTTCCCCTTGAGCTCCCGTCTTCGGCCGAGAGCAGGTGATAGAGGCTGTTCAGGCTGTCGATCATGACGATGTCCTGGGGGGCGTCGAAGAGGGCGGCCAAGCCGAGTTCGATTTCGGAGCCGGGGCGCGGCACCAGGATCGTGGTGGATGCGGCCGAAGCGGCGTCCATGGCCGAGAATATACGTTCGGAGTTAGACGAATAGAGGGCGTCGAGGTCGAGCACGGCGCAGGGGGCGCGGCTCTGCGACAGGAGCCCCATCATTGTGCTCGCAAAGCTGATGTTGTCCTCCCTGTCGTTGAGGAGGAACGTCGCCGTCTTCCCGACGAGGGGAGCGAAGAACCGGCCGCTAAGACTCATTAGGCCAGCCAGGGTCTCTCACCTTCGATATTAAGTGGACACGATCTGCGTCGCGACGTCGAAGGCCAGGGCGTACTACGCCCTTGTCTCGAGGCTGAGGAGGGCGGAGCTCCCCTTCGTAAGCGTCCTCCCCGGGTCAACCCCTGGGGACTGCGCGCTCGTGCTGACGACGACAGAGGAGGCAGGCAGATTCGGGCAGAACGCGCTGGCCCTGGAGGAGCTGGACGACAACCCCGGGATCTTCAAGGGACAGGTGCTTGCGCGGCTTGAAGGAGAACAGGTCCTCCTGGTTGGAATCGACCCGGGCAAGAGGTCGGGGCTGGCCGTGTTCTACGGCCAGACCAGGCTCGCCTTCAGCACTTTCAATTCGAGTGGGGCGCTCTGCTCCAGGGTCGGGGACTTCGCCAGAGGGGTCCCGTCGAGCAGGGCGCTCGTGAGGGTGGGGAACGGCAGCAGGCAGATGGCGGGGAAGCTAGTCGAGGGGCTGAAGCGAGAGGTCCCCGAAGCCACCATCGAAGTGGTGGACGAGTCGGGGACGTCGGTCGGGAGCCCGAAGATGAGGGGGGTTCAGCGGGACCAGGCGGCAGCCGCCAAGATCGCTTTCAGGAAGGGGGAGGTGGTCAGCCGCCTGGCGACCAGAAGTCCCGGCTGAGTGATTCAATCGAATGGGGCGAAAGGTCCCCCATCACCAGGTCTTTCCTGAGCCAGGAAGGCATGAGGTCCCTCGCGGCGGCGGAGCCGAACCGTTCGTCGAGGAAGAAGACGAGCCCTCGCTTCCCGGGTTTCCTCACGTGCCTCCCCGCCGCCTGGAAGGCCTTCCGAAGGGCAGGGAGCCGAGAGAGCATCAGGTAGGATTCTTGCTCCCCCGCCCGCTTGAGGCATGAGTACTCTGCGTACATCATCGGCGAAGGAGGCGGGAGCGCGAGCCCCACCACCACTATCGACCCCATCGTCCCCCCGTCGAAGTCCTCCCCCTCGGAAAACCTTCCTCCCTGGACCGCGAACAGGACCGAGCCGTCTTCCCCCGTGAACGATTCGAACAGCTCCTCGGCCTGCTCGTTCGAAAGTCCGGGGGCCTCGGAGACCAGCCGCCTCCCGGTCACCCTCTTCGCCACCATCTCTGAAATCGCGCCCAGGATGGAGTAGGAGGGGGCGAAGACCCCCACCCCGGAGCCGGTGGTCCTTATGACCGCGGCGACCCTGTCGGCTATCTTCGCATACATATCGGGGCTCCTCAGCTTGTACCGGGTGGAGGTCCCTGTGTCCACGGCCGTCCTGACCGTCACCAGGGGCTCCGCGTTCGCTTCGAACGTGCGGACCTTTTCCAGGTCGAGGCCGAGCGACCGGGCGAAGACGGCCGAGGGGCTCACGGTTGCGGAGAGGAGGACGGCGCTCCTGAACTCGGCCAGGCGCTCGCTCAGCCCCGCCACCGGGTCTGGGTCGACCAGTCCCAGGGTGTTCTCCCACTTGACGAGCACGCACCTGCTCGAGGAGGAGAGCCTGGCCAGGAACTCCCCGACCCTCAGGATGAGCGATGGGAACCTCCTTTCGTAGACCACCGAACCCCAGGCCGCGGCTGAGCTCGCGCTTAGCTCGAATGCGAGGTTCTGGAGCCACGGCGTCCCCCTGTCGTCGTGGAACCGCTGCAGCACGGAGCCCCTGTCGAGGAGCCACCCCTGCTGCCTGGCCATCATGTCTTCCAGCGTGGCAAGCAGTGCGGAGAGGGACTCAGCCGCCTCGTCCATCAGCATCGCCTTCGCCTCCCTGACCGCCCCCCTGACCTGGTCCAGGGAGATGGTGGCGGAGTTCACCCCGCGGAAGAAGTCCCGAAGGTTGTGGGCTTCGTCCGCGACCAGGAAGGTCTCCTTTCTTTCGACCGAGTTGCGGTCGAAGAGCACGGGCATCGCCCTTGGGTCGAAGGCGTAGTGGTAGGGGACGACGGCCACCTTCGCCTGGGCGAGGGCGAGGCGGGATACCTCGTACGGGCAGACGTGCGTCTGCTCGGCGTCCTTCAGCAGGTCGGCGTGGCGCGGGGTCCTAAGGAGCGCCTCACCGACGAGCCTGTCGAACCCCTCCGCCAGTGTGACGTTCAGGTAGTAGGAACAGAGGTTGTTGCTCACGTTGAAGTTGCAGAACCACCCGAAGGACTCCTGTGGGACGGCGCGGCGGCGCCTCAGCAGGCAGTAGTCGAATTTGGAGAGCAGCGAGGCGGCTTTGAAAGGGTGCTTCCCCTGCAGCCTCCCTATCTCTTCGACGACCCTGTTGATCTGGCGCTTCGTCCTGCAGGAGTAGACGACCCTGCACCCCGTTTCCTCCGCCGCAGAGAGGACGGCGGAGAGGACGGCGGCCGTCTTCCCGAACCCGCTCATTGCCTCGGCGATGAGCACCTCCCCGTCGAGGCAGGCTTCGTAGACCCGCTGGGCCAGCTCCTTCTGGCCGGGGCGGAACGCTTCGTAGGCGAACCTTTCTTCTATGCCCACGCGTTAAGAGGGGCTCAGAGTATATTACGATTAAGGCGTCTGACTGACAGGGTCAGACGGAGATCTTCGTCATGTAACCCCCGTCGGAGAAGAGGTGGGCCGTCGCCCTTTCGACGGCGCTCCTGCTTTCGGCTGTCGTGTAGATCCTCAGGATGTCCATGTAACCGGCGATGGAGCCGACGAGGGGGAGCTCTCCGAGGGGGACGTCCTTATGCCTGAGCTTCCTCCCTTCTCCGTAGACTACCTTGATTGACGTGGGCGCCTCCCTGGCCGAAGTGTACGGGACCGAGGGGGTCGCGGGGACGTCGATGTAGATGTGTATCCTGTCCACCTTGGCCCTCTCGGCTATGTCGAAGACCAACTGGTCCCTCATCCGGCTCCGCTCGAATAGCTGCTCCACGACCCTGTCCTTCCTCTGGACGAGTTGTTCGAAGACGCACTTGACCAGACGCCTGTCCCTGAACCCCGTGGCCAGCCTTTTCGCCTCTTTCTGTTCAGGGCCGGTTGCATCTAGCGAGACGAGGTCGTGAAGGACCCTCTCATCGGTCATCTCCAGGTAGTCTTCGATGTTGGAGAGGTCCGTTAGGTGCAGCGCTGAGTCTGCCAGTTTCATCGATTTGACGAGCATCAGCTCTGCGGCCCTGACGGTCCTGTGGAAGTACACGGCCTTGAACATCTCGTACCTGGCAAGGAGGAGGGCCTCGAAGGCGTAGAGCCCCGCGTTGTCGAGCGCCAACCGCCTGTCGGCCACCCGGAGCGAGTCGACCACCCGCTGGACGTCCACCTTGCCGTACTCGACTCCTGTGAAATAGGAGTCGCGGAGGAGATAATCCATTATGTCGGCGCTCAGCCCGCCAGCGATAATCTCGTTCATGAACTGAGGCTTGGCGGAAAGCTTCCCGACCGCGAAGTCGGACATCTTCCTCGGGGAGAATCCGTGCTTGCTGAGCACGTCGCCGATTGAGGTCTCCAAGATGATGCGCTGAGAGATGTCTTCGTGGGTGGTGGTCGTCTTGTCCGCCAGGACCTCTTCGAATGTGTGGGAGAACGGTCCATGACCGACGTCGTGCAGGAGCGCCGCGAGCCGTATCTCCTGCGCCTGGTCCGGGGTGAGATCTGTCCAGAGCGAGAGGGCGTCGGCAATCTGCCCCGCGACGTGCATGGCCCCGGTGACGTGGTCGAAGCGTGTGTGGACCGCCCCCGGATAGACAAGGTAGGCCCCAGCCAGTTGGTGGATTCTCCTAAGCCTCTGCACGAACGGCGTGTCGATCACGTCCCGCTCGGCTTCGGTTATCTTGACGTACCCGTGCACCGGGTCCCTGATCTCGGCGACGGGCGCCAGGGTCAACCCTACCCTGCGCACCTCCACGCCTTAAACGGCTTTTTGCCCTGTCTCAAGGGCTTTCGACACAGCCGCCCTGACGGAGGCGCTCGCATCGCCGATGGACCCGGTGGCGTCGATCACGGACCAGCCGAACTTCCCGGCGAGGCTGAGGTAGGCGCTCCTGGCCTTCTCTTGCAGGGCGGCGTCTCTCTCATAGGAGTCCTTGTCCCGGCCCCGCCTGGGGACAAGCTTCGCCGGTGGCGAGTCCAGGACGAGCACAAGATCAGGCTTGGGGAGCCCCTCTTCGAGGTGAAGGAGCCACTCGAGCTCCAGGCCGCTCGACAGGCCGTAGGCGAGGTTGGAGCCGATGTACCTGTTCACTATGAGCGCGTCTGTTCTTGTCAGAAGCGCCTCGAGCTTCTGCTTCGCCTCCCACCGGTTCGCCGAATACAGCATCGCCCTCACTTCGGGAGGGTACCTCACCTTTCCCACCAAGAACCGTCGGATCTCCTTCCCGATGGTGGTCTCGTAGACGGGAAAGGAAAAGGTGCGGGCCGTCAGCCCCTTCGACCTGAGCCAGGACCTCAAGGCCGAAGTCTGGGTCTTCTTTCCGACGGCGTCTATCCCTTCGATGGCGATGAAGAACCCTTTCCGGCTCACCCTATCGAGGCCGGAAGAGGGGCTAGAAAAACAACGAGACCAGCAGCAGCGCGGCGACGGCCACAGCGGCGACCCTGAAATAGCGGCGTGAGAACCTAGAGCTCGACTGGGTTATCGTTGCGAACTCCCCGAGGGCCTTCGCCCCGAAGACCCTGACCCTGCTGGACATCTTCGCGGAGCCGTACTGGGCGGGAGCTAGCTTGGCTTCGGCCAGCTTCGCCAGCTCCACCACCAGGTCCGCTATCGACCCGAGCGGGGTGGCCTCGCCGAGCGCTTCGTACCCCCGTTCCACGGTCAGCCCCCTGGCCGCGAGGCTATGGCTGTCCGAGGTGCAGAATTCAATCAGAGAGAAGCCTGACCTCTTGAGGGCCTCTTCCACGGCGGCCCGGAGGTCCGGGACGGAGTTGTTGGCGTCGGCCAGGACCAGGACCGACTTGACACCCCCCTTCCGTATCATGAGCAGGGCGATGCCGTTCTCTGTAACGTCTCCGCGCCCTACGAAGCCTGTTTCGTTCGAATGCGAGTAGGCGACTTCGAACCCTTCAGGCTTGGCGTTCTTGGTGGCCTCGAAGACCCGCCTCCACCCAGGGTCGTCGGTGACGGGGGACTCGAGGTTCGGGTCTATCGAATTGTGGGCGTCGACGACGGAGAGATCGAACCCGGACTCCGTGGCAGGTTCCACCAGATCTGTCTCCACCTTCGTGTCTATGTCGTCCGACCCGAGTGGGGCGAAAGAGATCGTCACCACGAGGTCGTCGCCGAAAGCTGACGAACTGACGGTCGCCTTCCCCACCTTGGCATGCTCAGGTCCGCGTAGGGCCCCTACTTCCTCCGGGGAGATGCGCCGCGCGAGTTCGACCACGCTCGCCGCATATTTCGCCGTCTCATCTCTGGTGGGCAGGTTGCGTTCATGGCCGCCCGGCCTGTGGAGCGTCATGACCGGGCCAAGCCCGTCGAACGAACTTGTCATGACCCCAGGGAGGTCGTAGCTCCCCACCGGGTGGAAAGGGCCAGGGTGCACCCCCGGGAGGACCAGGTATGTGCTCCCGGCGCCCGCGGTAAACCGCAAGACCTTGGTGGTGACCTCGACCTCTTCTGAATGGCTCGCGATAACATCCTCCAGGTCGTCGGGGTTCCCCGCGGCCCAGGTCTTCATGAACGCCTGGAACAGGCTCAGCGCGTCGTGCCCGAGGCTCGTCTTCCGCCTGCGGAGGAGGAGGGGGAAGGCGGCCATGACAGCCAGGACGACGGCCCCGCTCAATGCGGCGACGGGGTCGAAGTGAGCCTCGAGCTCGGGGAGCCGGATGATGAGCAGGGTCGACGCCGGGTGTATAACGGACAGGCCGAGCGAGACGAGTGGGTTCTTCTCGAACGCTCCCTGGATAATCAGGAACTCGAAGCCGGCGCAGACGAACGCCCCGAAAAGCACGGCGTTGGTCAGGGAGTACGTGGAACCGGCAGACAGGGCGAAGGCCGTCCCAATCCCGACGACGACAAGCCAGACAAGATCCCCGGCTAGGAGGAGCGCCTGGACCCTGCGGAAGGAGGCTATCGTCTTCCTGTCGGTCAGCAGGAGGGCGCTGGCGATGGCGGTCGCAGAAAGAGCGAAGATCACCATGACCGGAACGAAGGTGACCAGCCCGGAAGTCCCTCTCGACAGGAAGGTGAGAAGGAGGGAGGCGGCTCCGCCGTAGACGAGGAGGACCTGATAGGACGGGAGGGCGAAGAGGTGCCTATAGCGGCTCGCGAGTATCTCGGTCGCCGAGGGAGCCTTCGGAATCCGTTCAGTGGACGATGTTGATGACAATTGAGACGGCTATCAGCGCCACCGACCCGATGAGGACTATCTCGGGCCTGATCTTCACTCCCTGCGTCTCTTCGTTGAAGAAAGTGAGCAGGCCTGCGCTGGAGGCGGGCATCGGGGCGTTGTCCTTCTTGCTCATGTGGTGCTTTGGCGTGCCTGACCGTTCTTAAGGGTAACGCCAAGCTGGCCTGTTTTCATTACTGGGAATCGGGTCCCCGATTTATAGAGACATTAGAATCTGTGAATGTTATCGGATGAAGAGAGGAGAAACGCACGGCAATGGAGCGAGGGCGGAGGAGGAGCTCAACCGTCTTCAGGCTAGCCTCTGCAGAGGGATGGCGCACCCGACGAGGGTCCGCATCTTGAGGTTGCTCGGGCGGGGCGAGAGGATGGTGAACGACATCGCGGTGCTCTCCGGCGTCTCCCAGGCCAACGGGTCGCAGCACCTGGCGCTGCTAAGGCACCTAGGGCTGGTCACGACGAGGCGGGAGGGGACGAAGATCTACTACTCCGTGGCCGACCCGAGGATCATAGAAGCCTCCGACCTGATGAGAGTGTGCGTCGAAGAGAGAATCAAGAAGTCACAGGTACTGCTTGTCACGGTCCCATAAAGGCTAGACGAAACCGTTTTCGGTCAGCTTCGTCAGCACCCTGCTCCAGAAGCCATTGCTCATGGTGAGGGCGATGGAGATCATCACCATCGCTGCTCCTCCTATGAGCGCGGCCGCCGGGACGATGGTGGCGGCCGCGGCGAAGATGAAGACGGGGATCAGCAGTAGGGCCGTGGACATCTGCCTCAGGGAGAACTGGGCGGCCATCATCGCGTCGTCTCCCTTGACCTGTATGGGCGCCACGTAGGCGGCCCAAATTATCTCGAGGACGTAGGACCCCGGGATCACGAGGGCGATTACCCCGAGTGCGCTCAGCGCTTCCCCGTACCCAAGGGCGAAGAGGGCGGCGTCGGCCACCATGAATGGAGTCAAGATGAGGAACAGGGAGATCAGCTTCGAAGTGACCAGATGCCGGAAGTAAGTCCCCGGGGGGAGCGACGTCAGAGACAGCCAAATCCTCTCGTTGTTTATCGCGGCCTGCGAGAAGAAGAAAGACAACAACGCAAGCCCTATGGACACGAGTATCGCCTCGGGCATGGAATTGGTGCCGACCGTGAACGGTGTCGGGGGTCCACGGTACCGCACGAACGCGAAATATGCAGCCGCGGCGACCGACGTCGCGATGACAACCCAGCGGGTCTTCACCCTCCGTGAAACGTACCTGGAGGTCCCTGCCATATTCATCCTGCCGGCCAGCGACATGGTCGAGAGGTTCATCGAATATATGGCGCCGATGGGGCTCTTCCCCGAGTAGCTGACCTGGGACTTAATCTCTGACGAGCTCGACCTTATCAGGTTCCTCATCATGTCGAGCTCCAGGCGCGAAAGCCCCCTGAACGCGACGGCGGTGGTCGCAACAGCCAGCGCCAACAGGGTGACGGTGCCCGTGTATACTGCCCCGTTGAAAGCCGAACCTGGAGAGAATGGAAAGCCGACGATCCCGGTCAGAGTCCAGAGCGCGACCCCGACGGAGAGTACGGCGCGCAGCCTTGTCGACAGTGCCGTGGCGATGATTCCCAGCGAAGTGAAGGTCAGGGCCAGAGCCACCAGGTCGGTCAGGAGAAAGACGGAGGCGAGGGACTGGGCCAGGTAGACGAACATGAAGAGGATGGAGATCCCGAACGCGATGAACTGTGAGAAGAATATGGACAGGGAAAGGTCTCGTGCGCTGAGAGGGAGGGTGAATAGGTAGTCACGGTCGGACTTGAGCACCATGACTCCGCCGGTGGCCAAAGCCATGGCGAGGAAGAGGGCGATTATCGCCGTCCCGTAGTAGCTAAGCACGAGGTTCTCCTTCCCGGCAGGGATCGTAGCCGAGATCCCGGTTTCATACACGACTAGTATGCCGATGAGGATGAGGAACGGCCTAGAGAATCTCGTCCGGATGATGAACTTCAGGAGCTTAGGGAGCACTGGTCATCATCCTCGCGACCACCTTTTCGATGGGTTCGTCGGGGGACCCTCTCTTCTTGAGCTCGTCGATGGTCCCCTCCCAGAGAAACATCCCTTTCGATATCATCACCACGCTGTCCGTCAGCCTGTGTGCAATCGCCATAATGTGAGTCGAGACCAAGTGGGTCCCTTCCAGCCCGTCGAGAAGAGAGATCACCTTCTCCTGCGTTGGTATGTCGAGGTAGTTCAGCGGCTCGTCCAAGAGGAGGACCTTCGGCGAGTGGACGATCGCCAGAGCGATGGCGAGCTTCTGGGTGTTCCCCCTCGAGAGCCTCCCGACGTTGGACTTCTCATACTGCCTCAGGTCTAGCTCGTCGAGGAGGAAGTCCGTCCTCCCCTTCACGTCCTCCACCCCTCTGAGCGCCGCGATGTATTCTAGGTTCTCCCTCACCGAAAGCATCCTGTATGGAAGGGCGTCCTCCGGCAGGTACCCCACCACCGCCTTCGACTCCTTGCTCTCCGGCGCGGCCCCCATGACCTTCACGTAGCCTGTGTCCGCCCTGAGCGACCCGATCAAGAGCTTGAGGGCGGTGGATTTGCCGGCGCCGTTTGGCCCTAGGAGGGCGAACTTCCCTCCCGTAGGGATTTCGAAGCTCAAGTCGTTGAGGGCGAGGACCGACCCGTAGGACTTGCTGACGTGAGAAAGCTCGATGCCGTTCTTGGCCCCGTTCCAGCCCGACTGCAACTTCGGCCTCGTTTTCTCCCCGAATAGGAGGAGGTATTAAGCAACCCGCCGAATCGCCGAACAAACGTATAATTATCGTCGGCATTCGCGACGTCTCGTGCCCTCCTACGATTCTGAATTCAAATCGGTGATGAGCAAGGTCCGTTCTCACGAGAAGTGGTTCTCCGAAAGCCTCCCGATGATAGCCAGTGAGAACCTCGCGTCCGAGCCGGTGCGAAGGGTGCTCTCGTCAGACCTGGGACATCGCTACGCTGAGGGGTGGCCGGGGGAGAGGGTGTACGCCGGATGCAGGTACATCGACCAGATAGAGCTTCAGGCCATAGCGCTGGGGAAGAAGCTGTTCAGGGCGGACCACGTCGACGTCAGGCCCACTTCCGGAGTCGTTGCGAACCTGGCGGTCTACACCGCGTTTACAAGTCCCGGCGACGTGATGATGGCGCTTTCAATCCCCAATGGGGGGCATATCTCGCACGGCAAGAAGGACTTCGGGGGGTCGGCGGGGGCGGTCCACGGGCTGGAGGTCGCTTACTTCGCCTTCGACAAGGAAGGGATGAACATCGATGTGGACGAGACGAAGAAGCGCATCGCGGCCCTCCCGTCGCTGAAGCTGGCGATGTTCGGGTGCAGCCTCTTCCTTTTCCCCCACCCCATCAAGGAGCTGGAGCAGGCGATACGCGACAGGGGCGGGAAGATATGCTATGATGCAGCCCATGTGGCGGGGCTGATCGCCGGAGGCCAGTTCCAGGACCCCCTACGCGAAGGAGCCGATGTTATGACCTTCAGCACCCACAAGGTGCTGTTCGGGCCCCAGGGAGGAGCCATCGCCTCCCATGCCGAGCATGCGGAGGCGCTGAAGAAGGGGGTCTTCCCCGGGATGACGAGCAACCACCACCTCAACAACGTGGCGGCGAAGGCGATGGTCTTCGCCGAGTTCCTGCAGTTCGGAAGGCGGTATGCGAAGGACGTGGTGGTGAACGCCCAGACCCTCGCGGGGCGCCTTGCCGACCTGGGAGAGAAGGTCCTCGGGGAGAAGAACGGATACACGAAATCGCATCAGGTGGCGCTGGACATCACGAAATATTCTGATGGAGGGGTCATCGAGAAGCTGCTGGAAGAGCAGAACGTCATCTGTAACAGGGAGCCCATCCCAGGGGACCTCCAGGCGGGGAGGCACTACACGAACCCGGGAGGGATACGGCTGGGAGTGTCCGAGCTAACGCGCCTAGGGATGGGGAGGTCCGAGATGAAAGAGATTGCCGAGGTCGTCCACCTGGCTCTGGGCGGGACGAAGAAGCGCGAGGTCGTTTCAAGGGTCAAGGAGATGAGGAGGGGGTTCCAGAAGGTCAAGTACTCGTTCAGGGATTCGCCCGCCTACTCATTCGGCTAGCGCGGGCGTCAGGAAGTCAGTCAATTCGAGCTGGTCCGCCTTCCTAGGGCCCTGGAAGAGCTGGTCGAGCTCCCTCTGCAACATGTCCAGCCTGTTCTTCAGGTAGGGCTCGACGTCGTGTTCGCGAGCGAGCCTCTGGGCGATGTAGAGGTACTTCTCCACAGATGCCCTCGTCAGGGTCCCGCGGATCTCCCCCCCGCAGTTCGGGCACTTCCATGACAGGGGAGGCCTCCTCATGGTCAGGCCGCAAGCCTTGCACTTGAAGGACTGGGTCGCGTACTTCTTCGCGTTCCCCATTATGTCCCTGATCAGGTGGGTCCGGATGATAGACTCGACCACCTCGCGGGTGGAGACCGCCTCAATCAGGGACGCCACCTCGACCTGCTTCGATATCTTTTCGTTCAGGGTCCGGAGGGTAGAGTAGGACCCTCGGGAGCGCCTGATGGTGAGCGCGCTGGTGGGGTGGGTGAAGCTGTATCCGTAGAACTGCGTGTCTTTGTCGAGCCGATCCCCTATCTTTTCTATCATGTCGGTTACTGAAGCGGCGGGCGGGGCGCTCTGCGTCTTTTCGTAGAACTCGAGTGGGTAGGCTGAGGCGATGTCGAAGTTGTGCGCCTGCTCGTCCACCTCCGATGGGAGGATGACGGGTTGGATCAGGAGGGGGGTGTCCATGTACCCTCCGATTTGGGAGGGGACGTACTGCAGGGAGAAGTTGAGGAGCGCGTCCATCAGCAACATGAGGGAGTCCCCGTCCCCGTCGCAGTCGCGTCTCTTAGCCGAGTGCCAGTAGGGGTTGGCGAAGCAGACCTGGGTCGCCGAGAAGCCGGCTATCCTTCCCGCCACCCCCACGGAAGTGTGCGGGGCGAGCCCGATGACGATCTTGCCGAGCAGGTCCGCCGGCCCTTTTACGCTGTAGAACGGCTCGAGCCCGTAGAGGCTCTGGAGCTCGTCGTCCACGAACTGGGCCATCCTTACGAGGTCGTTCCCGATATCGGCAGGGACGATTATGTCCTGGGGCTTCAGCTCGAGGACTTGGTCGTCGCTCTGGAGAGGGGCTCCGCTCGTGTCCACGGCGTACCCGAGACCGACCAGGGCGTGGATGTCGGCCTTGACGTCCCTGGGCCTGAAGTGGGTCAGAGGCTCGTTGGTGGCGTCGATCCTTAGGGTGCCGTCCTTGTAGACGTAGGTGTCGTGCCTGCTCCTGATGACCCCCTTCTCGAGCGCCTCGGGGACCTTCGAGAGGCTGGTCAGCCCCCTCACCCCTTTGACTGGTTTGTTCGGAGAGAACGGGATCTTCATCCTGATGGACTCGAGCTTCGACCGGAAGTCGAAGTCCATCTTCGAATAGTCCAGGGTCTTCACCCTGCAGTTGGGGCAGGTCGTCTCGTCGGTGGTGGTCCCGCACCTTGGACAGGCCATGAACCTCTCCGTCGCCCCGCCGCATACCTCGCACAGGAGCGTCATCCGCCTCTGGTTGCACGAAGGGCAGAACCGGTTGACCACTTCGATCTCTACCCTCCCGGCTTTGGAGGCGGCGAAGACGTCGCGCATGGGCCCCGCTTCCCTTCCGACCGGGAACAGGGTGTGGACGGGGGGCTTCAGCCTCCTCACCATCGCCTTTTCCGGGCGTCCGACCCTGATGCCGATGGTCGTCGTGCTCTGGCGTCCCAGCCGGACCCCTGACAGGCGCTCGACGTAGTCCGGCTCTTCCGGAGAGACCATGAACTCGGGCTCCCAGAGCCTCAGCAAGGTCCGCAGTATGACGGCTGGGTCTCCGCTCACGACCGCGATGTCCCCTTCTATCCTGTGCTCGATCAGGCAGGTGTTCAGGATCCAGCGTATCTGAGGCACGTTGGCGTTTACCACGACGTCCAACCCCTGGAGCAGAGAGTACTTCCTGAGCTCCGCGAGCTCGGCCGCCCCCACCCTGTCGAACCTCGGGGTGTGCCAGGGGTGGAGTGGGATGCCGAGGGACTGGGATATGGCGAGCGCTTCGGCGGCGGTCGGGACCGTCATGGGGGAGGATTGCAACTGGAGCGCCCTTCCACGGGAGACTCCCGCCACTCCAAGCATTTCGACCCCGCCGGGGATCCCCGCCATCGCCCTACGTAGGTCCTGCACCCACCACTCGGCGACGTAGGGGGAAGGAGGGAGGGCTTTGTTGTTCTCCAGGAAGTCCCCGTAGCTGATGAGCACGTCCCCGAGGTCGATTATCTTCGAAAGGGCGTCGCGGACCTCCTCTGCCTGGGCGACGGACGTCACCCGGACCACCCCTCCGTCCTTCATCAGCACGGTGGGGCCCTCGATGGAATCCACGAACGCTATCGTCGCGGCCTTGCCTGGCAGGTCCACCTTCACCTGGGTCCCGACCACGACGGGGTAATCGAGCAGCGTCGCGACGGCCGGATGGATGCCGATGGTCGAGAGCCCCGTGTTCATCGACCTGCCGTACCTGAGCCGGAACCCTCCTTTGCTCCTCGGCATCGACAGGACGGCCCTACCGGATATGACCTCCTCGAAGTGGGCCCCTGCCTTCTCGGTCTCGTTGGTGGTCTGCTGGGTCCCCCCCTTAATCTGCGAGAGAAACTCCCAACCGGAGATGTTCAGGCCGGCGAGCTTCTTCGAGAGCTTATTGGCGCGGCCGATGACCCCGTCGTTCAGCACCCGGAGCGCTCCTCCCCTGAGGCTGTCGGTGGCGACGCGCTTCAGGTTCCTGTGGACGACCACCTCGATGTGGTCGGTCTCTATCCCATCTATCTCGACCGGGATGTTCGAGATGGCGCGCCTGATGTCGTCGTCGGTGACCTTGTACTGGAAGTTCCCCACGTCCCGCTCGTAGATCCTCAGCTCCTCCGCGAACCGGTCGATCTCCTCCTGCCTGGCCCGGTAGTTGCTCAGGCCGAGCTTTTTCGCCGTCAGGTCCGCTATGACGAGGGAGAACGCGGCCTCCGTCCCCCCTGCCGAGCGCATCGGTCCGGCATACGAGACAGAGACGTAGTCGGTGTTGTCGTCGTTATGCTTTATCGTAACCGTGGAAATCCCCTCCAGGGGGGCAACGGTGACACCGTCGGTCATGACCGCGAGGCCGGCGCGGACCCCGTTGCTGAGCGCTTCGTGCCTCTCGAGGGCGCCGAACTTGCCGAGCGCTATCTCCTGGGATATGGTGAGCGCCGCCCTTTCCTTGGTGGTCGTGTGCAGCAGCTCCCTCAGCCTGTCCACGAGCCCCTCGAACTGGTCCAGGCGGAGCATCTGGTTGACCCGGTCCGCCAGGTCAAAGACGGTCTTGCTCTCCACCTGCTCTGTGGGGTCGTACCCCTTCAGCCTGGCCGTCGAAGCGGTACGGTGGGCCCTTTCATACTGTTGGAGGATGTCCCTGTAATAGGAGTCCAGCCGCGATGGGAATGGGGCGAGGGTCTTGGCTCGCTGCCAGGCGAGGTCGGCGGAAAAGGACAAACTGGGGCGGCGATTCGGAGCTGGGAATTAAGGACTACCTGCTATGGGCGTGGTTCGTCTGCGGCTCTTCTTCCAGGCGAAGTAAAGAAGGGCCAGCAGGACCCAGACCGCCAGGATGTCGTATCTCACGTAGCTCGTCAGCGTTTCGATGAACCCCGCTGCCGCCAGGATCGCCGCCGCCCCGCCCAAAGCGAAAGCCAGCTTCGTCGACCCCCAGTTCCGCCTCCTGGCGAACTCCCCCGGGGACACGGAGCGCCACTTCGTGAGCGCCAGCATCCCCGCTACAGTGGCGATCGGGTAGGCCGACTCTTCGACCCAGGTGTGAGGGAAGAGGTAGAGCCCTATGAGGACGATAATCGGTGACAAAGGCTGCGGCGCGTTTGTGAGAGGGTTGAGGTTGGTGATGGCGATGACCTGGATCACCCGCCCGGTGTTGTAGCTCGTCACCCCGTACGTAAGGGCCCCAAAGAAGGGTATCGCACCTCCCCAGGCCACCTGGATGTTGTTCAGGAATATGCCGCGGAACTCGCCTATGAAGGTGGCTCCGGCTATCGAGTTCTGGGCGTTGTTGTAGACCGTGGTGTAAAGTGCCTCCTCTCCCGGGAAGAAAGGCAGGGTCGCGGCGAGGATCAGGATGACCTGGCCCGCGATGAACACGAGGAGGGCGAGGGTCGAGAACCGGGTAAGGTAGGGCGGGAGCCTAGGGCCCCTCCATGAGTACTTCACGCCGTTCGAGTTGAGGGTCCTTTCTACGATGGGCGCGCCTTCCCTGTCGAAGGTCGCGGAGAGCTTGCGCCTCGGGTTCGCGCCGGTGAACCACAGGGTCTTCCCGTTCCAGTCGGCCACTCGGATGTTCTGCCAGGGGATGAGCCACGACTTCTTCCCGTTCGCCTGAGGGGGGTCTTCGCCGAGTCTCCGCAACCCTCTCCATCTCAGCTCGTCGTAAAGGAGGCCGGAAGCGGCTATCCAGAGCGTGATGTAGACGGCCAGGGCAAAGGCCTGCGTCTCGTAGTAGATCAGACCGACGAGGAAGAGGACGAAAGCAATCCCGAGGATGAGGAGGGCCGAGGAGCGTATCTCCAGCCCGCGCACCCCCTCTCGGGTAAGATACACGACCGCGTTCCGCCCGAGGCCGCGCACCGGTTTCATGGGTTCTTCCTGGGCTTGTACTGGTTGGCCCACGGCTCTGAGGTCGAGGCCGCAGCGCCCGCAGAAGTTCTGGCCCGTTGTCAGTTGAGCACCGCATCTGGGACAGTAGTTCATTTTGCCTTCGGTCTGTTAGACAATTCTCCGACGGTCCTATATCAACAGCTGCGTGAAATCGTCCTCCAGAGGCCCGAAATTACTGGGCGGGCTGCTTCGCTCCGCACTTGGAGCAGAATGTGGCCGATGCGTCGAGCTGGACACCGCAGTTGGTGCAGAACTTCGACCCGGGCGGTGCCACGGGACCGGACGGCGCGGACGTCGGGCCGGCTTGGACGGGGACGGTCCTGGCGAGGTTGGAATAGTAGTAGACGGTCAATCCTACGGGGATTATCGGGAGGTAGAACGCCGAGAGTATGTTGGTGACCTCGGTGCTCCCCGCACCGAAGAGCCCTCCGATTGCGCCGGCGATAACGCTGGCGATGACTATGATTATCCCGAACACCAGGAAGATTAGGAATGTCTTCAGCCACCTGTGGCCGACGAGCTCCCGGCTCCGGCTCATCGTCTTCACGACGTCTGTGTTCTCTATCATGAGGACTGGAAGGACGAGCGAGAACATTATCGCGAGTATGATCCCGGGAATGACCAGGGCGATCAGCCCGATGATCACGATGATCCCAACGACCAGGCTCACGACCCACACCCACAGCAGCTTCGACATGCCGTAGCGGATGGAAGCCCCGAGGTCCACCGGGCTCGCCTTGATCTGATCAGACGCCATCTTGATGGCGCTCCCGTAGATTATCGGGATGAACACCACGAGCACGAGGAGCCTGACGAGTCCCGACCCTAGGAGGGCGCCGGCGTTGTCCCTGAACCAGGTCGCTATCTGCGTCCCGTTGGCGTTCGTCGGGACGGATTGGACCACGACGGCGTTCTGCACCGCGGTGAGGACCGCTCCGTAGACGGCGTACAGCACCAGGAAGAGTATGAAGTACTTCACGAACTCGAGTTTGTAAAGGTCGAAGGTCTTCGAGATGACCTCCCCGACACCGAGCTCCTTTGTTACCCCTTCCTGTGAGCCCATTCTGATGGCCGATTCGTGTCAGTTACATATCTGTTTGGCCCAACCACCGCGAGGTCGGCCGAGCGGACCATCAGGCCGATTCAGATGGGCGGGGGACCCGCACGGACTTGAGATAAAGAACTCCACCTTCGTCATGCACAGAAGGAAGGCGGAGAAGGCGGTCTTGGGTGAGCTGTTCTCGGGGGCCTAGCCCCGGTCACATCTCGCCCGTCGGCTGGATTTCGAATGTTCTGTCGCCGTCGTGCCTGAACGCGCTGGCAAGAAGAGTCGCGGCCACCGCTATGGCCGAGGCCGCGGCGAAGGCGACGTCGAACCCGTAGGTGACGTTCACTATCTGTCCAATTCCGACGCTGGGGGGCGGGTCGGCCAGGGATGACGCGATGGTGATCAGTACGGCTACGCCTATGGGGCCGCCCACCTGGCGCGACGTGTTGAGGATCCCCGAGGCCAGCCCTTCTTCCCCGCGCTTCGCGCCCATCAGCGCCGCTATGCTGTAAGCTGGGAAGGCGAGCCCGACGCCGAAGGCGACCAGGGCGGTGGCGGGGAGCACCACGGAGAAGTAGTTCAACGTCGGCGAGATGCGGACGAGCAACAGGTATCCGACCACTGCGAGGGCTTCGCCCGTGACCAGGACCCGCTTCAGCCCAACCCGGTTGATCAGCCGCGCAGCCACGAACCCCGAGATGGTGAAGAACATCAGCCCCGCCGGTGCGAACGACAGCCCCGTGATCAGTGGGGAATATCCGACGATCTCCTGGAGGTAGTAAGTGAGCATGAAGATCATCCCCACGAAGGAGGCCAGGGTCACCAGCGCCACGGCGTTGGCCGTGAAGACCGACCGCCTCCTGATGAACCCCAGCGGCAAGAGCGGCCGCTCCGTCCTGCTTTCCAAAGCGACGAACAAGCCCAGGGCAAGGGCAGAGAGGGCGAAGGTCACGATGCTCTGGACGGACCCGAAACCGACGTTCTCGACGTTTGTGAGGGCGTAGACGAGCAGCATCAACCCCGCCGTCACGGTGACGGCGCCGGGAAAGTCCAGCTTCGCTTTCCCATCCTTGTTGAGCATTCTGGGCGGAGTGGGGACGAACCTCGCGGCGAGCGTGGTGGCCGCGAAGCCGACCGGGACGGTCACGCCGAAGACCCACCTCCATCCTGCGAAGGATGTGATGAGCCCCCCCGAGATCATCCCCATTATGAAGCCCGACCCAAGGACCGAACCCATGATGCCGAGGGCCCTGTTGCGCTCTTTCCCTTCTGGGAAAGTGGCCACCAGGATCGACAGCCCTCCAGATGAGCCCATGGCCGCGCCTATACCCTGGACGACCCTGGCACCGATGAGGACGTTCGACGACGGGGCGAATCCGGCCACCAGCGACGTGAAGGAGAATATCAGGAGCCCAGCGAGGAAGAACCGCCTGTGCCCGTAGAGGTCCCCGGCCCTCCCGCTCAGGAGGAGGAACCCAGCGACCGTTAGGCCGTAGGCCGTCAGCACCCACTGCACCGCCCCCACCGAAAGCCCGAACTCCGTCTGGATCGATGGGAGGGCGATCTGGACGATGGTGTAGTCGAGGACTATCAGGAACTGGGACGCGGTGACCAGCAGCAGGACCAGCGTCCTGTGCGGAACCTGCAGGCCCAAAGCCGCCGAAGAGGGGTTGCCTCGGGCGGCATCATCAGCACTGGAATTCATGGGTCAGGTGCACGCCACCCATATGGATTATCCTTGTGCCGTCGTAGGACGGCAAACGAGTCCGTCGTACGACGACCAGAATTACCAGCGTACGACGGCCCCAGGGATATATAGCCGACGGTCTTCCAAGGCACCCGATGGCGATATACGAGAACTCCTTCAAGATCCAGAGGGAGTTCCCCCACTACAGGGTGTCCCGGATGTTCCCTGAGCTCACCTTCGCGATCTGGTGCAACCGCAACCGTGACCTCATCGAGATCTCGTCCGACGAAGGCCCGGAGGCCTCGGAAGAGATCAAGCTCAGCATAGGCGTCCTTAAGCGCGAGCTCGGGCTCAAGGTAGCCAGGCAGATCATCTCCGACTCCAGCGCTCAAATTGTGACTCAAACCTGCGGTTGCAGGCCGATCAGCAATTCTACAGCCAATGTGATCGAGAGGAACAACTGTCTGAAGATGGAACCCATCTTCTTCAAGAAGGGGTGGGGGTTCTATCGAGTGTTGTCCTTCCATAACGCGGACGTGAAGAACATGTTCAATCAGCTCGAGTCTGTGGCGACGGTGAAGGTCATCTCGAGGAACTCCCTTAGCGGCAGTCCCGTGAGGGACACGTTTGCGATATCTGCGAATGGCCTGCTCGGTGGACTGACGAAGAAGCAGTCGCTCGCCCTGCGGACCGCCCTCGTCAGGGGGTACTACGACATACCCAAGAGGGTCTCGACGGACGAGATCGCGAAGAACCTCGGACTCCCGAGGACCACCTTCGAAGAGCATCTCAGGAAGGCGGAGAGCAAAGCGATGAGGGGGATCATGCCACTGCTGATGTTCGCTAGAACGGCTGCTCCGAAGAGCAAGGGGCGAGTGCCGCACGGCGTCGAGCAAGAATTAGTGACAAGCATCGCGGCGTGAGCCGCGGGTTTCTCCTGTAATACCACTCAACGAGCGTGTGCCGTGGTGACGTAGGCTAATGACGGTCCAGGGAGCCCGTGAGAGAATCGCCGCGGAGGTCGTCAAGTCGGAGGGGGTGGAGGCGGCCCTGGGACCATTGGGCCGACATCGCATTTCCGATGGAGACTAAAACAAGTTCGTGGCCAAAGGGAAGGTCCGCCTACCTCAGGAACCTCAGAATGGCCGTGTGGATGGGGAGCGACGCCACAATGGCGATTCCAAATGCAACCCCGATGCCGAACCCTACGATGGTCACGCCTATAATCAACGCGAAGATGGCGGGAGTGAACAGTCCGAGGGTGGTCCCCCTGATGAGTTGGATGGCCGCCGCTGAGCCCTGGACCCTGTAGAGCGAGCCCGACAGGACGCTGACGTAGATGGGAAATGGAGTGAGGAGGCCGCTCAGGTACGGGCCTAACAGGGTCGAGGCCTCTGTGATGAAGAGCACGAGCGCGGTCGCGGCGACGACCCGGATGACGACCTCCCAGCTTTTCCACGATGTGTTCGAAGGTGGTACGACGCCGGGCCTGGGTAATACCTTCGCCACGAGCGCCAAGAAGGCGATGACACCGATGAACGAAACTTCCACCGTCACAGAGATTTCTTCCAAGAGGAACGTCGCGAGGAAGAAGGCGCCCCACCCCGCCAGCAGAGGGTAGAACCAAGTGGCCCTTGGGCGCCGCGTCGCCAGCCAGGTGTAGACGAAAGAGAAGGCGGCAATCGAAGCGAGCCCCAGAAGCACCCCGTTGGACGCTTGGGATGCGAACGCTTCCCCCTGCTCGATGGCCAGGAAGAAGAGGACCGGGCCCGAGGTGAGAGGCAGGCTGACGAGCCATCCGCTGACCGCAGGCCCCCACCTTACGCCGGCGTAGCTGGCGGCCAAGATCAACGCGGGTATGAGCGAGAGCTTCAACCCGAGGATGGTGTAGAAGGACGAGTCCACTTTCGGCCGGCCGGCGATGTGGGGCTATTGAAGTTCGTCATGGCGGGTCGAATGCGCTCGACACCGGCATAGCGTGCGCTCGGTCGCGGCCTAGTCAGCTGGGCCTACACCACATAGATCGGCTTGCGGTCGTCGGTCGGGTACGGCTCGTGGTTGATGGGCACCCCCACGTTAGTGATGACGTGCCCGCACCTAAGGCAACGGACGAGCGCCGGCCGGTCGCCGTAGTCCAAGACATAGTGTTCGGTCCGCAGCTTGCATCGGTCGCAGTCCATCTTCACGATTTGCTCAGCGAGCAAACCCATCGCGCCTTCGGAAGATTGGTAACGTCCTGTCTTAAAACCGCTTCGACGGGGATGGGTGGAATTCTTCCCGCGACGAAGGCCCTAATCTACGCGACCGTCAGGTTGCTAGGACAGCAACCGCCGGCCTTCGTCCGTGAGTTGGTAGACAAAGGGCTTGGATGAGTCGTTTCTACTGACGAGCCCGGCATCGAAGAGCTCTTTCATAAGCCGAGCTGTGTGCTCTCTCGACTTCGCCAGGGCGTTCACGATTTCGCGTGTGCTCTTCGGGGCATCCTTCAAGACCTGAAGTGCTTTCATTTGCGTCTCGTCGGGCTCCAACCCGGCTTTGGGAGCGTCAGCAGGAGCCTGTGATGGGTGTGACTCGGGCTGTTGCGTGAAAGGTGTTGGCTCTGGCATGGGTGGGGGTCTCTCTTCGACAG
>CAYZDN010000023.1:0-14532 GCA_964477505.1 uncultured Nitrosopumilales archaeon
CTCCAGGACCTGTATCCCGCGCTTCTGGAACCCGGAAAGGAGGCTCGCAAACGACCCCACGTCCTGCCAGCGCTCGAGCAGCAGGAGCCCCGTTTCCCCCTTCTTCGGGATCTTCCTCCCCGTGGCCATGAACGCCTGGGCGAGGGCTTCTGGAAAGGTGTCACCGAAGCAAGCCGCCTCCCCGGTCGACCTCATCTCGACCCCCAGCTTGGGGTCCGCCCCGTCCATCTGGAGGAAAGAGAACTGCGGGGCCTTGACGGCGAAGCGCTTGGGCTCTTCTACGTCGGACTTCCTCTTCAGTGCGCCGCCGTTCATCACGGGAGCTACGACTTCAATCAGGTTCACCCCCGTCGCCTTGCAGACGAACGGGAGGGACCTCGAGGCCCGGAGGTTGCATTCGATGACGTAGACCGACGCTCCGCGGACAAGGTACTGCATGTTGAGCGGCCCCTTGGCCTTCAGCTCCCTGGCTATCCCTCGCGTGTAGACCCTGATCTTCTCCTTCGCGGCCTTGGTGATGGAGACGGTGGGGATTGACATTATCGCGTCTCCCGAGTGTATCCCGGCGTCCTGGACGTGCTCTATGATCGCCCCGATGACGGTGTCTTTCCCGTCCGAGACGGCGTCGACCTCGACCTCCCGGGCCCCTTCTACGAACTCGCTCACCACCACCGGATAGTCAGGGTTGACCTTCGCCGCCTTCGTGATGTAGGTCTCGAGTTCGGACGGGTCCCAGATGACCCTCATGGCGGAGCCGCTTAGGACGTGCGACGGCCTCACTATCACCGGGTACCCGACCCGGGCGCAGAAGGTGGCGGCCTCGACTGGGGACCGGAACGACCCCCATGCGGGCTGAGGAATCCCCAGGCGGTCCAAAAGCGCGCTAAATTTCGCCCTGTCCTCGGCGGCCTCGATGGACTGCGACGGCGTCCCGAGGATTACAGCCCCGCGCTTCTCGAGGCTCTCGGCCAGGTCGTTGGGGGTCTGGCCCCCCACGCAGAGGACGATGCCTTCTGGCCTCTCCTTGTCGTAGATCGCGAGGAGCCTCTCCAGCGTGAGCTCTTCAAAGTACAGCCTGTCGCTCATGTCGAAGTCCGTCGACACCGTCTCTGGGTTGCAGTTCACCACTATCACCTCGTCGTAGCCGCTCTGCTTGAGCGCCCAGGCCATGTTCATTGTCCCCCAGTCGAACTCCACCGAGCTCCCTATCCTATAGGGTCCGGCGCCAAGGACCATCACCTTCCGCTTCCCCGTGGGCGCGGCCTCCTCCACGGCCGCTTCGAACGTCTGGTAGAGGTAGTTCGTCCTTGCGGGCCACTCTCCGGCCAGGGTGTCTATCACCTTGGTCACCGGAGTGACTCCAAGCCTGATCCTTGCTTCCCTCACCCTGTCCTCCCCGACCGCGAGGAGGTCCCCGATCTGCCTGTCAGAGAACCCGAGCTTCTTGGCCATGCCGAGGGTCTCCTTGTTCGGGGTCGCCCCGGGCGCCTGCGACTCGAGGTAGCCGTGGAAGTCCACCACGTTCTTGATTTTCGTCACGAACCATGGGTCGACCTCGCTTCTGGCGGCCACTTCCCTTTCATCGAGGCCCGCACGGAGGGCGTCGGCGAGGTCGAACGTTATCGTATCTCCGGGGCGTTCCAGTCTTCTTGTGGCTTCGGACCTGTCGGGGACCTTCGTCCCGGCCCTGATCAGGCCGTCGTAATGCGGGTTGGCCATGCGCGCCGCCTTCTGGATGGCCTCTTCGAACCCTCTCCCGATGGCCATCACCTCCCCTACGGACTTCATCGAGGTGCCTATGCTCCTCAGGGCCCCGTCGAACTTCACCGTGTCCCACCGGGGCATCTTCACGACGAGGTAGTCGAGAGACGGCTCGAAGAGCGCCGTGGTCACCCCGGAGACCTTGTTCTTGAGCTCGGTGAGACGATAGCCGAGGGCGATCTTGGCGGCGATGTAGGCGAGAGGGTACCCCGTCGCCTTGGATGCCAGGGCCGAGGACCTGGAAAGCCTCGCGTTGATCTCGATGGCCGCGTACCTTTCGGACCCTGGATGGAGGGCGAACTGGATGTTGCACTCCCCCACTATCCCGCATGTCTTCGCGGCCCTGAGCGCTGCGGTCCTGAGCGTGTGGTACTCGGAGTTGGTGAGAGTCTGTGAAGGGGCGACCACGACGTTGTCCCCGGTGTGGACCCGCATCCCGAGCATGTTCTCCATGTTGCAGACGACCATGCTGTTCCCTTCCCCGTCCCGCATGACCTCGTACTCGATCTGCTTCCACCCGCCGAGGTACTCCTCGACCAGTACCTGGTGGGTGAGGGAGCTGTTGAGCCCTTTCTCCACGATCGCCCCTAGCTCCTCGAGATTCTTCGCCACCCCGCCCCCCTTCCCCCCGAGGGTGTAGGCGACCCTGACCATCACGGGGAACCCGAGCTCTTCTGCGACCTGCCTTGCCTCGTCGAAAGAGTAGACAGCCCTGCTCTTGGGGACAGGGACGTCGCACCCGACCATCGTCTGTTTGAACAGGTCCCGGTCTTCGGTGAGCTGTATACCTCGGATGGGGGTCCCCAGGACCTTCACCCCATTATCTTCGAGAACCCCCTTCTCGGCCAGTTCTATTCCGCAGTTCAGCGCCGTCTGCCCGCCGAATCCCAGGAGAATCCCGTCTGGTTTCTCCCGTTCGATAACTTTCGCGACGGACGCCAGGGAGATAGGGACGAAGTGGATGTGGTCGGAGAACGGCGCGCTTGTCTGAATCGTGGCGATGTTTGGGTTGACCAGGACTGAGTCGACCCCCTCCTCCTTCAGTGCTTTCAGGCACTGGCTCCCTGAATAGTCGAACTCCCCCGCTTCGCCCACCTTGATGGCGCCGCTCCCGATGACGAGGACCTTCCTTACGCCCTCACGCCTCGCATCTATTCACCTCTCAAGCCCTTCCCTTCGGTGGCGTCTACGAACCGGTCAAAGACGAAGGTCGCGTCGTAGGGTCCCGGGGTCGCTTCCGGATGGAACTGGACCGCCATGCACGGCTTCGAGGCGTGGAAGACCCCCTCGACGGTCTTGTCGTCGGCGTTCACGAACCACCTTTTCAGCTGAGTCCCCTTCAGGCTCGCTTCCGAGAGGGCGTATCCGTGGTTCTGGCTCGTAACATACCCTCGCCCCGTGGTGACGTCGACGCAGGGCTTGTTCTGCCCCCTGTGGCCGTACTTCAGCTTGTAAGTCTCGGCTCCCTGCGACATCCCAACTACCTGTTCCCCAAGGCATATCCCTAGGATCGGGACTCCTGAATCCACCAGGGAAGAGGCGCATCTGGCCGTGTCTTTGAGGACGACGGGGTCCCCCGGTCCGTTGCAGATCACCACCCCTGCGGGGTCGTACTTTATGACGTCAGCGTAGCTCGAGTCGTATGGAACCCGGACCACCTCGAACCCCCTGCGCATCAGGTTCCTGACTATGCCGTACTTCGTCCCGCAGTCGATGATCACGACCCTCCTGTCCGACCTCCCGTGGACGACGGGCTTGGCGACGGACACCCCCCTGACGAAGTTTTGGGCTGAATAGCGCTCGGCTTTTTTCAAGAGGTCTTGAAGCCGTTCTCTCCGCAGCGGCTCGCTGCGATTGGCGAGGATCCCCATCATTACCCCCGCCTCCCTGAGCCTGGTCACGAGGGCCCGGGTGTCCACCCCTTGGATCCCTGGAATCCCCTCATTCTCCATCCACTTCGAAAGGGTCAGTTTCGATGCCCAGTGACTGGGGACCGCGCATGCTTCTTGGACGACGATTCCCTTCACCTTGATCGAGTCGGACTCGAAGAACCTCGGGAGCCCGAACTCGTCCCTGTCATGGTAGAGAGGGACCCCATAGTTCCCGACGAGAGGGTAGGTGAAACAGAGAATCTGCCCCGCGTACGAAGGGTCGGTCATGGACTCGGGGTACCCGACCATCCCGGTGTTGAAGACGACTTCTCCGGGGGCGTCAATGTCCGCCCCGAAACCCTGCCCGAAGAAAGTCGAGCCGTCCTCAAGGAGAAGCAGCGCCTCTTTTTTCGGCCCGGACACTCTAAGAAACGAATAGTCGCCGATTCCGTTTTTAAGGGTTTGGAGCTCGAAGACTTATATCGCGACCGGCAGCAGAGCCAGGTCGGGCTCAAAATATCGGTTACTGACTTCTTTGGAAGGGACGTCGTAAGCGCCCGGGATTTCAAGCGCGACCACTTCGAACAGATTCTTCGCTCGGTCGAGGAACTAGACAAGCGGCCGGGAAGCCTCGACGGCGCGCTCAAGGGGAAGCTCGCCGCGCTGCTCTTCTTCGAACCTTCCACGCGGACGTATTCGAGCTTCCAGATAGCGGCGGAGAAGATAGGGATGCGGGTCACGGGGTTCGCCGGCCCGACCGGGTCGTCCATCACCAAGGGGGAGACCCTCCACGACACAGTGAAGATGTTCGAGGGCTATGGCTCCGACGTCTTCATCATCAGGCACAACAAGATGGGGGCGGCCAGGTTCGCGGCGGAAATCTCGGACAGGCCGGTGATCAGCGCCGGGGACGGGAGCCGGGAGCACCCGACCCAGGCGATGGTGGACCTGTACGCGATCAGGAGGGCGTTCGGAAGGCTGGACGGGCTGAAGGTCGGGATGCTTGGGGACCTCAGATATGGGAGGACGTCGTCCTCCCTCGCCTACGCCCTGTCGAACTTCGACGTCGAGATAACCTTCATCGCCCCCGACGCCCTGCAGATGAGGCCCGAGGTCATCCGTTTCCTCATAGAGAGAGGGGTGACCCCGAAGAAGGAGAGCGCCCTCAGGGACGTAGTTGGCAAGCTGGATGTCCTTTATGTGACCCGGATCCAGAAGGAGAGGATCCCCGACCCCACCGAATTCGAGAAGGTCAAGGGGATGTACGAGGTCAACCTCGAGTCTCTCAAAGAAGCGAAGCCGTCGCTCAAGGTGCTCCACCCCCTACCGAGGGTGGACGAGCTCAGCACCGACCTAGACGAGACCAACTACGCCCAGTACTTCGTCCAGGCCGCCGGGGGACTGCCGGTCAGGATGGCGCTCCTGAACCTCATCATGGGAGGCGGGAGCTAGATGGGCGAAAAGGAAGGGGCGCACATGCTCGTCAGCAGAATCGAGGAGGGGACAGTCATCGACCACATCCCTGACTGGAAGGCCCAGACGGTGATGAGGGTCATCAGGGTCGACAAGCTGGCGAGGATGCAGGCCGAGGTCTCGGTCGCCGTGCTGCAGAACGTGAGCAGCAGGCAGCTGGGCCGCAAGGACATCATCAAGATAGACAGGTGGCACGTGGACGAGAAAGACGCAGACATACTCTGCCTGGTGTTCCCAAGCATCACCGTCAACTATATCGACGGGGGGGCGGTGTCGAAGTACGAGCCTAGGGTCCCGGACGCCATCGAGGGGAGGATAAGATGCCCCGAGCTGGGGTGCATATCGAACGCCGAAAGGGAGCCCGTGGTCTCCAGGTTCGCCACCCTGAAACGGGACCGCATGCTCCAGTGCCAGTACTGCGACACCCTCCTCGGCTTCGAAAGCGTCCCAGAGCACGTGAGGACCTAGGGGCCATTGGAACACGACCTGGTCCTCGAGGGGCGGGTCGTCGCCCCCGGGGGCCTCCTCGAGGCCGAAGTGGGAGTAAGCGACGGTATGATCGTCGAGATCGGGCACGGACTGAAGGGGGCCAGGAAGATAAGGTCAGGGAGGTCCCTCATCTTCCCCGGGTTCGTTGACATCCATGTCCACCTAAGAGAGCCGGGGTGGGAACAGAAGGAGGACTTCCGCACTGGGACCAGGGCGGCGGTGCACGGCGGGGTGACCACGGTGGTGGACATGCCCAACAATCCTGCCCCCACGACGACGGCAGGAGCCCTTGAGTTGAAGACGAAGCTTGCTTCGGAAAAAGCGAAGGTCGACGTGAAGTTCTACGGCGGCATCGCCGTGGGGAGGCTGGACCGGGTCAAGGAGCTTGCAGCAGGGGTCGTGGGGTACAAGCTTTACCTTTCAGAGACCACGGGGACGGGAGCGTTCCCCGAAGGCGATCTGGGGGGAGCGTTCGAATCGGCGTGGAAGGTGGGGAAGCCCGTCAGCCTGCACTGCGAGAAGCAGTCGATCATTGACGGCAGGCGGAAAGAGCTCACGGGGGTCGAAGCCCCCGACGTCCACTGCGACGTCCGTCCGCCGGAAGCGGAGGTGGAGTCGGTGCGCGCCGCGATAGAAGCCTTGAGGAAGCACACGGTGAGAGCCAACATATGCCACGCCTCCACCGGAGAGGCCGTTGGCCTGGTGAGAAAGGCCAGATTGGAAGGGGTGAAAGTCCGCTGCGAAGCGACGCTACACCACATCTACTTCAACCGGAGGGCGATGCTAGACAGCAAGCTCCTGAAGACGAACCCTCCCCTTCGGATGGAAGACGACAGGCAGGCGCTGCTGGGAGGGGTGAGGGACGGCGGGGTGTCGTTCTTGGTGACGGACCATGCGCCGCACCTGATCCAGGAGAAGGTGGAGGGAGGGGCGGCGGGAGTCCCCGGCCTCGACGACTACTGCCACGTCGTGTCTTGGCTGATGAGGGAACAGGGGGTCGACCCTATGTTGATCTCGAAGGTCGCTGCTTGGAACCCATCAAGGTACCTCCGGATGGAGGACAGAGGGGAGATCACGGTCGGAAAGAGGGCGGACTTCACGGTCCTCGACCCCCGCTCGGAGGAGAAGGTGTCGAACGACCGGGCCCAGACCAAGTGCGGGTGGTCCCCCTATGAAGGGCAAGAGTTCCCTGGAAGGGCCAGGTGGGTGGTGAGAAAGGGGGAGGTGTTGATGGACGACTTCGAGCTCGCGGTCTAGCGCTCTGCCGCGGGGGTCGGGCCGGCTGGAGGGGAAGGGTTCGTGGCCGCTTCGTAGATCTTCGGTGCCTTGCCGATGTATACGTTGATGACTATCAGCGCGATTATGGCGAGCAAGATCAGGCCGAGCTCGTACTGTATCGGGATGAGGTACGCCAGCGAAAGCGCAGCTATGACAACCCCCCAGGCCGAATAGTAGCTTCTGTCCTTGCGGTCGACGACGATGAACGCGGCCGCGATTGTCCACATGCCAAACAGGAGGAGCAGGAGGGAGAGGGTCTCCTGAAACGAGAGCGAGCCCAGGAGCCCCACGGCGACGGACAGCAGGACGGCGACGACGGCACCCATCCCCCAACCTGGCTTCAATCTGGACTTCCTCTTCCCCGCCCAAAAGTCGGCTCGATATTAACTGCTCGCAGGCCCCGACATAGGAGGGACAGGGTAGGGGCCATACCTCTCGTCGTAGGCGTGCGCTAGGCCTAGAAGCCCCGCTTCGTCGAAGAGCCGCCCCACCAGCTGCACCCCAACCGGGAGCCCGTTCACCTGACCTGATGGAATCGAAAGGACGGGGCACCCGATGTAGTTGAACGGGAGGGCAAGGCGGATCAGGGCGGAGCGGACCGGGACGTCTTTGCCCCTGACCCCAACCTCTGCCTGGTCCAGTTTGGTGGCGGGAACTGCCGTCGTCGGGAGCACAAGAAAGTCATGGTCCTGCATGGTGGCAGTGAACCTCTCCATCAGGGACGGGCGAGCGTTCACAGCGCCCACGTAGTCAACGGCGAGGACCTCCTTCCCATCCTCCAGCAGTTCCCTGACATCTTCACCGTAAAGCTGAGGAGAGCTCTGCAGCCACTTCAGATGGAAGGCGGTGGCTTCAGCCCTTCTGATCGGCGTCCACCTGTTGTACGCCTCGGTGACCCAGTCCGGGGTCACGTCGGAGACGGCGCACCCCATTTCTTTCAGCCTGGAGGTGAACTGTGAAATGACCTCTACCACTGCGGGGTCCGTCGCATCCTCGAAGTACCCGCGTATCACGCCGATTCTGGGCGGGGAGAAACTGCCCGAAAGGGCGCCCATGTAGTCGGTGGGCTCTGTTTCGACCGTCGTGACGTCTCCTTTCTCATGCCACGCCATGGCCTGAAGCAAGGCAGCCGCGTCCCAAGCGGTCCGGGTGAGGGTCCCCACGGCATCGAGGGAAGGTGCGAGAGGGACGACCCCGAGCCTGCTCACCCTCCCATAGGTTGGCTTTAGGCCGAGGATCCCGCAGAGCCCCGCCGGTATCCTGACCGACCCTCCTGTGTCCGTCCCGAGCGCGCCCGGGACCATGCCGACGGCGACAGCGACCGCCGACCCCCCGCTCGACCCGCCTGAGATCCGTCCGATGTCCCAGGGGTTCTTCACCGCACCGTAGTGGGGGTTCACGCTGGTAACTCCGGCTGCGAATTCGTGGAGGTTTGTGGTCCCGATCAAGACCGCCCCCGCTTCCTTGAGCCTCCTCACGACTTCTGAGTCGTAGGGTGCGATGTTGTCGGCCAGGATCTTCGACCCGGCGGTGCACTTCACCCCCTGGATGAAGATGAGGTCCTTCACTGCGATGGGGACCCCGTCGAGCGGGCCGAGCGGGGCTCCGGCCCTGAACCTCTTGTCCGATTCTTCGGCCTGCCTGCGCGCGGAATCGCCGAGGATGGTGATGAAGCAGTCCAGTCGGCCGTTCAGCTCCTTGATCTTCGCAAGGCTCTCGTTGACAGCCTTGGTCGGGAGGGAAGACCCGTCCCTGAAAGCGGCCCCCAGTCCTCGGATGGTCTTCGGAAGCGCCCTCGAAGCGATTGCGGCCAAATCGGGGGCCTAGTGCCACCTGTAGAAGGCGGGGTGGCCCTCCTTGACCGCCACAAACGTCCCTTTCATCGTCGCCGTCTTCACACCGTCCACCTTGAGCTCGCCGGTGACGCTGACCTTGTCTCCGTCTATCTCGGTGGCCCAGGCGCTAAGCTGCCAGCTCTTGTCTATGGGGGAGGGCTTCAAGAAAGTGACAGTGTATTCTGCGGTCACCGTGCCAGGTGCGCTCGCCAGTCCCTTTGCCTTCATCAGGGCGTAGGTGGCGGCCCAGTTGCCATGGCAGTCCATGAGGACCGAGATTATCCCTCCGCTCCCGAAGTTGCCGAAGGCGACGTGCTGCTTCTTGGGGGTCCAGTTGGCTATGATCGTGTCCCCGAAGGGGATGCTCTTCAGGTGGAGGCCGTCCTTGTTCTTGGGTCCGCACCCGAAGCAGACCCCGTTCGGCGCATATCTGTCCTGTAAGTTCTCTGCCATGCTCTCTCCGGCCCAGGCCCCCTGGGGGGATTTGAGCTTGTCATGGCCGCGGAGCCCGCCTCTTGCGGCGTTCCGCAACAATTTTTACCTGAGGGCGGGCGCTCCATGGGACGGAAGATTGTCAGACCTCTCCAACGAAGAACATTCCATGCTGGACATAGGGGCGAGCAAAGCCGGCCCCTTCGCAATAGACGCCAACCTCATCGCAACAGGGAGGACATGCGTCCTCGGGAGCAGCGGGAGCGGGAAGAGCTACGCCGTCGGGGTCCTGTGCGAGGAGCTCTGCAGGAACAACGTCCCCTTCGCCATCGTTGACACCGAGGGGGAGCATACGGGGCTGAAGGAGAAATTCGAGACGATGTGGGTGGGGGAGGACACCGACAGCGACCTTTCGTGGGAAGGGCTGGACCTCGCAGACCTCGCGCGGCAGGCCCCCGACATACCTCCTCTCATCTTGGACGTCTCGGACCTATCGGACCCGAAGGGGAAGGTGGCCACGTTCATGGAGGCCCTCTATTCGACCCTGACCGATAGGAAGACACCCTACCTGGTCGTGGTGGAGGAGGCCGACAAGTTCGTCCCACAGTACGGGCAGCGGGTACCGATATTCGCCGAAGTTGCGCGCAGGGGGAGGAAGAGGGGGATGGGGCTGATGATCTGTTCCCAGCGCCCCTCTCTCGTCGACAAGAACGTCCTCAGCCAGTGCGGGAACCAGCTCATCGGCAAACTGATCATACAGAACGACCTGCAGTCGGTGGCGCAGTTCTTCCCGGGAAAGGGGCTCCCGAAGGAGCTGACCACGCTCAAAGCCGGCCAGTTCTTCGCGATGGGGGGGTTCGCCCCCGTCCCCTCCCTGGTCGCCATAAAGAAGAGGGTCACCAAGCCGGGAGGAGTCACCCCGGCGATTTCGAAAAGGATGGTGAAGAGATACGAGGGCCCCTTGAAAGTGAAGGCGGCCCCTGTCGCCGGAGAGGAAGAGGCCGGGAGCGCAGCCGCTGCCGGGAGGGCGGCGCTGGGGCTCCCGCCGTCGATCAGGGCGGACGACATCCCGGTGATCGTACGGAGGGAGCGGAGCTTCGGCATATTCGGCCCGCGAGAGACGGTGACAGGGGTCACACCGCAGTTTCGGACCCTGATCCAGCTGGGGGTCAGGAAGAGGCGAGGGTTCCTCAAGAGGAGGTTCGAGACCGTCTACGCTTATCTGGACGGCGTCTCCGGAAAGGAGGTGGTAATCGAAAAGGGGCTCGAGGTCGTCAAAGGGTTCGAGAAGCTCCTGAACCTGACCACCCTCCAGGTCGAGGTCTTGCGCGAGGTGAAGCCAGACAGCGATACGAGCGCCCTCGACATCGCGAGCACCACCGGGGAGTCGAAGTCGACGGTCGCGAGGGTCCTCGGGTTCCTCAACGACAAGAGGCTCGTGAGGACGATAGAGGTGAGGAACAAGAAGCTCTACAGGAGGCTGACGGACCTCCCCGGGGAGCCGACCGAGTTCGTCCCCCTGGAGCTCGAGGGGGTGGACGTGGACAAGGCGAAGGTCGTCCCGCCGAAGGTCAAAGAAGCGGACGTAAGGGACGTAGTGAAGGGGCTCTGGGAGGGGGCGGACGTGGATACGTTCGAGCCGTTCCTTTACCCGGTGTTCAAGGTGGAACTTGTCGTAAGGCGTAAGCACAGGCAGGTGCTCATCGACGGAAGGAGCGGCAAGGAGCTCACGCTCTAGGGCGGCGCCTCCAGTCGCGGAGGCTAGTACGGGAGCTCCTGGATTATCCGAGCCCCCGAGCTGGTGCCTATCCTGTCCGCACCCGCGTTGACCATCTCAAGGGTCTTCGCTAAGGTCCCGATCCCTCCGGACGCCTTGACCCCCGTCTTCCTGGTGAGCGTTTTCCTGAGGAGCGCCACGTCCCGGGTCGTCGCCCCGCCTGACCCGAATCCGGTCGAGGTCTTCACGAAGTTGGCCCCAGCCTGTTCGGCGATTCGAGCCCCTCTCACCTTCTCTTCGTCGGTCAGGTAACAGCACTCCAGGATGACCTTCAGCATGGTCCCTGACCTCCCGCAATAGGCGGCCACTTCGTTGATGTCGGCGAAGAACCATTCAGTGTTCCCCGACTTCAGCGAGCCTATGTTGGAGACCATGTCGAGCTCCTTGGCTCCGTCGGCTATCGCCAACCTGGCCTCCATGAGCTTCAGCTCGGTCGCGTTCGCGCCGAAGGGGAAGCTGATCACGGTGCAGACCTTTGTTTCGCTCCCGGCGAGCTTCCTCGCTGCCTGCTTCACGTACCCCGGGCCGACGCAGACGCTCCAGAAGTTGTAGTCCAGAGCCTCGGTGCAGAGCCTGTCGATCTCGCCCGGCGTGGCCGTCGGCCCCAGCAGCGTGTGGTCAATCAGTCGGGCGATTTCCGATCTCCTGGTCGTCGAAGCGGTCAGGAGTCCCCTCAAAGGCTGTCATGGCGGCGCCGAGGAACCGCCTTCATAAAGAAAGAGGACGATTCCTATGCCTGAAACCAAGTCACGCGCGACCAGGTGGGCTTCTCAAGGTTGGGAATCGTGCTCCCCGTTTAATGGGAGGAGTGGTTTCTCGCCAAGGAGAATTGCAGCGCCACGCAGGACGCCTTGCTAGGGATTTCATGGGCAAGGGGGTCGTCTCCATCGGACAGGATGCGAGCGTCGAGAAGGCCGTGGCGGCGATGGACGGACACAATATAGGGAGCGTGGTGGTCCTCGACGACCTGGGTCCCTGCGGGGTGTTCACCGAAAGGGACCTGCTGTGCAGGGTGCTTTCAAAGGGGAAGGACCCGAAGGCGACGACCATAGCCGAAGTCGCGTCCCCGAGATTCCCGTCCATCGATTCGACTCAGACCCTGGAAGAGACGGCGGCAGCCATGATATGCAGGAAAAGCAGGCTGATGGTGTTCGAGGGAGCCGAACTGGTCGGAATCGTGACGCCGACGGACCTGGTGAGAGAGCTGAGGGGGGCTGTGGAGGACTTCTCGATCCTGAAGGTGATCTCTACGAAGGTGGTCACGGCTCTCCCGGAGACCCCCGTGGACGTGGTGGTGAAGCAGATGGACGAAAGGAAGATCGGGAGCGTGATAGTGACGGAGAACGACCGCTGGGGGGCGATCTTCACGGAAAGGGACCTTCTGAGGAAGGTGCTGGCCCGGAAGCGGAGGCTTGACACCCCCGTCAGAGACGTGGCGTCGAGTCCGCTGGTGGCGGCGGTCCCGGGGATACTGGGGAGGGAGGCGGCAGGCATCATGGCCCAGCATAGCTTCAAGAGGCTCCCTCTGATGCTCAACGGCGAAGGGATAGGGGTGGTGACCGCCAGGGACCTCGTCGAAGCATATGCGATGGCCAACAGGCCCCTCGAACCACGAGTGAACTGGGTTCAGTGGAACTAGCCGGACTTCGCAGACCTCAGCCTCTCGTTGGTCCGAATCAGCCCTGCGAGCTTTCGACCGCCGACTTCGGAAGCCTCGAAACGGACGCGGGCCACGGGCCTCTTGATCGTTATCATGCGGGTGAGGTCTGAGGGCGTCCCCAGGACGACGGCGTCGCAGGCGACCCCGTTGATGCTCTTTTCCAGCTCCTTCAGCTGCTCCTTGCTGTACCCCAGGGCAGGGATCACATTTCCGAGCTTCGGGAACTTCTTGTAAGCCCTCCGAATCGAGCCGACCGCCTTGGCCCTCGGGTCGACCAGGACAGCCTTCAGCCCCCTGGCGGCGACAGCCCCAGCCCCCTCGGAGAGCCCTCCGTGGGTGACGGACGGGCCGTCTTCGACGACAAGCACCTTCTTCCTCCTTACGAGCTCTGGCTTGTCGAGGATCGCCTCCGAGTTCGTCCTTATGATAGCCGCCTTCTGGTTCAGTTCGCGGCACGTCCGTGCCACCGCGTCGACCATCTTCTTCGGGGCGACGTTCACCTTGTTTATGACGATGGCATCGGCCATCCTCACGTTAGTCTCGCCCGGGTAATACCTCGACTCGTCCCCGGGCCTCATCGGGTCGACCACGGTGACGGTAAAGTCCGGACGATAGAAGCTGAAGTCGTTGTTCCCCCCGTCCCAGATGACGACGTCCCCTTCCTTCTCGGCCCGCTCCAGGATGGCTCCATAGTCCACCCCTGCGTAGACCACCACCCCCATGTCTATGTGCCCCTCATACTCTTCCCTTTCTTCGATCGTCGTGTGGAACCGGTCCAGGTCGTCGTGGGTCTCGAACCTCTGGACAGCCTCCGCGGCGAGGTCCCCGTAGGGCATCGGGTGCCTGATCGCCACCGGCTTGAGCCCCATCCCGATCAGGATCCCGGCGACCATGCGGCTGATCGTGCTCTTGCCTGCGCCCGTCCGGCTCGCCACGACGGCCACCACGGGCTTCGAGGCCCTGATCATCGTGTCACCGGGGCCCAGCAGGTGGAACCCCGCCCCCTTTGCCTGGACTATCGACGCGAGGTTCATCACGTACTCGTTGGAGACGTCGCTGTAAGCGAAATAGACCTCATCGGCTTTCAAGCTGTCGATTAGCTCCTGAAGCCTCTCCTCGGGATAGATCGGGATTCCGGCAGGATAGGCGGGACCGGCGAGCGAGGCGGGGAAGGTCCTATCGGAGATGTAAGGGATCTGGGTGGCCGTAAACGCGACCACCTTGTATTCTGGACTGTTCTTGAAGTACGTCAGGAAGTCGTGGAAATCCCTTCCTGCGGCCCCCATTATGATTACATTCTTTGACAAGGTTTGACGCCTGAGACCGCCCTGGTTTCATTGTATATAACAGAGGCGTCGATTCCTTTCACTGGGGGGCGGGAGCCCCCGACCCGTGATGGTTGGGCAAACCTCAAGTCGCCGCGATTCCCGGCGTGATGGAACATTGAAGGCTCTGCAGGCGACCCAGCTGACGAAGGTGTACAGGAAGGGGAAGCGACCCGCCCTCGACTCCCTCGACCTCGACATCGAGTCGGGGCAGATATTCACCATGCTGGGGCGTAACGGTGCTGGGAAGACGACGTTCCTCCGGATCGCTAGCACCCAGCTGATGCCCACCTCGGGGAGGGTGAACGTCCTCGGGCTCGACGTGGTCAAGGACGCGAATGCGCTTAGAGAGAAGATAGCGATAACCCCTCAGGAAGCGGAGACGATCTACCCTCTGACTCCGCGGGACCACGTCATGCTGAACCTGCGGATGCGGGGCTTGGCCGGGGAGGAGGCGAAGACGAGGACCCAGGAGGCGCTGGAGGCCCTGGAATTGGAGGAGGTGGCGGACACGAACTCCGACTGGCTCTCGGGGGGGATGAAGCAGAGGGTGATAGTGGCGATGGCGCTCAAGACGGACGCCGAGCTGATCTTCCTCGACGAGCCGACCATCGGTCTCGACCCCCTCAAC